>NZ_BAAGIE010000005.1:0-175121 GCF_054658275.1 Sessilibacter sp. MAH3 | reverse complement strand
TGTGAAGAAATTGGAAATCGCATTTTCAATTTCTGTCCTCTGATTAAATCATGGATGAGTTAATCAGAGGTTCCTATTATTAATAAAGTACGCGTCTCTAGATTTCTGAAGGTTCTTAATTAATCAGAGTTTTTAATCTAAGAATGGACGTGGTCCGTAGCAACCATGCACTCTGGGTTTACCAAATGCGGTAGCAGGTTCTTGTAAATTCTTACCGGTAACGTTAAAGAACATGTGAATACTACCGACGATACCCGTTGGCAATCCGGCAAAATTACCGGTAGGTGCAGCACCGTATAGTTGGCCGTCCCAATGATAAAAACCGGCAATAATATTGGTACAAGAAGTTGCACCTACTTCACACGCTCTTGCTAGATCGTAAGCAACATCAAATTCCTTAAATAAACAGCCGTTTTCATCCGAAACAGTAGCGTTAGGAATACCACCTAAAGGCACAACGTAAGTTTGCTCGTTCTCGGTAAGAGGGTCGTACTGACCTAAATCCCAAAAACTGTAAACTGCTTCTGGAAAACCATTGCGCATAGTAATTCGCACGGTAGAGGTGCCATCTTCGTGTGAATCAACGGTTAAAATACCATTGACCGTTTCCCAATCAGCAACAGTGGGAAATTCGTTGGCATCATTAACACGATAGGCAACCGGTCTCTCCATAGCAGTGTCTGGAAAACTGGCTGGAACAGCACGATCTAAAACTGTCTCGAAGGCAAATGCACTGCTGCCAATGTCACCCAATGGCTTATTAACAAGGTCTGGATTAACAACGTTATTTGGGTTAAAGAAATCAATAAAATCCGTTGTTGTCGCAATTAATTCCGAACGATTGGTATGTTCGGTAATAACGCCTGAAGCAGACGCGCCATCAATAAAATAACCAACTTCAATGGAAGGATCGGCCAAAATAGCACTTTTTGGAGCAACTTCAGAGAAATCAGCAATTACATTGCCATTATAGGTATTCACACCGTGAGCAACATGGCCAACAATACGAGTAGTTTCAGCTGTAGCCATTTGAGCTGTAATTGCCGCTATACTAACGCAAATTAATTTTCCGAATTTCATGATTATTTCCCAATGTCCATTTATTTTTAAGTAATTGTCCAAACACAAAAGAACAATAAAGCAACAATAAACGAGCAATTGATTACACAATATACCCATTAAAATGAACATCGAGTTTAATAGTAAATTGTAATTACATTGTTTAATTTGTGCTAGGATCAAAGACTCCGCCGCAATAAACTTTCCTACAATTACGTACAAATAAAGAAATAATCACGAAGATATTATTTCTTTATAAAAATAAAATTTTAAATAAATATCTGAATATTTTCAGAGAAATTAAATTAGAAAAGATAAAAAAATAAGAAGGGAAAGATAGAAAAAATCGAATAAAAAACGCGGGGCAAAACCCCGCGAAATAGGAAAGGACCGAAACACAATACAAAAAAACTAACCTGCTAATTGAGCCTTATTTTCGATAACATGAGAAATAATTGACTCTAAGGTTACAAATACCGTTGGTGGCAATGACTCGATATCAATCGCCAAACCGTATTGTTTCTCTAAATAAACACGCAATTCAGTTTGAGTTAGACTGTCTAAGTTTAACTCATCATCAAGATCAACGAAGTCGATTTGAGAAATCATTAATACATTTTTAAAACCATCACGTAATTCTTTTTCGATTGTTTCTTTTTCAGAACTCATAACACTAAATCCTAAATTATTGATAAACAGCTGATGCGCTCTTCTTACCGGTTGCGGTACGTGGAATTTCATCGACAAAAACGTACTCGGAAGGTATTGCCGACTGCGGTAATTTATCCAATAGTGCTCTACGAACTTCACTAATATCGATATCGATACTGGTTTTAATAAACGCTTTGGCTATTTGTCCGCGAGTTTCACAACGAACACCGCGAACGTTAGCGTCAACAACGCCGTTAATTCGTCGCAACACTGACTCGACCGAAGAAGGGAATATCTTCTCACCATTTTGCACAATCATTTCTTTCGCGCGGGATACAAAGAATAATTCGCCATCAACCACGTTAAATAAATCTTCGGTATGGACCATGTTCTCTTGCCAATCTGGCATAAAGTAACCTTGCTCAACACCGTAGTAATAACCCAACATACGAGTGTCTGTGCGTACTAAAAGCTCGCCGTATTCGCCTTCAATATCGTGATTATCGATAATCAATTCGCAACCTGGTAAGGCTTCGCCTAGGGGTACAATTTCCGAATCGGGAACCACTCGATTATCAAATCGCCACGTGGCCACACGTGGACCAGCTTCCGTTAAGCCATAGGTGCTGTATAGTTCACATTGTGGGAAACGTTGTTGCAATTCGCGAGCAATATGACCAAACATGGCATCACCGCCAAAGGTCATCACACGCAAACTCGGCACGTTCATATTTAATTGCATGGCAAACCAGGGAGTTAGTGATAAAACAGATATTTTCTGCTCATTCGCCCACTCTTCGGTTAAACCCGATGCATTTCCTAAAAATACAAACTTAGCACCAGCGGCCAAACTTCCCATTAAATTAGCAACTAATCCGTAGCTGTAATAAATTGGTAGAAATCCAGCGATAGTGTCAGTACTGCGTAAGCCAATCGCATCAGCGTGTTTTTTAGCGTTTTTCAGTACAGAACTTACATTATGTAAAATGGCTTTTGGCTCCCCGGTAGAACCAGAGCTGAATACCGCAATATTTACATTTGCCATTCTTTCATCTTGATTGGCTAAAGTCCGGCTAAAATGTGGGCAAAAACCAGCGGCAAGTTTACCAGTTTGCAAGCGCTCTACTCGCACGCCTTCACCTAGGCTTGCTTGTAACGCCAATACCGACGGCTTATCACCAAAAAAAGCTCCGATACCAAACTTTTTAATAATACCATCACACTTGGCAATAGGATCGTGAGGATTACCAACAAACACCACACCACCAGCTTTTAAAACAGAAAATAACATAACAACGCTGGCCACGTTGTTACTTAGCCGAACAAGACAGGAGGTTCCTGCTTTAAAGCCTGAGTCGATAAGTTCTTGGCTTGCCGATAAAACTTCTTTTAAAAACTCTTCGCCTGTCACTTCCGATTTTTGATCTGCTAGTACTACACTTTTGATATTTCCGACGGCATCTAAAAATGCTTGAATCGTCATGAATAAGACCTCACCTAGAATTTAGAGTTAAAACCAGAAGTCCCACAAAGCTCTTAATTTATGAATTGGTAAATATTGGCCAATTCACTGTATTGCTCAAATGCCTTAAACGGATCAATTGAAGAAACCCAAGGATAATCTAATAAGTTTGATTGTAATTTCAAAAGCCAGTTATTTTCATTGGCTGGAAATGAAACCATATCTAAAATAGTAATTTCTAATCGCGCTACCTTTGCTTGTTCTTCTTCAGTAAAAAACCAATTGTAGTAACCAGCACCAATGCGAGTATTAAGTGTTTCTCTCTCGATCATGGTAACTAGCCAACGTTGATTTTTTACCGATTTTTTTGAATACAGCTTATTGATATCCGAATCAATGTAGTAGCTTTTTACATCCTTGAATTTATCATGAAACTCGCCAAACATTTCTATCGAAATATTTTTTGCACCAGTAATAATTTCTGGAAAATAAATATTGCTAGGTTTGATATCAAATACAACATCCGCATTTTGACTGAACACAGACTCTAGTACATCTGCCTTGATGTTATCTTTGCCATCCATGTATCGTTCTAATAAAAAACGCGCATCGTTTGCATTCATATCATTTACATCCTAAATAATAATCCGATTAATAATTCTGAATTAAATCCAAATACCATCGTACACTTTTGGATTTGCCCGCAAAATCAACGACTCAACTTCAATGGCAGCTTTAAATGTTAAGCCGTATTTGTTGGGTTCTTTATAATGTTTAAAATCGCGAACTCGGCCTTCCATTTTTACGCGCATAGTCTTGCCTTCACCTTTATCTAAGGCCCAGACGGCAAAATCTAAAACACAACCCGGCGGAATCGGATGACCATAATTGCCTTTAATTTCTTTAAATGCAGTGAAGTCGCCATTTAATGGCCCAGTCATCGCCGAGAACAATAAGGTCGCAATCTGATTGATGTCTTGGGTTAGGTTGGTACCTGGATACATTGCCGCGTCAAAAAAGTGACCCGCAAAGACAGGATCAGAAATTGAAATCCCTCTTACTGCGTGCACCCAGCCTTTTTCGAAATCATGATCAGCAATCCAATCAACGCCTAGCGCCGGATGTGAATGTCGCAAATATTTTTTACACTCAGTGTGGCCGATCATCCCATTACCGTGCCCGCTTAATTCATGAACTATATAATCAAAACTCATTTCTTCGTTCATAGCACAGCCTTTTTCTGGTTACATAATTTAATTAGTCTGCAAGCAACAGTGTCATTTGCGTAAATGCTTTATCGCGCAAAGGAATTAACGCTGCGTATTCCTCACCATAAGCAAAATCTTTAAGACCTTCTTCAGTTTCAAATTGCACAACCATAATGACTTTGGCTTCGAAACTACCGGTTACAGTTTCGGTTGCAACGGAACGTGAAGCGATGGAGCCGCCAAATTTTCCTAAAAGCGCTTTCACGCCAGCGCCATATTCTTCTGCCGCTTCTTTGCCTTCTGGATTGGGATTTGATAAAACAATTAACTTAGTTGCCATGTACGTTTTCCAAAATTTATCGATAATAAAAATGTCGTGCCGCACAAGGCAGCACGACAAAAAACCTTATTTACCGGCGAAAATGCTTCGGTAAGGTGTTTTACAACCGTGAACAGGACGGCCAAATTCGGTCGCAGGCGCTTGTAATAAGTCACCGTTGATTGGCCAAACCATTTGGTTGCCTGCGTATAGACCCGCTGGCGCGTTTGCAAAAGTACCCGCAGGTGATGCACCATAAGCTTGACCATCAAAGTGATAGAAGCCTGCTACATAACTGGTACAAGATTCCGCACCACTTTTACATTCACGAGTTAAATCGTAAGGAAGAATAACTTCACGGAATACACAGCCTTCGGCGTCGGTACGAACAACGTTAGGAATACCACCTAAAGGTACTGCGTAACCGGCTTCATTCTCAGATAACGGGAAATTCGAACCTACATCCCATAAAGTAAATACTGCATTGGGGAATGCATCGCGTAGCGTAACGCGTACTGTGGTTGTGCCATCATCATTTACCACTGCTGTTAACACACCACGTGCGGCTTCCCACTCTGCAACGGTAGGAGCTTCATTAACACCTGCAGAGCGATAAACGGTTGGGTTACCGCTGATGGTTTCAAATGATGGTGGTACGATACGATCATCAACTGCGGTAAAACCAAAGAAGTTGCTGCCGATTTGATCTAAAGGTACGTTCAGTAGAGATAAATCAATTTCGCCGCCTGGATTAAAGAAATCTAAAAAGTCGCGGGTAGTTGCAACTGGCAAAGAACGATCAGTATCCGCGGTAATCACACCACCATCAGTACCTTCCGGTGCTCCTTCAATGAAAACACCAATTTCGCGTGGAGCTTCAAATAACCACTCAACGCCTGGAGAAGTATTCGAATAGTCCGCAATTAACTCGCCGTTATAAACGTTAATACCGTGAGAAATATAACCTGGAAATACTTGGACTTTTTTATCAGCAAATGCAGCTGACGCAACAACCAAGCTCAGCGCAGTAACTCCCGTTTTTACGAATTTCATTTTTTGCTCCTACTTCCTTTTAATTAAAATCTAAGAATATTTTTCAGCGTGGATAATTTCCACCTCCAACTGAGCCGAAACCTTATACGAAAGACTTAATAAGGGGTAACCCCAAATAATCGAACTTAGAGTTACGTTTTTTTGAACACAATCTTAAACACTCTATAAATTAGATTTAATTATTTTTTTCAAACGAAAAAGGCAAAAAAACGCACCGAAAAAAACAGCCTATAAATTTAAAAATTAAAATATCTGTAACATTAGGGTCGAACTTAAACAAAAACCAACACCTTAAGATTTATTAAAAATCTCACCTTGCTCACCAAATACTAGGCTTTCTTACAGGAAAAAAATCATCGGCTTCAAAAAAGCAATCAAAACAAGAACATCCGTGGTGCATTTAAAGATTTAACTGCACCAAATAATATTTACACAGCAAAGATATTAAGTATTTTTCTCAACAACTTGTCACGAATAAATAACAGAAAAGTCAAAATATAAATTGGGCCAAATTAAGACAGTCAATCTTAAAAAGCACCAAAATAGGAAGATTAGAAAGATCTGGTAGAGATCGATAAAATGATGAAGATCAATTTTTTTAAAAAAATATTCTCAGAAGTATTTATTCTTCAAAACATGAACCATACCTCAGAAGAAAATCAAATAATTCGCGATTACATGAAATTACTCAAAATATCCATTACACACGATTTCAAATCTAAACAGACCCACTCTTACAATAAAAACAAATAATACCGTTTTTTAGAATATTACTAATTGGCGAATTAAAGACAGAACAATTGGCCTTCGATATATCGGAAATCGAACATTTTTGCATTTCTTATTTTTAACAATCGTTACTGAATAATTTAATACGCTTAACCTATTAGTAGGGAGGCGACGAAATTTTCAAACAAGTATCGAAACCGTAACCAATCTTTAACAAAAACCGGAATAAATTATACGAAAAACTCGCCAATCGACGATTTACCGAAAAAACTCTGAATAAATTATGGAAGGTTCATCGGAGCTCTCTAACCCCTCATTTAGAGAGAAGCTCAGATGTAATGACGTAACAGAATAGCTAGAGGTAGATTTTAAATTTGAACAATTGATGAGCGCCACTCAAGATCTAGCGATATCTAGAGCTCACTCTCATCAATCGATCATTAGATGAGGCGTATTATTAACGTTTAAATAACGTATTGTTTTTTTTGCGGAATAATTTCCGCGATTTTATTCTCAACACTATCGATAAATGTTTTAATTTTATTCGGCACCTTGCCGTGATAAGGATGCACTGCATAGATAGGCCATTGAGTGCACTTTAAATCGGGCAATATCCGAACTAATCGTCCTTCATTTAAAGCATTTATGACGTAAATATCTGGCAAGATAGCGATTCCCATACCCAGCTCGACCATTTTAAAGGCAGCAGGTAAAGTGTTCGCTCTCATATCTTGAGGGAAGTCAAATATCTCAACATCACTATTACACGAGTGCACAAAACTGTATTGTGGCTTTATTTGCTGCCAGCCAGTTGCAATCCATTTGTGTTTATAGAGATCTTCGACACAATTGATTGGGTCGTGTCGCTCAAGATATTGAGGCGATGCACACAAAACGTCGTTAATGGTGCCGATATTTCTCGCACGATAATTACTATCGCTGAGTTTGCCAATGTGAATTGAGATATCAATATTATTTTTAATGAGGTCCAGCGGTTTGTCATCCGTAATTATACACGGCTGAATATTAGGAAACTGTTCACAAAAACTTTGTATAACAGGAATAACAACGTGCTGTTCTAGCGAATGCGGCGCTGTAACTGTAAGCGGCCCTTTGGGCTGATGATCGATTTCTTGTAACTCATTAAACGACTCAACTAAATGCGTGTTTATTAAATTACAGTATGAAAATAGACGCTCTCCGGCCTCGGTCAATTGAATACCACGTGTAGAACGATTCAACAACTGCACTTGCAACCGCTCTTCTAAACTTGTGATATGAAGGCTAGCGCCGGATTTTTTTAATCCAAGTTTTTTGGCTCCTTCAGTAAATGAGCCTTGTTTGGCAACCTCTAAGAAAATAATAAGTCTAGGTAGGTCTTTTAAATCGTACATAAAACTAATAAAAACCCCGAAAAGGTAATGCCAAATTTAAGCTCGCAAATACGAATTACGCGAACACTAATAGACGTACCAACATGAATTACATCAAATTAGGCTACCTAAAAATCCACCGTTTAAAGAGAGTGAGATTAGGTCTTTTAGATCATCAAGAGTATTATGCCTTGTTAAACGCTCGGTCAAAATAGTAAAGAAATCGCGATAATAATACAACCACGCAATTTGGTGCAGATATTATAGATTTTTGTTCTAAACAAAACTGTTAATTCATCCGTTCTTTGACAGGTATTGATAAGACAGTTCGGATTGTTGTTCTTAGTCAAATTCTAGCTGCTATTATCCTAGCCACTATTAATAAATGGTGTTTCTAATAAGCGCTTGGCTTGACACGTCGGCTTGCATATTTTGGTTACTACTTGCATATTTCGGTTACTAATAGTACGGAAGCGTTTCGGCTCGCAGATGGTGTTAAAGCTAATCACAAAAGCAAAGAATTAGCACTTAACGCTTTAGTCACAGCCACTGAAAATAGCGAACACGTCAAAATTAAAAAATGATCTCAATATTTACAAGCTATCTGCGTAAATAATATTTTTAATCCGACTAAAAATCTTGCAATAAATTTTAGTTTATCGCCCTTTAACCAACCAACTAATTGGTAGATTGGTCAGCTAATTTCGATAGCAACAGAATTAACGTGTCGAAGATCGGAATAATGGGTGCTTGATTGGATAAAATCACGGAATCTAAAAATACGCGTCTGAATTTCATAATAATTTTATTCACATGTAACCGTTGAAACTGTCGACACATCTTCTCGTTGCGAGAAAAACTCTAGGAACCTCTGATTAACTCATCCTTGATTTAATCAGAGGGACACATCCTTGTGTTGCGAGAAACTCTAGTTTAATTAGAGTTTCCTTATTATTAACGTTGTTCAATCTTTAAGATTGACGTGTTAATAGTCGATCAGTTTACTGGGCAACACGCAAAAAAAACGGGCTTTAGTAGCCCGTTTAATTATCCGATAATTTGAGAGAATTCGTACATTCTTAGTTTATTGAAGCGCTAAGCCAATTGCGTTTCACCGGAAGTTTCTGGTCTTTTTGCAATTTTAATGTTGAAGACTGCGAAAATAATGCTCATCAGTGGGCTGATGATGCAGAAAAATGCGTACATGAAATAATCACCGGTCGCGACATTGAGTACACCGGCGTGATAAGCTCCGCAAGTATTCCAGGGAATAAGCACAGACGTTACCGTACCGGAGTCTTCTAGGGTGCGGCTTAAGTTTTCGGGGGCAAGGCCTCGCTCACGGAAACTGTCGGCATACATACGACCGGGAAGCAATACCGCGAGATATTGATCAGACGCCGATAAGTTCGTTACAACACAGGTTCCGGTGACTGCGGTTACCAATCCGCTGACCGATCGCACACGACTCACCAAAGCGGTGGTGATGGACTTAAGAAAGCCACTACTTTCCATTACGCCACCAAATGTCATGGCCGCAATAATCAACCATACGGTACCTAACATGCCGTGCATACCTTTAGAACGCAGTAATTCATCGAGAATTTCATTGCCCGTTTCGATGCTCACTTGCCCGTACAACGCTTGCATAATTCCGATATAGTGGAGATAACCTTCAGCACCGTAAGCAAGACCCGCATTGCGAATCGCCTCTTCTTGGAAGATAAACGCAAACACAGCGCCTAACACGGTACCTGCTAACAAAGCTGGCAAGGCGGGAATTTTTTTAATAATCATCACCAATACCGCCACCGGCACCAACATTAGCCAAGGTGTAATATTAAATTTAGCGTCTAATAAGGTGATAATTTCGTTGATAGCTTGATCGTCTAGCTGGTTGGCATTGCCAAAACCCAAAATGCCAAATAAAAGCAGTGTGATTAATATAGAGGGAACGGTTGTTAGCATAAGGTAGCGTATGTGCGTAAAAAGCTCGCTACCAGCTGAAGCCGACGCTAGGTTAGTAGTATCAGAAAGTGGTGACAATTTATCACCGAAGTAAGCGCCAGATAAAATAGCGCCGGCAATCAAACCGGGATTAAGTCCTAACACTTGACCAATGCCCATCAGGGCAATCCCAATCGTCGCTGAAGTAGTCCAAGAGCTACCGGTGAACACCGAAACAATCGAGCAAATTACGCAAGCCGCTAACAAGAAGATGTCTGGTGTTAGGATATGCAACCCGTAATAGATCATGGTTGGAATAATACCACTGATCAACCATGTTCCCGATAAGGCGCCGACCATAAGCAAGATAAGTATCGCGGGGGTCGCGAGCTTTATGCCTTTTACAATCCCATTCTCTAGATGTTTCCAGGTGATGCCAATGGAAATGGCTAATAATGCTGCCATCGCCGCACAGGCAATCAAAATCATCTGATTTGAGCCACTGACAGCATCATCACCAAAGATATAAACATTGATTGCAAGCAGGGCAATCAAAATCACAATGGGAACGATGGAAATACCCACGCTGGGATTCTTACTCATAACGATACCTAAATTACTTTGGCTAGATTTCTACTGACGCATTCAAGGTTTACTTGGCTTTAATTTAAACCTCAAAAACCCGAATGCGCAGACAAAAAATCTTGAAACATACAAAATCCAATTAGAGTATGCCAACTTTTGTTGACGCGTCTCAAGTTAAACGAACGATGCCGCAGCGCCCCCAATCTGGGACGATCGTAGAAATCGGAATCTCGCGAGTATATAAATAGTGAAACGTGGCTTGTTATCAGGAGCTTGTTATCAGGGAAAGAAGGCCCGAGGTGCATCGGGCCCAAAAAAGAAAATATTATCGGGGAAGTAACTGAAAGTCGTAGATGGAGCCCAAATTGAGCAACTGGGTTAACTCATCCAAAGCGCGACGAGATTCATACACCAATTCAGGATCGGCCAAATCAGCCGGAGCCAACTCATCCCGATAATGCTTTTCTACCCAGCCAGTTAATGTTTCGTACAAACCATCATCCATAAAGACATTGGCAGAACATTTTTCTATTTGCTGACACGACATGACCACCCGAAGCCGCAAACAAGCAGGGCCACCGCCGTTGCGCATGCTTTGTTTTAAATCCAGAAAGATCACCTCGTCTATGGCCGGATGATCCTCCACCAACCAGTGCAAATAATCGGCAACATTGCGCATGTGTTTACATTCTGCGGGCGCGATAATGGTGTGATTTTTTCGACCGGGAGGCGTAATCAACTGTGTATTAAACAAATAGGAGTTCACAGCATCATGAATAGAAATTAACGCACTGGGAACTTCAATAAACTGAAGTCCGGATGCATCTGGCAAAGCATCTCTTTTCAAAGCACTGTTGAGCTGCGCAAGAACATCGTCGGTATTTAAAAAAGCTTGCTCGTGATAAAACAACAAATTGCGATTACCAACGGCAATAACGTCGTTATGAAAGACACCGGCATCAATCGCCGCAGGGTTTTGCTGCGCAATAACATATTTATGCGGGCAGAGATTGTGTTGCCGAACAATAGCTTCGCAGGATTCTTTGGTTTGACGGGCCGGAAATTGCGTAGGTTTTGGTTGCGACTTATCAAAAGCGTGAGCGCCGTAAACAAAAAACTCTACACCAACTTCGGCGTATTCACGACAAAAACGCGTGTGGTTAGCAGCACCTTCATCGGAAAAAAAACTACCAGCCGGTAACGGATTATGATGCACATAATCATCACCGCGAAAAATCGCCTTTAAAATTCGCGCCGTGGTTTCAGGCTCGATAGATCGGTGAAACATGCTCGATAAATTCGCAGGCGTAAAATGCGTTTTACCATCAACCGTATCGGGAAACGGAGAAACCGTAGCCGCATTAGCAACCCACATATTCGACGCAGAACTAACCGCTGATAATAAATAAGGTGCTGTATTTAACGTGTTGGCAATAATGTCAGATTCAGTATCACCGGCAATACCGAGCTTTTTTAACGTTGGAATATGAGGACGTTCATGGGGCGGCAGTACCGCTTGCATTAACCCTAAATCCGACAACGCCTTCATTTTTTCAAGCCCTTGCAAAGCAGCTTGCTTGGGTGATGCTATTAAACCTGCGTTATTGTTAGAGGCTAAATTACCGCGAGATAATCCTGCATAATTATGGGTTGGGCCAACAAGGCCATCGAAATTAACTTCAAATACTTGAGATGTCATAAACTTACTCCCGATAATAGTTTTTCCGGTAATTCGAGTGTTTCGTCCAACATAGAAGCAACAGGATAAGCGCAATAATCTGCTGCATAATAAGCACTGGGACGATGATTACCACTATCGCCAATTCCACCAAAAGGTGCGGCACCACTGGCACCGGTTAAAGGGCGATTCCAGTTAACAATGCCCGCCCGAATACGTGGGTAAAAATAATTCCACGCGTCTTTATTATCGGTAAAAATACCAGCCGACAAACCAAAGCGTGTTTTATTGGCAACACGTACAGCGTCTTCTAAATTGTCTACCCAAATAACTTGCAACATAGGACCAAAATATTCTTCGTCGGGGAGATTCTCTACCGATGTCACATCCACTATGGATGGAGAAATTAACGCGCTGGTTTCATCGAGTAAGGTCGCACCTAATAAAATGTTTGCGCCTTTATTTTTTAAATCTTCTTGAACATCAATCATACGTTGAGCAGTGGCTCGATTAATAACCGGCCCCATAAAACAATCTTGGCCGGAGCCAATGCGCAAGTTTTTACTTACACTAATTAAACGCTCAAGAATTTTTTCGTTGATGGATTTTGACGCATTTTGTCGAGTTAAAATTAAACGTCGAGAACAGGTACAACGTTGCCCCGCAGTCATAAAGCTCGATTGAATAATATTAAATACGGCTGCATCTACCGAACTGACTTGATCGATAATTAATGGATTATTACCACCCATTTCTAAAGCAAGAATTTTTTCCGGTTTTAAAGCAAACGATCGTGTTAAATGATGACCTACCGCAGAGCTGCCGGTAAAAAATAAACCATCAATACCATCGTGTTCAGAAATCGCTTTACCGGTATTCACACCTCCGTGCAATAAACTCAATACACCGCTTGGCAAACCACACTCTTGCCAAAGCCTAACCATTACTTCTGCAGTTGCAGGAGTTTGCTCGGAAGGTTTAAAAATAACGGCATTTCCAGCAATTAATGCCGGAACAATATGTCCATTAGCAAGATGTCCAGGAAAGTTGAAGGGACCAAAGACCGCAACAACACCGTGTGGCCGATGTTCAAGTCGAGTAATTACAACACCGTTTTCCGATTGTTTTGAACCGGTTCGTTCTTGGTAAGACTTAATCGACAGGTCAACCTTACCAATCATGGTCGCCACTTCGGTTTTGCTTTCCCACAGAGGTTTACCCGTCTCAAGAGTAATTACCTCCGCCACATACTCACTATTTTCTTTTAATTTTTCTGCGTACAAACGGCAAAATTGAATGCGCTCTTGCACATCCAGCAAAGACCAGGTTTCAAATGCTGTTCGCGCATGTTGCAGTGCTTGATCAACATCATCAATCGTTGCGCTCTTTCCCTGCCAATAAACATCGCCAGAAACCGGGTTGTGTGTGGTAAATACGTCACCTTGCCCGTCTCGCCATTCGTTGTTAATAACGCACTGCGTTTTAAAAGAATTGTTTAAATAAGTGACTCCTTGCTCGCTGCTGATATGTGCGAAAACAGGATTTGTCATAATTACACCTGCTCATCTGAGCGTTTAAATTTAATCGCGCAATGGCAATACAGAAACCTCTGATTGCAATTCAACCTCTAGCATTTGTAATGCTTTTTCTGAGAGAACAATGGAGTTTTCATCCAATCGTTCGACTTGTGCTAATACCGCTTTAAAACTACCGAATTGTTTGTTGCTAACAATGCAATTATAGGCTTCGTCAGCACCAGAAAAACTATCTACGACTCTATAATCTTGCGTTTGCAAAACGGATTTAATTCGATCTTTGTATGACTGAACAACAGGCCCGGCATCAAAAATATCGACGACGCGTTGATATTGAAAACCTTCTTTTTCTAGTAAACGCATGGCTGCCAAAGAATCTTTATTAGGCTTGCCAATCACCGCAACCGCCTCTTGCGACAACAATTCTAAATACACCGGAAAACGTGGCATTAAATCGGAAATAAACTGTGAACCGTTAACCGCACTGATGAAATCAGCTTTAAAATACGGCATATCAAAGAATTGTCGGCCAAGGCTGTCCCAAAACGGAGACTCACCTTCAGAATTTAGCCAGCCTCTGATTTCTGCAAAAACCACGTTTCCAAATAAAGATTCAAACTCTCGTAAAAACATGAAGCGCGATCGCGATAAAAATTGTCCAACCTTAGCTTTGCGGTGCGATTCTTTTAAAAACAACGATACCAGTTCGGTTTCGCCGGTAAAATCATTGCACAAGTTCAGCGTATTACTGTTTACGGTAATGTCTAACTCTTTCGATTTAGACACATGACGCGATAATTTATAATTATAAAAAGGACGGTTTAAACCAACACCTGCGTGCATACCACAGGTGCCAACAATTTCTTGAATGTCTGGATCTTCGAGTACAAAAAAATAAATTGCCTCATGCATTTTAGTCTCACGAGAAGAGAAACTACTTTCAACCAGCGCTAGCTTTTTTTCCCATGTGCTTTGATCAAATGGCATTGAAGTCATACCACCGGGAATGGATTCAGACAGCTGTAGAAGAGCAGGCAGATCTGCATGAGTGGCTGAGCGTAAAATCATAAAAATTCTTTCTCTACTGAGGTTTAAAGGTATTGCCTAATTATGAATAATAGGAGACAGCTTAAACGCGTTGTTCATCATATTTCTTTAAGAACACAAGCTTTTTTGCCTTCGACGAACTAACTATGCTTACATAAACATCAATAATGCCGGTACCTATTGCCAACCTCTACCAAAACAGATGCGAAAATCCAAATCTTTAAGCATCTAATTTTGCCTACAAAACATCCACGCCCAAATTGATCGTCAAAGCCAAGCCTATCGAATCAATAAAACCCTTAAATAAGCACAACTGTTAAATAAAACTTCATTACATTAACAACGCCCCAACCTAAGAAAGCTTTAAATATTCTTCATGATTAACAGCAAACTTTTCGAGCAATAAAAAACTTAATTTCGCCCTCTCGGCAAGACTGTCTATTAAAATAAATTCTTGATCTGTGTGTATATTGCCGCCGCGTATGCCAAGTGTGTCGATATTCGCCAGTCCAGCTGCATTTAAGTTATTACCGTCGCAACAACCGCCGGTTGGTTTGAAATGCACTGGAATATCCAACTCACTGCCAATCTCAGATAACCATTGACGAAGCTTTAACGTTTTAGTGTTCGCGACCTTAGGTTCACGATTAAAGCCACCGAACAGTTGAACATCAAAACCTTGTCGAGAATTAATATCGTCAATAATTTTGTTTATTTGCGACTGAATAAAACCTTGCTGATCTATATTTTCGCAACGCACATTAAAATGACCAACCGCTGTATCCGGCACAATATTAACTGCACCACCACCACTAACACGCCCCAAATTTAAAGTAATGCCAGAATTTTCTTCAGAATTTAACTGCTGTAGACGATAAAAAATCTCGCATAGAGCTGCTATAGCATTTTTGCCAAGGTGAAATTCACGGCCTGCGTGAGCAGATTTACCGCGCACTCGCAAACTAAAATTACCGCTGCCTTTTCGATCGCCAGCCAGAGTGCCATCGGCCAAAGCTGGTTCGTACACCAATCCTAAATGCGCTTTTTGAGCGAATTCCGCAATGAGAAATCTTGATGCTAAAGAGCCGGTTTCTTCATCGGGATTTATAGCAACATGCCAACCTAACTTTGGCGATAACGGATGCAGTTCAAATGCTTTTAACGCTAAATAAATAACCAATAAACCGCCTTTCATATCGGCGACACCCGGCCCATTAAGCGTATTGTTGTCTAACCAAACGGGTTGCTGAAATGCGTGTGTTTGTTCAAAGACCGTGTCCATGTGGCCGAGTAATAACACCTGTAAAGGAGCATCAGCCCTCTTTTTGAACGACAGCATTTTGCCGTGGCGATTTTGTATTACCTCGCCGCCATCAGTAAGCGCTTCAACATCGGGTAACGGTAAGGCATTAAATTGATCAGATATCGGCGTAAATTGCTGCTCCAACTCTCTCGCCATAGCGTTAAGGCCATCAAGATTACGAGTACCCGAATTAATGCTCGACCAGCGCAACAAGGTTTTTACGGTTGTATCTACGAGTTCATCAATGCAGGTAAACGCTTGCCTTCTCGCCGCTAAATACTCGGCATTTAAAGCTGAATTAAGATTCGGTTCCGATAACAAATCGGTCATTTTGAACTCTCGCTAACGGAATTCACCACTGCAACACGCTTGTGTTCATCGTCGGATAATTTTTGAAAACATTCTTCCATAATCGCAACCGCCTTTTCGATGTGTTTATCGGTAACGATTAAGGCAGGTAATAACCGAATCATATTTTTTCCAGCTTTACCGACCAACAAACGATGCTCACGCAATAAGCTCAAAATCTCGGTATTAGGAACGACGCACTCCACGCCTAACATAAGTCCGCGGCCATCAACTCTGCTTACAACATTGGGATAACGCTGGCACAAACTTTCTAATAAACAGGTTAACTTCTCGCCTTTGCGCGTAACTTCAGCCAGAAACTCTGGCGTTGTGGTCAGTTCTATCACCTTACTGGCAACGGCCATGGCTAAGGGATTACCACCGTAGGTCGTACCGTGTGTACCAATCGTCATGCATTGTGCGACATGACCTTTTGCCAAACACGCACCGACCGGAAAACCACCACCCAACCCTTTTGCCAATGACATAACATCGGGCGCTATGTCGCTGTGTTGATACGCAAATACTTTGCCGGTGCGAGCAACGCCACACTGAATTTCGTCGTACATTAATAATAGACCTCGCTGGTCACACAGCGCTCTTAGGTCTCGCAAAAACTCTTCGGTTGCCGGGCAAATACCGCCTTCGCCTTGAATAGGTTCTACCAAAATACCAGCGGTATGCTCATTAATTAAGGCATTTACAGAATCGATATCGCCCCATTGAGCGTGGTCGAATCCGTAGTCGAAGGGAATAAAACCGTTACAGTGCGCAGAATTACCAGCGGCAGCCAGTGTTCCTAGGGTTCGACCGTGGAAACTGCCTTCAAAACCAATGATGCGATACTTATGCGGTTGACGATTTTTAGCAAAATAACCACGAATTGCCTTGATACCCGCTTCTACTGATTCTGCACCGGAATTGGTAAAAAATACCGCATCGGCAAAGCTCAATTCGCACAATTTTTTTGCCAAGGTTTCGGCTTTGGGTACGCGAAATAAATTCGACAAATGCCACAGTTTTTCGGCCTGAGTTTTCAAGGTTTCAACCAGTTCGGGATGTGCATGGCCCAAGCTGGTTACGGCAATCCCGGAGATAAAATCTAAATAACGTTCACCCGACTCGGTAACCAATTCACAACCTTCACCATACTCAAAAACAATATCTTTTGGCGGGGAATAGGTTGGCCAAATTGCCTCGCGAGGATCAACCTGGTCGAGGTTAGAAATTTCGTGTCCGTTGACGGTATTGAGAGAGTTCTGATATTCAGACGCTTGTTGATGAGCTTGTGTTATCGCTGAAGAAACCATGGTTGCACCTCGTATGTGTGCGTAAAAATTATCATAAGGTTCGCCGAATTAGCTGTTTATTTTTGGCAAAGAATTGCAGGTTTGAAATTAAAAAACGTGTTAAACAAAAGAATATTTGGAATTGTTTAAGTTTTACTTTTTAAACTCTTTTTAATTGCCAAAATTAGAAACCCAAGGAAATAATAAACCCATTACTTAGATTTTCTTCAAATAATCGTTCTCATATTAACCGAGCGATTATCAGCGCCGGCGTTACGGTTTTTGAGAGACCAAAACATCGAGGACGGTGAACGAAGATAGAGTCAAAATAAACAATAAAACGCGTGAAACTATACAACCGGTGTATAGCTTTTGATCACACCTAGATAACGTTGATTAAATGATGAATGAGTTAATCGTAATTCCTGTTGTATGCTGACCTTTATAGGGACTGCTATGAGTAAAACACACCATGAAGCTTGATCGTATCGATCTGAATATTCTATCCATATTGCAAAAAAATGCTCGAGTCACGAATCAAGAACTCGCCAGTCAGGTCGCACTATCGCCGAGTTCTTGTTTACAACGCGTTAGACGATTAGAAGCCGAAGGTTTAATTTTAGATTATCAAGCCCGACTTAATTTAAATAAATTAGCAAGGCACATTATGTGTATTGCCACTGTCGCCATGAAAAACCATTCCGCCGATGATTTTCGAAATTTTGAGGCTCTCGTGGAATCCATTCCAGAGATTGTTGAATGCTTCACCGTTAGCGGCGCCTTCGATTTTTTTCTGCGCATCGTCTGCCCAGATATGACGCGTTATTTGGAAATCAACGAAAAACTGGTCAGTTCGGTGAATTACTCACTCACCATCAATACTCATGTGGTTATGAACGAAAATAAACCCTTCTCAGGTGTGGATATTTTAGGATTGCAAATCGACGACAAATAACCAATACAAATTCGGCCATAAAATGACAGCAGCCCGTAATCGATCTGACTGAGTGTGTCTGACTGTCGCCCCATTCAAATCGACAGGAAACTTTATTATTAACCTGTCGTTGGCCATCAAATTTTCATGGGTAAAATCATATCGAGCGAAACTTTCGCCAACTGTTTACAACACTTAACACACAATAAATGGCGGAGATAACACGCAAATGCTTTTTTACGGCTTTTACATAGAAAACTCTGATTAACCTAGAGTTTGCCGCGACACATGAGTGTCTCGTCAACTTCAAGAACAGTAAGTGATTGAAATCGTGAAGAAATTGGAAATAACCTTGTCAATTTCTGCCCTCTGATTCAATCACGGATGAGTTAATCAGAGATTCCTATAGATTAAATGCGTGAGAATCCTTGGTTGACCTAGATTCACGTTAACTCCAATCAACACGGGTTATGGTTATTCCAGTCTGTTTATTATTAAACATTCCACTGAACTGCATAAACACTGTTGTGGAATTTGTCTCCATAACCGTTTCTGAACCAACCCCGTAACATCGAACCGACCAGAGAGCAGACATATGCGACTGTCTTATTTTCTTTCAGGGCTTGGCTTATGTGTCGCCCTAGCCGGATGCGGCAGCGAAAGCAGCCATCCAAGTAAAATCAGTGTTAATAAAAACCCCTTCCCCAGCACCTACCAACATCTTCCCAGAAGCAGCAGTTTATTGATTCAAAATGCCACAGTATTAACCGGTACGGGTGAGCGTTTAGAAGAATCCGACGTATTAATTGTTGACGGAAAAATTTCGCAAGTTGGAAAAGATCTTCCAACAGACGGCGCAACTATCATCGACGCAAAAGGTAAGTGGGTTACGCCAGGGATTATTGATGTGCACTCACATCTTGGCGCCTATCCAACTCCGGCGGTTGAATCTCATCAAGACGGTAATGAAATTACCAGTCCTAATACCGCCGAAGTTTGGGTAGAACACTCCGTGTGGCCGCAAGATCCCGGATTCAACACCGCTCGCGCCGGTGGCATCACCTCTCTACAAATTCTTCCCGGATCAGCAAACCTCTTTGGTGGGCGCGGTGTGGTTCTTAAAAAC
The DNA here is from genome assembly GCF_054658275.1 of Sessilibacter sp. MAH3. Classification (NCBI taxonomy): domain Bacteria; kingdom Pseudomonadati; phylum Pseudomonadota; class Gammaproteobacteria; order Cellvibrionales; family Cellvibrionaceae; genus Sessilibacter; species Sessilibacter sp. MAH3. The sequence continues at coordinate 155,475 of NZ_BAAGIE010000005.1, read as the reverse complement.
GTTCCTGCATTTACTGTTCAGCAAATGAAATTCCCCGAGGCACCTTACAGTTTAAAAATGGCCTGCGGTGAAAACCCCAAACGTGTGTACGGCAGTCGTCAACAAGCACCGGGCTCAAGAATGGGCAACATGGCAGGATTTCGAGCGGCTTGGGCAAAAGCAGTTGAGTACAAAGCCAATTGGGAAGATTTTGAAAACGGCCTAATCTCCGAACGCCCCGAACGCGATCTAGAGCTAGACACCTTGGTTGGCGTATTAAACGGTGAGATCCGAATTCATAACCACTGCTATAAAGCCGAAGAAATGGCCATGATGATCGACATGGCAAAAGAATTTGGTTACGACGCAGGCACCTTCCACCACGCCGTTGAAGCCTACAAAATCGCCGACCTTTTAGCAGAAAACGGTAATTGTGCTGCCATGTGGCCAGATTGGTGGGGCTTCAAAATGGAAGCGTACGACATGATTTTAGAAAATATCGCCGTAGTTGATGCGCCGAAGAACTCATGTTCTATCGTTCATTCTGACTCAGAAAACACCATTCAGCGCTTGAACCAAGAAGCCGCCAAAGTTATGTATCGCGCTAACGAAAATAGCTTTGACATTAAAGACGAAGACGCCATTCGCTGGATTACCTACAACGCCGCTAAAGCATTAGGTTTAGAGAACAAAACCGGTTCGCTAAAAACGGGATTAAATGCCGACGTAGTTATTTGGAATCACAGCCCATTTAGCGTTTACGCACTTGCCGAGCAAGTATTTATCGATGGCGCCAAGGTTTACGACCGAGCAGATTCAACCTATCAAGCCGTTAGCGATTTCAAACTTGGCCAAGCGACAATCACAACTTCAGAAAAAGGCGGGGAGTAATTATATGTTATCTAAGAAAAAACTTGCTGCTGCCTTGTTCATATCAAGCATGAGCGGCCTCACCTTCGCCGAATCCGTCGCCATCACGAATGCAAACTTATACACAGGTGCAACGCCTGCAGTACTCGAAGGCGCAACGATTGTCTTTGAAGACGGTAAGATCAGCGCGATCAATCCCGATACCTTAAATGCCGATACGGTCATTGACGGCACCGGTAAAATTGTCACGCCGGGCCTAATTGGCTCCATCAATGCTTTGGGCTTGGTTGAGGTTGGCGCCGTTGCTGACACACGTGATTCTGGTACCGAAAAAGGCAGCATTACCTTCAATCCTTCGCTGGCATTTAATCCAGAATCCACATTATTACCTTTGGCCAGAAAAGGCGGCGTTACCTCAGACATTATCGTGTCTTCGGCAGAATCTAATGACTTCGCCGGTGCCGCCACTTTGGTCAGCACTTCGTCGTCGCTGGATTTTACCACGACGGAAGTTGCCGTAATTACCTACTTACACGGTGAAGAAAAAGGCTCTCGCGCCTCGAAGATTCAAGAGCTGGACGACGCTTTATCGAAGCAGCAAGAAAAGCTGACTAAAAAAGACGACAAAGAAGGCGATAAAGCCAAATCACCTAGCGAGTCTGAAAAGAAACTTACCGCCATGTTAGAAGGTAAATTACCGCTAATTGTGGCCACCGAAAGACCTGCCGACATTTTGCAAATGCTCGCACTCAAAGCGAAATACAACCTTAAACTCATCATCGCCGGAGCCAGTGGTGCGGTCGCAGTGACCGATAAACTGGTTGAGGCAGATGTACCGGTGATCATCTCTGCGACTCATGATCTTCCAGAGAGCTTTGACGAGCTCTATGCAGCCCTAGACAATGCCTCTGTGCTCGCCAGCAAAGGGGTCAAAATCGCTATAACCGTCGCGGGTGACTCATCGCACAATCTACACCAGCTACGATTTGAAGCCGGTAACGCCGTTGCACACGGCCTAGACTATCAAACTGCAATTCGCGCGATTACCAGTAATTTGGCGGATTTTTTCGCACTCGAAAGCAAAGGCTCTTTGGAAGTTGGGAAGGACGCCGACCTAGTCGTTTGGAGCGGCGATCCGCTAGAGTTTAGCAGTCGAGTCGAATCCATTTGGATTGCTGGAGAACAGCAAAGCACAATTACTCGCCAAGATAAGCTTCGTGATCGTTACTTAAACACTCAGCAAAGTGATTTACCGCCCGGATATCGAAAATAACTTTGTCGTAGAAGTTGTGAGCTCGGACACCGGGCTCACTGCGCCTCACCATCAAGAATTAATCATCATCTTCACCCAGAACACCAAAAATACGCGAACCAAACAAGTACCCTCATCTCTTCCGGCCGCAAAAATCAAAATAATACGAACACATCTGCACATTTTTTAGGACAAAAACCCTGCAAAACACTCGCACCCAGCATTAAATTGCTAAATCAAATCCTGCAAATTGATTCAATTGATGTAGAGGTCGACAAAGGTATATATTACAAAATTATAAAAAAAGATTCTTAGCCGAGAGTAATGATCATTAAGTATTGGGCAATTTCGATTCGACTGTTTAAAATTGCCGTAAAATTCAAATTTATCGAATGGGTTGATGCTAAAATTGCAAGTCGCCAATATGAATGCAGGAGCAAATAGATACTTAAGAATAATATGGCGATATGATCACAGCAGGAAGGTACAGCCGATTGGTTGCGGCCTGAATCAATATAAACGTCAGAGTACCTTTATTGATTTCTGCAAAACCCGATCTACAGCGAACTTGCTGACTGATTGATAGGTAAGCCTGCAAAGGCAGCACTAGAACCAACTGGATAAGACACCTGGGGTAAATTTTAACGTATGGGTCGCGGGTACAGAAAATATAAAGACTTGTCCAGCGAAGAGTTGGTTCACGAGATACGCTCAGGTAATTTGCTTGCAGAACACGAAATGATTACACGTTTTGCAAGAGGATTAAATCTGATGCTGCAGCGCAAATGCGCTCCAGATATTGCGGCCGATGTTAGCCAGGAAACTTGGCGAATCGTTATCGAAAAGGTCCGCAATGGCGAGTTGAGACAACCCGACCGACTGGCTGCATTCATCCACCAAATTGCACGAAACCAAACCGTAATGTATTTCCGAAAACATGGCGACAGCACCGAAGACCCAGAAGAACTCGATCTGGTTGCCCCAAACTCTTCTCCCGAAGAAGCGTTTGAATCGGCTCGGCTTCGACAATATGTGAGAGAGATTATTGGTTCCCTAGAAACCCCACGCGATCGAGAGATCCTCACTCGATATTACGTTGAAGAAGAAGATAAAGAATTGATCTGTCAGGAATTACAGTTGACAAGTCAGCACTTCAACCGTGTTATCTACCGCGCTAAAACACGTATGCGAGCGTACATTGAAAAAGACTTAGAATAATAAAATCACGCATATTTTAAGTGGGACTATGAATGTTCAATCCACACTATTTTAGCGAGAAGCCACTAAAAGGCTAAATACACGGAGAGAATCAGTGACACCAACAAACGGCACTATTGCCGAGTTCGACGAAAGAGTAGACCAATACCTACTTGGCCGCATGAATGAACAGCAGGCACTCGAATTCGAAATAGAATACCTCGACAATCCGCAACTTCTAGCCGAAGTCGAAATGGTCGAGCAACTTATTCACGGCTTAAAACTGAATGCCGGTGAAGCATTTGATACCAATGTATCCTATGCAAACAACGCAAACCTTCAAAAAACCAACATCAAATCTTCTGAATCTTTTATGGATAGAATCAGCAGATTTTTTGGCGGCTTTTCGGTTCCACAGGCAGCCTTCGGTGCTGTGGCAGCTGCGGTACTTATCGTACCTGTGATGCTGTACCAGCAAGGTGAACACGGAGCCAGCCCAATACAAACGACCTCCGTTTATGTATTAGGCCAACAACGCGTACGTTCTGCGGCTGCCGTTCCTGATGCCAACATAGAAACCATAGAACTTGCGTTGGAACAAACCAGTTTTACCCTAGGTATTGCCACATCACCTATTGCTGGTATTCCTGAGCCCTATACCCTCAAGGTCTACAACCAAAACAACAAACTAATTTGGCAACAAGACAGTTTGTATCCAGATTATCAATGGAATGTTTATGTAAACCTAGCAACTAACTTTATTGACGAAGGTGATTATCGATACGAACTTCAATCAGATAATGGCGAAGACAAATCTGGAATGATGCGTATTAAAAAACTGTAATATTATTTTCACCAAGAAAGCGCTTTAACTAAATGCAAGGCCTTAGGGTGTACTCTATAAAACAAAAAATGCCCGAGCATTAAAGAGTACAACGCAATAAAAATTTAAAAAAACTAGTCTCAAAAGACATAAAGCGCTTTTATAGTAACAACCGCTACATCATCTAACGATCTGTAAATCACTCCCCTAGCAAACCTCACCGCATATATCCTCCGATACAGACCAAAAGCACTCAATAAAAATGATTAAATTTCTATCAACAGTGTTGGGAAATAAATTAGTTATTGATAAGATTCGGTAAGACAATCACAAAGAAAATTTCTAGAACGTTATCCAGCACAAAGAACATAGATAGCGAAACTGATACGAACAAATAACGACAGCGCTGCAGTATGAACCAAAGTATTACTAAAAAAATTACCACTATTACAGCATTCTTAATGCTTATGTTTTCCGTGAACACATTCGGACAAATTCAACCGGATGTACCAACAGACGCCCCACCTATATTCGAAAAAACCATCTCCGACGTGGTTAATGGCCCCTATGAAAAAACCATCGAATTTACCCAAAATGAAGACGAATTTACCGTATTCGAAATCGCCGGATATGGAGTGAATACTTATGAGATTTTAAATGGCACTACAAATTTAAAAGAAATGCAGCCTTACCCTATTTATGGGAATTACACTAAAAAAAACTACTTAATAACCAGTAATTTATGTAAAACATGCAAAATCACATTCGGGGGAATCGAGAAAAACACTAGTGAATCATTAATTAAAACATCCTTGAAGGTTTATAACAAAGGCAGCAACCTTGATCGATTCCAAGCCGAACAAATACTACAAAGCGGATCCGAGACAGAAAATATTAATAAAAAACTAGACCTGCTCTCGCAAGAAATACTTTTAAGAAAAAAAATTGGGGAAAATATCCGAGTAATAGGACTAACAAATATACGCACCCACCGTAAGGCAACAGTATACGGCTTTACCAATGAAGATATTGAAATATTAGAGAACAACAGCCTACCTAAAAACCATCCAGACTACCTCTACAATGAATCTTATAAGCTGCTCACAATAGGAAGAATTTTCTTATTAAACAGAAACGTAAATCAAGCAATTTATAATCTGAAAGCAGCAGCAACCATCCTAGAAGAAAAAGGAGAGACCTTAGATGAAAAAATATTATTTAATCATCATCTAGCATATGTTTATACAGTTCTATCGCAGGCTTTGCTTGAAAACAAGAAATATGAGGAAATGCTTCCGATTGTAGAGAAAGCCATTAGGCTTTCAAAAGAAAATAACGATTATGGAAATTTAATTCTTTCATACAATAATTTAGGCGCGTTAGAAAGACAAAAACACAACCTAACGAAAGCTATCAGCTATCACGAAAAAGCAATAGCTGTTATTAATCAACCTGAATTTATAGCCACAAGCTCAAAGAATGCTTCCAGATCTCACCTGATGCGTTCCTATTATTACTTATCAGTAGTAAGTGCAATTAAAGGACGATACTACGACGCAGTAAAATTAATAGAGCACTCAGAAATAATAGCCACTGATCAAAATAATAATGTATGGCTCGCCCATATAAAGGCAGCCAAGGGTAGAATTTTTTTAGAATTACAACAATACGAAAAAAGCATTGCTGAATATGAAACTTCTTGGAGAATATATGAAGAGCAAAATAATCAAGAAGAATTAGGAGTTTTATCAATTAATTTAGGTCGTTTATATTCAGAAATAGGAAACCAAGAATTAGCTTTAGAATATATCAACAAGAGTTATGAAATTTTTTCAGAACCTAAAGACATAGAGTTCAAAATAAAAACAAACTTGGCACTGGCTAATGCCAATTTACTTCACAATGATAACTTAGAAGCAATTGACATTTATAACGAATTATTATCTATCGCCAGTAAATCAAACGACCTATTTCTTGAAGGCAGAACACTGACAAGTAAAGCACAGGCTATGATTAAAATTGGTTCTTTTAAAGAAGCATTAAAAACTTTAAATTTGGCAATACAACTTCAAAAAAAGCACAATGACACTTTATATCATACTAAAAGCAATTACCTATCTGCATTGGCTTATAGTAAAATCGACAAACCTGAAATTAATAAAATAGAATTACATCTAAGCTTAGCAAAAGAAAATATCGAAAAAATAAGAAGCACACTAGATGATGATCGGCTAAGACAACAGTACTTTGCTTTACAAAAGGCTATATACGAACTAGAAATTTCCACGTATATGCGTGATACGTCTTCTAAAGAGAATTTAATACAAGCCATTATAAGTGCGGAAAACTTCAGATCCAGAACCCTATATGAATCAATCACCTCAAAAAATCAAACCGAAACACTCAAATCTGAAAGAGTTGAAAGGCCTGAAAATAAAGAGGCAGTCTCTCTTACAGAATTAGTATTACAACTTAGTCAAGATAAAATAAATAGTGAAGACAACCATAAAAATGAGCGTATAAACATAGATAAAATAGAAAAAAATACGGCTATACTTTATTATTTTTCGGGAAATGAAGAGTCTTATTCATGGCTAATAACCAGCGATGAAATTTATTCCTCCAAACTACCTAATGCATCAGAACTAGCGTTGGCGGTTAACAATTACTCATCCGCCATAAACAGACCTCCTGCCGGAGGACTAAGTAGTAAAGTATGGGAAAAATTATTCTATGTAACAGAAGCAATTAGCGAAATATTAGTTGGCCCTTACACAGAACAGATAAAAGACTATGATTCAATAATAATTTCACCTGATGGTCCATTGCATAGAATACCCTTCTCTGCATTAGATATTAATCTTGAAGATAAAAAGCTAACTTATTTGTCATCAAACCATAATTTGTCTTATACACCGTCTCTACGAACATACGACATATTTAAGAAGAATAATGACAGCCAGATTAATAATAATTCTCTTCTACTTGTCTCAAACCCAACCATAATTCAGCCTGAAAAAGAACATAACTTTGCAATTTTACCATCGACTGTAGAAGAAGCCGAAACTATAACTAATTTATGGAAAAACATTGGCCCAATGAGTCAATTGAGCAACAAGATGGCAACAAAAGAAAACTTATCAAAAATAATAGATAAAGATTTTAAAATAATGCACTTTGCCACCCATGCACTAGCTAGCTGGGATTATCCTGGACAGTCGTCTATTGCTCTATCAAATATCAATCAACCCAATGGTATCAACACCTCACTAACAATTGAAGATATCAAATCTTGGAACCTCTCTAGCGAACTAGTAGTGCTTAGCGCCTGCGATACTGCTGTTGGCAAGCAAATTGAAGGTGAAGGCCCTATAGGTTTATCCAGAGCTTTTATTGAAGCTGGATCAAAACGTGTAATTGCATCATTATGGCCAATCGATGATGCTGCCTCTGCACATTTAATGAAACAATTCTATAAAAATTTAATCACGAATAATTACTCGCCATCTAAGGCTTTATCTCAAGCTCAAACTGCAATGCGGCAAGATAGTAAATGGAGTCATCCTTATTATTGGTCCAGTTTCAATCTTTATGGAGAAGGTAGTTCCTGGAACTGAAAACCAGACACCTAAATTGCAACCTAAATTCAAAAACAAATAGATTAATCGCTAGGAGAAAATTAATGATAAAGACAAAAGAAGATCTAATTAACTTTTTTAACAATATTAAAATTGTTATAAGTAATTCAGAAGTGAAATTAAGAAAACATAACGACAAAGATTCTACTTGGCCTGATAACGGTGATATTCTCACAATTAAATTTGACGATAAAAAGGAGAAATTATTGTCAGTAAATTTAACTCGAAAAATTCGCTCTGAAGAAAACGGGTCTAGAAAACAATTAAAAAATCACTTCAGATTTGATATATCCAACTCTAAATTTTCGGTATCTAAAATCAGTGAACATTTTGTTTTTTTGTGCGTTGAGAACTTAAAAATACCAACTAATACTGAATATAATGAATCAAACCCTTTCAAACTAGAAATTATATCTCAATGTAATTGCGGGCATAATACACGTTCAAAAATGAAGAAAGTTACGTTCTTTCTTCATGAACATAATGCAAACGACACTACTGATCTACATGGCGGCACTGAGGATCCAGTTGGAGGTACGGGCGGCGGCTGGACCAAACAATAAGCCGAGTGCCCTTTGATTCTACCAACCTACCTCCGTATTAATTTAGTTAACTCTCACCGTAATTCCGGCAGTGTTGGAATGTTGGTGAGGGATAACCGCTCGTCTAAACTAGGTGTGATTTATTGTTTGCACCAGCATAAGCAGTTTTGTGCAGATACTAATACCCCTACGGATACGGAATTAACAATTTCAAATTATTCAAGATCGATAACAGTTCCGGTTAAATATGCGCGCGATGGTTTTTCGCAATTTATTGATGCGGCTTTTGCGGTTTTTGAAGATGTTAGTGATATTACTAAACTAGGTTTTAGGGCAGATAAACTGTTTACTGGTATTAGTGATCCAAACATTGGCGACCCATTAACTATGTTTGGTATTGGTTCTCAGGGTAATTTAAATTTCGCTCGGGTGACGAATTTACAGGAGCAGCTTGAGTTTCCGTTATTGTCCAACGAGAAGATGATTTACAACGGTGTCTTACTCGGCCCAATGAGTGCTGAAGACCCTGCATCGGCGTTTTGTTATCCCGGTGATAGCGGTGCTATTTGGTATAACGATAAGTTTGAAGCTGTTGGTCTGCACGTTGCCGGTTACTACGCCGAAGCGGAGCATAAAATCCTCCCGTACATGCTGAAAATATCGGATGTTCTTAACGCATTAGATGTGTCTATTGTTACTCCCGATGAGTTTTCAAACCTCGTACCCACCGAATAAAATCTAATCAAACCAACTTTTTCCGTGAATACTATCGGCTATCACCTAACGAGGGTGATAAACTTAGGCGATTAATTTCAACTTATGATGCGTTTAAGAACATGATAGAAGCCGACGGTTATCAGCAGCGTTATTCGGGTATTGGTCGCTTATACGGCCGGGCTCACTACCATTCGCTTAGAGACGCTCATTTTCTGATTATCGGTATAGGCGGTGTTGGCACTTGGGTTGCCGAAGCTCTTGCGAGAACCGGTGTCGGTAATCTTTCTTTGGTTGATCTGGATGACGTTTGTGTAACCAATATTAATCGCCAAATTCACGCACTGAGTAACACCATCGGTCAGGGTAAAGTGCACGCAATGGCAGAGCGTCTGCAATTAATAAATCCTGAAATTAACGTCAATCTTATCGAAGATTTTATCGACCTGGATAATATTCCTCAGATTATTGAATCGTCTATTTCTGGCGTAGTAGATGCGATTGATTCGGCCACAACAAAGGCTGCTGTGATTGCCTATTGTAAGCGCCAAAAAATCCCGATGGTTACCGTTGGTTCTGCTGGCGGTAAACGCGATCCTCGCTTGGTAACGAGTATTGATTTGGCAAAAACCACCAACGATCCGTTGCTGGCTAAAACGCGTAATCAATTACGCAGGCTTTATAATTTTAGTAAAAATACCAAACGTAATTTCTCCATCGAAGCGATTTATTCTACCGAGCAAATGGTTTACCCATTGCCAAATGGCGAAGTTAGCCATACGTTTTCGTCAGAGCGCGACGGAAATCAATTAAATTGCAGCGGCGGGTTCGGCTCCGCGACAATGGTCACTGGAACCTTTGGATTTATTGCCGCAAGTCGAATTTTGGAAAAGCATTTTAAAAAGGTCGATTCACAATCTTCAAAAATTGAGGATTAAACCCTTTAAATTGAACGTACACTACTTACAAAATCCGTTAACTTCACCCAAAAAGAAAGTAAACCATTTACGCGTGAGGGACTAAGGTGTTTTTCAAGTTGCAGTTCATGCATATAATCGTGCAAATTAAAATCGCCAATTTCACTGATTTTTTTATCGTTGATTGGCGCAAGAACAACACAACATAACCCTTTTACCACAGCGGACTCACTGTCGAAAGTCACTTCAATTGTTTCAGGGTTTATTAATTGCAAATGCAGCCAAGTTTTTGCTTCGCAACCCGCCACTAAATATTGATCTTGCTTAATAATATCATCAGAGGGCAGCTTTTTACTTAAATCAATAATTGATTTGTATTTACGTTGCCAGTTTTTTTGATTTTTTAATTCAATTAAATCCACATCAGGAATTTTGCAAATAATGTGTGTATTGTCTTTCGCAATCATGATTAAAAATTAAAAAGCCGTTGGGCATTTTCTGTGGTTTTTTCCAAAATATAATCCACTGGTTCACTTCTTAATTCTGCTAATTTAAGCGCAATTAAAGCAATCTGTTCCGGTCGATTGGCCTGCCCTTGAAATCCACACACCGGCATCGCCGGAGCATCTGTTTCAAGAACCAAAGATTCTATGGGTAACCTTGCCACAGCTTCGCGAGTTTTGTTGGCACGTTCGTAGGTAATGGTACCACCAATGCCTAGGTGCAGTCCTTTTGCCCAGTAATGTCTGGCCACCTCTAAGCTACCGGAAAAACCGTGAATAACGCCTGGTAAGCCATTTTTATAGGATTTTAAAACCCGTTGCATTTCATCGTGCGCTCGCACACAGTGAATAATCGCAGGCTTAGTAAACGCTTGAGCTAGTTCTAAATGAGTAATAAAACTCGATCTCTGGGCTTCAAAGGTGTCTTTTTTTAGCTTATCTAAACCCGTTTCGCCGATGGCAATACAATCTTCACGTATTGCAAAATCAGCAAGCGCTTGCGTTAAATCTTCAGCAGAAAAAGCAGTGTCTGGATTAACCCACCAAGGGTGCACCCCCACGGCAAAATAAATCCGTTGATCACTTTTAGTAAAATCGCTGATGCGACACCACTGCTCGGGATACAAACCGGGAATTACTAACTTACCGATTCCTCGTTGGAAAGCTTTAGACGCGAGTTCAGCCATCGATTCTTGGGTTTCATCGGCTAAGTCGTCGAGATGTACATGCGTGTCGATAACGCCCTTGAGATTAAGGCTTTGAGCAACTGCTATTAATGAGGTGAGGTCTTGTGTCATCGCCGAATTGTGGCGAAAACACGGAGGTCTGTCGATACTCGGATTCTCTGCTTTTGCTAAAGATTAGTATCGACAGGTATTTTCAAACACCTCAAGATGAAATACGTATTCGAGAATTTTTCGAGAACTGAGCGCTCAGAAACTCCATTTGATCACCGCGGATACGATCACTGTTGGTCAAAGCAAGATATTCTGCCGTGTTTGGTCGAAACGGTAGCGCCAGTAATTCCATGGAGATTTCAGACAGTAAATGATTACTTTTGCGTTGGTTGCAGCGCTTGCAAGCTGCCACGACGTTAGTCCAGCTATCGGCACCACCACGACTCACCGGCACAATATGATCTCGCGACAGCTCTTCAAGTCGAAAGTGATTACCGCAGTACATACATTGATAGTTGTCTCTCGAAAAAAGCGCTCGATTGGTCAGCGGTGGAACAACATGGGATCGATTGACGCGCTTGCCGTTACAAGCGATGATGGCCGGTAATTCCATAAACGACTGCATGCCAGAAAACCGTGAATGACCACCGTAAACGGTACGAACCACGCCACCCATAGACCAGCATACTAAATCACGAGAGTACAAACAGGCAGCCTGCTTCCAATGAAGCCATTCAATGGGTTGCCCTGTTGAGTTTAATCTTAGGATACGGGGTTCCATAACAATCCTCTGCCAAAGAAAGCATCAACATGGAATCGAAAATCACGATGTTTTAAAGTGAGAGAAAAACATAACCCAGCTGAGGGACAGCTCGGTATCGCCGAAGAACAGACGGTAAGAAATGAACGAGTAACCCAATCTCTTACGACGGTACCCGCGAAATACTGTAAGACTGTCTTAACAAATATCTTTAAAACTATGAAGACGGCATTCCTTCCATGATACTTAGCTACGGTCGTTAACAAACAAGCAGGGTATTGCGAAAAAAAGCGTTCAATCCGACAAACATTGGCTACGCCATAGAGGTGACTGCATGAAACTCAAATCAGGCGTGTCGGTACCCTATACTCGATAATGTGTCATCAATTTGTGCGCCAACTGCACAAACAACATTCATTTAGTAACGTTATACTCGCTTAATAAGCGCTCAGCAATGGTTAAAAATACTTAAAATTGAAGAATTTACCACCACCATGGACACAACTTATCCAAAATATGTGGCATTGATATGACATTAAATAATGTCTTCATGAACATAAATTCAACATTTGAATTTGAGCGATACTATTAAGTAAGCAACATCAATGTAAGCAAGATCGATGGAATGAACAACACCAATAGGAATCTTCAAGTTGTTAGGTTATGGGTGGTAGTCGATTGTCTCAGGTATACGATTGTCACGACTATAAAAGCCATCCGCTAAAACAAGTGAAGTTACAACCACTCACAATTGCGACTTGATGACATTATTCATTGGCGTGAAGGCTGCACGCAGCCGTTTAACGTTTTTATTCAGTTGTTTTAATGGTCTGTTTTAGCGATCTCTTTTAATTTAATCAATTTAAGTTGATCAAATTTTTTATTCAGCCATTAATTTTAGCTTTAAATTACCTCACAAAAAAACCTGCATCAACATTGCAGATCTCGGTAGAACCCGATGTTTGCGCGATTCTGCAATACCTTGTCAAATACCTCGTCAATTGTAATAAAAAACTTTAATTCAATTAGAATTTCCAGCAACACAAAACTCTATCGCCACATCAATAACAGCTAATGATTGAAATTGTGAAAAAGTTAGCAACCGCGAGTTTAATGTTTGTCCTCTGATTAAATTACAAAAAATTTGGTCAGAAGTTTCAATGTCTATAAAAGGTAAAAAGAGATTATTAACTATTAAGATTTGAACGAATTAAATAACCTTGCCGTCGTACAATGTGCTGAATTAACAATTCCTGATCAACAGAGCTCATGCCAAAAAACTCAAGTCTTACATAATATTTCTTATCTTCTACAGATTCACAAGAAATCACTCTACCAAAGCTGCCAATGTTTATATTATCGGGAATTAAAATAAGATCTAAACTCAACAACGTGGCTTCCGCTAAAGCTTCGTCAATATAAAAACCCATTCCACAAGCGCTGATATTAACTTCATGAACATGATGCGCAATGCGTTGTACCAATAAGTTATCCATTTCTAGTTGGTTAATAACAACGTTTATTTTCTTATCAAGTGCTTCTAATACATTACCCACAAGAGGATCTTTCAATTTAACTTCTTGCAGTGTTGTGGCTATTTCTTTGTTCAGTTTTCTGAGCGCACCAAAATTATCGGCAACCCGTAGCGGTTTTAACTCGCCCGATAAATCATTTTCACTGATAATTTTGTAGGAAACACCTATTTGATCATCAATGCGGAAATAACGGCGGCGATCTTCGGACATCACATAAACTCCCTTAAAAAATTTCGTCGGGTTTTAGGTCAAATATATAGTCTGGATCGAGATCGAGCTCACGTAAAATATCGCCACCGTCTTGTTTTAAGATTTGTTTGTCTTCTTCAGAAAGTCCATCGGCAATATCTTGGCGAACAACAATTTCTACACGACGATTGCGCGCACGCCCTACTTCGCTTTCATTGGTTGTTAGGGGTTTAGTATCGGCAAAACCCTTAACTTCAAACCGATTGCGACTTAAAACATCACCTTTCATCAATTCCATAGCCACCGATACCGCCCGAGAAGAAGACAATTCGAAATTCGATCTGAATCTGCTGGTTTTTATGGGAATATTATCGGTGTGACCTTCAACAGATATCGTACCTTCAGTGTCGCGCAAGACTTCTTGAATTTCGCTGATTACATCGAAGTACTCTTCGGCCAAATCGGCAGATCCCGAACGAAACGCACCTTTCTCGCGAATCCGAATAATGATATTCCTACCTTGGGTTTCAATTTCGACTTCACCTTGAATAATCTGCTTTTGCAGAGATCTTGCGAGATCTGTGGCTTCTTTTTGAGCTTTACCAACCGCCTCTTCAACCAGCTTTTCGAGCTCCTGCTTGATGCGTGTTTTTATGCCGGAATCCTGATTAATTTCACCCTGTTCTATATCGTACTCAGCCTGGCATTCCACTTCTAAACTCATTTCTGTGAAATCGCTGGTGTTTTGATAGATCACATTTAACGGCGTTGGCTCTGGAATACCGGGGCTGAACTCTTGGGCAATAATGCTGGTACCTTTTGGTGGATCTGTAACATCAAGGCGATTTTGCACACCAAAAGCTTGCGCCAAAGAACCCGCTAAACGCTTAAATTTTTGCGCGTCCATCTCCGAAAACGATAGCAGCAAAACGAAAAAGCACATCAGCAAAGACATCAAATCGGCAAAAGTACCCATCCAAGCCGGCAAACCGGCCGGACAGTCGCATTTGTGCTCTTCTTCATCACTCATGACTGATCTCCGCTACTCATCCTTGCCAGAGTCGCGTTTACTTTCAGGAAGATAGGTTCTAAGCATGGTATCGATGACCCGAGGATTCTGTCCGGCCTGTATAGCCAGCAAAGCATCAATGACGAGGTTTTTAACCATCGCCTCTTCGGCAGCGCGCAGGGCTAACTTATCTGAGATAGGCTCGGTTAAACCGTTAGCCAATACTGCACCGTAGAGCGTTGTTAACAATGCCACCGCCATCGCCGGACCGATGGACTTTGGGTCAGACATGTTAGCCAACATCGCCACCAGTCCAATTAAGGTGCCAATCATCCCCATCGCAGGCGCTACACCGGTCATCGCAGTGAAAATCTTCGAACCTACCGCGTGACGCTCTTCGGCAAGTGTTCGATCTTTAGAAAGTAAGGTACGAACTACGTCAGGATCGTGGCCATCCACCAGTAACTGAATCCCTCTTTGTAAAAAATTACTGCTAACTTCCTTGCCTTCAAGCGAAAGTAATCCACCTTTACGGGCAGCGTCTGCAAGTTCAACAATTTCATCGATAAGCGCTGAGGGATCATCAATTTTGTTAGAAAAACTTTTACCCGCTACCTTCATAGCGCCTAAAAATTGCCCCAAACCAAACTTAGCCATTACCGCAAAAATACTTCCGCCGACAACAATCACTAGCGACGGAATATTAATGAACATGGATAACGAGCCACTCATCAGCATGGTGACAACGATCAAACCCATGGCGCCCAATAACCCAACAATCGTGGCTAGATCCACAAGCAGCTCCTTATAAATGCAGGTCGATAAACGTAACTCTGTGCATGTGGCATCGGCTGAAATCGAAGAATCATTAATTCCAAGAAGAAATTCGATAGGTAGGATAAGAATTTTGAAGATAGCCGTTTTAACGATGAAAGTTTTGTTCAGAAATCTTAAAAATAAGCGCCACCAATTGACCAATAACGCGGTGTCGGTTAGGGTTCAGGCCATTGAAGAGAGGAACCTGTTTCATGGCGGCACGCAAAAAGTATCCTGACTTTGAATCGGCATTAAGCGAATTAGAAAACATCATAGAACAGCTTGAATCTGGTGATTTAAGCCTTGATGAATCGTTAAAAGCTTTCGAAAGTGGCATTAGGCTCACTCGCGATTGCCAGCAACGCTTGACCGAAGCCGAGCAAAAAGTGCAAAAACTTGTTGCCGAACAAGGACAGCTCAAATTAGAAGATTTCGACGAACTCGACGACTCCGACGATTCTTACTAACCTTCCCGTCATTCGAATTTACCCGTCTAAAGGCACGCATCGTTGTTTCAGCAGTTTTTAAAAACCAGTCGCGCTCGCGTTGAACGAGCCCTGGATATTTGGTTGCCAGCAACCACTCAAGATGACACGCAACTCATCTCTGCCATGCGCTACAGCGCCTGTGGCGGCGGCAAGCGCGTGCGTGCCGTACTTACCTATGCGTCCGCAGAAGCGTTCGGTTTCGATAACGAAGACGCATTAGATGCAATCTCAGCGTCACTAGAATGTGTTCACGCTTACAGTTTGATACACGATGATCTGCCATCCATGGACGATGATGATCTGCGTCGCGGTAAACCCAGCTGTCATATTGCCTTTGGTGAAGCCATTGCCATTTTGGCGGGCGATGCCCTACAAACTCGCGCCTTTGAGATTCTCACCAGCCCAGAGCTCGATATTGCCCCAGAATTAAAAGTACGTTTAGTGCAAGAACTTGCCAATGCCTCCGGAGCATCGGGGATGGTTATCGGCCAAGCCATTGATCTGACCGCCACCAATCGCACTCTTACTCAGCCACAGCTGGAGCGAATGCACTTGTGCAAAACCGGAGCCTTAATTAGCGCTGCCGTGAGAATGGGCGCAATAGTTGCTGGCGCAAATGATGAACAGCTTGCAAACCTCAGCCGTTACGCACAAACCGTGGGACTGGCCTTTCAAGTCCAAGATGATGTTTTAGACGTAACAACCGAGACCAGCGTGTTAGGCAAACCTAAGGGTGCCGACGCCGCGTTGAATAAACCAACATTTGTAAGCTTGCTAGGACTTGAAGCTGCGCAATCGTTTGCTAAAGAACTCCATAATCAAGCATTGAATAGCCTTAGCAGCTTTGATTACCGCGCCGATCACCTGCGCAACCTTTCAGGTTATATTGTCAACCGAAGTAACTAATTACCGATTCAGCACGTCACAGTAGTTTGTATTTGTTTTGCTCGGTACAATAACCTATTGCCGTGAAGAAAATTACGCCGTTATGCTCACAGAAATACCGCTGCATCGCCCGCAAACGCCACTGCTTGATCGAATCAACTCTCCCGAAGACTTACGTCAACTCGATGAGAGCGAACTACCGATACTTGCAGAGCAGTTGCGCGAATTTCTCCTGTACACCGTTGGTAAAACCGGTGGACACTTTGGTGCCGGTCTCGGCGTAGTCGAGTTAACCATCGCCCTTCACTACGTGTACAACACACCAGACGACCGACTGGTGTGGGATGTGGGTCATCAAACCTACCCGCACAAAATCCTCACCGAGCGCCGCGAATCCATGCATACCATGCGTCAGCTTGACGGTTTAGCGGGTTTCCCCAAACGCACCGAGAGCGAATACGACACCTTTGGCGTGGGTCATTCCAGTACATCGTTAAGCGCTGCCCTTGGCATGGCCGTGGCCGCACAAAATGAACCCGAAGATCAACGCCGCAAAATGGTTGCTGTGATTGGTGATGGCGCGATGACCGCAGGTATGGCGTTTGAGGCGTTAAATCATATTGCGCACTTAAATTCCGACATGTTGGTTGTGTTAAACGATAACAACATGTCTATTTCGCCCAACGTCGGCGGGCTTGCGACCTATTTCTCGAAAATTTGGGCCAGTAAGCTTTACACCGATTTTCGTGAAGGTAGCAAAAAAGTTTTATCAAAAATTCCACAAGCGTGGGAGCTGGCTCGCAAGACTGAAGAGCACGTTAAAGGCATGGTTTCTCCGGGAACCCTCTTTGAAGAGCTGGGTTTTTATTACATAGGCCCAATTGATGGTCACGACTTACCACGGCTGATTCACGACCTAGACGCGCTGCGTAAGCTCAAAGGCCCCAAGCTTTTGCACATTATCACCAAAAAGGGCAAAGGCTTCGCTCCAGCCGAACAAGATCCGGTTGGATACCACGCGTTAAATAAGATCGAACCCAAAACCTCAGTCGCACCGGTACAGGTAGACAACAAGCCGAAAAAGCTCAAATACCAAGACGTTTTTGGTTACTGGCTGTGCCAAGCCGCCGAGCAAAACGAAAAACTCGTGGCAATTACTCCAGCCATGTGTGAAGGCTCTGGTATGGTGGAATTTGCAGAGCGATTCCCAGAGCGATTCCACGACGTAGCCATTGCCGAGCAACACTCTGTAACCTTTGCCGCGGGTCTTGCCTGTGAAGGCTACAAACCGGTCGTTGCCATCTACTCCACGTTTTTACAGCGCGCCTACGATCAGCTCGTGCACGATGTTGCCTTGCAAAATCTTGATGTTACCTTCGCTATCGATCGCGCGGGTTTGGTTGGCGAAGACGGCCCAACCCACGCCGGTAGTTTTGATATCAGCTTCTTGCGCTGCATTCCTAACATGATTATCGCCGCACCCAGCGACGAGTTTGAATGCCAACAGCTACTAAAAGCCTGTTTTGAATTTACAGGCCCATCCGCGGTTCGCTACCCACGCGGGACAGGCACTGGTGCTGCGTTAGATCAACTCCAACCCACCCCAGAAATTGGTAAAGGTGTTGTTGTAAGATCTGGCAATAAAATCGCTATTTTAAGCTTTGGGCCGCTGTTAGATCGCGCTCTCGCCGTTGCAGAAAAACTCAACGCAACCGTTTGCGATATGCGTTGGGTTAAGCCTATCGACGAAGCACTTATTGCCTCGTTGGTGCAAAACCACGAGTTGTTGGTAACCATTGAAGACAACACCATTGCTGGTGGCGCTGGTTCTGCGGTTAACGAATATTGCCAGCAGGAATGTTTTGATGTGAACGTATTAAATTGCGGTCTGCCAGATTATTTCCAAGATCACGGCAAACGCGATCAACTGCTTAACGAAGCGGGTTTAAGTGTCGAAAAATTAACGCAAAATATTGAAGCACGTTTAAAGAAATTAAATCAGCAAAAAAATTCCGCTAATGCAGCAAGTGCTCCAACTGCCGTTTAAATCACCTACAAAAATTTATTCTCTGATTAATAAACTATGGCTTAATCAGAGAATAAATCTTTTAAAACTAGCACCTAAAAAACTGATATCTAAAAACTGGCTATCTAAGAAACGGAAATCAGAGATAAAAATTATCATTCCCTCATCAAAATCCTAATCTCTTAAAACAAAACCCTAATCTCTTAAAATAAGCTGCCAAAAACCCACATCAATATACTGATTAAATTTAAAACCGACCTCTTTAAAATGCGCGACTTTTTCCATGCCGATTTTTTCGTGCAAGGCAACGCTTTTAGCGTTAGGCAAACTGATAACCGCAATTACGCAATGAGTGCCCCGTGCTTTTAGAGCCGCCAATAACGCCTTATACAACTGTGTTCCTAATCCTTTACCATCACAACCATTTTTAAGATAAACCGTACACTCTAACGAATACCGATACGCAGATCGCTCTTTCCATTGTGTGGCATAGGCATATCCCACTACTTCAGAATCTTCAACGGCAACCAGCCAAGGCAAAGACTGTTGTTGTACCGACGCCATTCGCGAACGAATGTCCAGCTCAGTGACGGGTATATCTTCAAAGGTAATGTAGGTTTCTTCTACATAATAATTGTAGATATCGGCAATGTATTGCGCATCGTTTGCAGTGGCTTCTCTGATCATTATGCACCCGAATTACATCAATTATTGGCCACAATAAATTGCTGGCTCGCCATAACGAATTTCTAAATTGGTGCGCATTTTACGCGTCATACCACGCACCACCATGGCATAACTGTGATCGATCATACGTTCGATTTCGCCACGCGGAACACTGCCATCTAAAATTACCGTATTCCAATGGGTTTTATTCATGTGGTAGGCAGGAATCACCGACTTAAAAATATCCCGTAACGCCAACGCTTGGTCGGGATCGCATTTTAAATTCAGCCAAGCCACCTCATTGTGCCACGACACCAACGCAAACATTTTTGTGTAGACTTTAAACAATGGAATATCACGCTGAAACGGAAAATCTAAACTCGTCTCTGGTTTAGCCAGCGCATAGTGTTTCACTTCTTCGTAATTCACCGGTATTACTCATTCAAATTTACAAGTAAGATAACTTACAAACCAAAATTGGCTTAAGATTTAATCATAAACCCTTGCTGGCTCCGTTAAAAAGACCAACATACCGTATATATGAGAACAATAATGCGAAAACTAACAACAATCTTATCAACTTTAGTGTTAGCCACACTACACGGTTGCGTAGTAGTACCCACCAGCGACTCGGAGCACGTTGCCAAATGCGAAATCTCCAGCGATCGCAAAACCCTAAGAGTGATCGACGTCGCCAAAGAAACCAACAGCTACTACTCGATAGAAGGACTTTTACTAACACCCATCATCTACCCAACCACCGCTTTAATTTCGGGAATTTACGTTGGCGTTAACAATATTTATAACTTGGGCGAAGAAAAGGTTGTGTGCAAGAAACAGCTTGAACAAAATACGCCGTCATAATAAGGAATAGAAAAAGCTGGAAATTACACAAACAAAATAGAACCTCTGATTAAATTACCGAAGAGTTAATCAAAGGTTCTTAGAGCAATTAAATGGGTATAGGAAACTCTGATTAACCTAGAGTTTCTCGCGACACAAGGATGTGTCGCCAATTTCAAGAACTGTAAGTGATTGAAATTGTGAAGAAATTGGAAATCACATTTTCAATTTCTTCCCTCTGATTAAATCAAGGATGAGTTAATCAGAGGTTCCTATAATAATTACGATAACTAATTGTTAATCCGACAAGTTCAATAACTCGGTATTTCCACCCATGGCCATGGTATTAATGGTTAATGTTTTTTCCGTGGCAAAGCGATATAAATAACGCGGGCCACCGGCTTTAAATCCTGTTCCTGATAGTCCTTGTCCGCCAAACGGTTGCAATCCAACCACAGCGCCCACCATGTTACGATTTACGTAGGTATTACCAACGGGAGCCTGAGCAAAGATTTCTCGCCAACGGCTTTCTAAACGGGTTTGAATACCAAGTGTTAAACCAAATCCGGTTGAAAATGCTTGCTGAATGGTTTCGGGCAATTTTTTAGCGGAATATTTTATAACGTGTAACACGGGGCCAAAACATTCATCACTTAATTCGCTGATGGAATTAATCACAAATAAATGCGGAGTAATAAAGGTACCGTTATTGTAAACGGCTTTATCGTATTCGCCAGATGTGTAGTGAGTAACCGCTTTAGTTTTAAATTCTGCAATATGATTCTGAATTTTTTCAAGTGCGGTTTTATCGATAATGGGGCCGACATCGGTTTTACTGTTTGCGGGATTATCAATAATGAGTTGATCCATCGCACCTTTTATTAACGATAGCGTTTCATCAAAAATATCTTCCTGCACATAAAGCACACGTAATGCCGAGCATCGTTGGCCAGCACTGGCAAACGCGGAGCGAATAACATCGTCGCAAACTTGTTCCAACAAAGCGGAGCTATCGACAAACATTACGTTTTGGCCACCGGTTTCTGCAATTAACGGCACAATGGCGCCGGTACGATTGGCCAAATTAAGGTTTATTTTTCGCGCCGTGTGCGAGCTGCCGGTAAAGGCAACACCACCAACATCGGAATGTTTTACAAGATATTCGCCGACGTCGGGGCCACCCGGAATAAACGCTAAAATCTCTTTAGGTACTCCGGCTTGATACATTAATTGAATGGCTTCGTAAGCAATTAAAGGCGTTTGCGGTGCCGGTTTAGCGATCACGCTATTACCTGCCGCTAATGCAGCAGCAACTTGACCAACAAAAATCGCCAAAGGAAAGTTCCACGGGCTGATACACACAAAAACACCGCGGCCGTGAAGACTGATTTGGTTTTGCTCACCGGCGAGTTTACCACCGTTAGGCAACTGCTCGGCATCGCTAAATTCTGCTCTGGCTTGGGCACCATAATAACGGCAAAAATCTACGGCTTCTCGCACTTCGTCTAATGCATCTTCAAGTGTTTTACCGGCTTCTCTCGTTAATAAAACCATTAATGACATGAGATTTTCTTCGAGTAGATCAGCAACTTTCTCTAAAACAACCCCGCGTTTATCACCACCCATTAAATCCCAATACGGTTGATGTTTTTTCGCTTGTTCGAAAGCGTTATCAACCTGTGTTAAAGACGCCAAATAAACTTGTCCCAATTCATCTTGATGATTGGCCGGATTATCTAGCGGATGCGAAGCTTGTTGTGAAAAATCATCAATACCTGCAATTAACGGTGTGACCGTATAACGTTCGGCTTTTTTGTTCTCAAAGGCTTCTTTAAATTCATTGCGGACGCTAATGCTGGTTAGATCGATACTCACGGAATTTTTTCTCTCACCAAAAATTTGTTGTGGTTTTAAAATATTCGGGTGCGAATGCACATCACGACGTCTGACTTTTTCTACCGGATCAACCACCAATTGTTCCGGCGTAATTCGATGGTCCAAAAGATGATTAATAAAGGAACTGTTCGCGCCGTTTTCTACCAGGCGTCTTACTAAATAAGCTAATAAATCTCGATGACCACCCACCGGTGCATAAATACGAACCGGCGGAATGGTTTCGGATAATTTAAACGCGCTGCCGTAAACGGAATCACCCATGCCGTGCAAACGTTGTAACTCGATATTTTTGTGATTGGTTCCCGCAAGCTCTATAACCGCGGCGATAGTATGCGCATTGTGCGTGGCAAACTGGCAATACAAATAATCGCGTGCCGCCAACATTTTTGTTGCACAGGCAAGATAAGAAACATCGGTATTGGATTTACGCGTATAAACCGGGAAATCGGCAACACCTTTTTGTTGAGCGTTTTTAACTTCAGAATCCCAATAGGCGCCTTTAACCAAGCGAATTGGAATGTGTCTGCCCTGCTGTTTTGCCAACTCAATTAACCAATCAATAACCGCGGGAGCTCGCTTACCATAGGCTTGCACAACCAGCCCTAAACCATTCCAACCTTTTAATGATTTCGCAGTAGCCAGCCGTTCAAAAATCAATAAGCTCATTTCAAGCCGGTCGGCTTCTTCAGCATCAATGGCAATTGGAATATTACCTTTCGCAGCAACTTCACACAGCGCTAGCATTTTGCGTGTTAAATCGGCGCAGGCTTGCTCAGCGTGACTGGTTTCGTAGCGGCTATACAGCGCCGAGAGTTTGATAGAAACACCGGAGTTTTTATGGGTTTCTGATTCGCTGGCTAAACCACACAAGGTATTAATTGCGTTTAAATACTCTTGATAATAATGCTGGGCGTCTTTTTCGGTTCGCGCTGCCTCACCCAACATGTCAAACGAAAACAACCGTTGATGCGCGGGTTGCTTTTTTCCACGTGAAATCGCTTTTGGTAGCGTTTCTCCTAAAACGAAGGTTTCTGCCATTAAATCCAAGGCAGAATTCATAGCCGCGCGAACCATTGGCAAACCTAAACGCGCAACCAACTTGGTAATTTTGGAGGCATCGACCTTGCGCCCTTTTACCAATTGCCCAGTGAGCAATAAACCCCAAGACGAGGCATTCACCCAAAAAGATTCTGATTTAGCAATGTGCGCGTGCCAGTTACGATCATCAAGCTTGTCACTGAGCAGCTGATCACGCGTGTAGCTGTCTGGAATACGCAACAGCGCTTCGGCCAAACACATCAACGCCACACCTTCGCTGTCTGCTAAGCTGTATTCCTTAAGAAAGCTGTCTAACAAAGGCGGTTTCTTTTGTCGGGCTAGGTCAACAATTGCGACAGCTTGGTCACAAATTTTTTCACACTGCTCTTTTGTTAATTTCACTTCCGACAATAAATTATCAACAGCGACGCTTTCGTCTAAATATTTTTGATCTTCTATCGTTTTGGGGAGAACGTTGTTTAATGGAGTAGAGAAACTGGTCATGAAAGGTCTCACGGAGTTCATAGATTAACGCTACAACGAATGACTGGAGACATGTCACAGGTCATTTTTTTGCAAAATATATCGTCCAAATTAGAGATCGGCGAACGAATTAAACTCTCAAGCTTTAGGAATTCTATTCTTCAATATCGTTGGCCGTGAATTAAATTATTGGCTGATAGTTTTTTATAACGAGGCAGTTAATATTCTTCGAAATTGCAAAATAAAGATAACTGACTCATTGAGAAAAATTTGAAGGTAAAAACGGTGAGAAGCAATGGCGATGAAATCCAAATGCATAAAATAACGCTGACTGTTCAACAGCGTGATTTTTAACTTCTGCCATAAGAGAAAAGTGAGGAAAACTGACGGTGATGAACGATCAAAAAGCGCGGCGGTAGAAACCAATAGATTCGAATGAATTATAGGAAGCTCTGATTCACCTAGAGTTTCCAGCGACACAAGGATGTGTCGCCAATTTCAAGAACGGTAAGTGATTGAAATTGTGAAGAAATTGGAAATCGCATTTTCAATTTCTGCCCTCTGATTAAATCATGGATGAGTTAATCAGAGGTTCCTATAAAGGTTTGGCGCGACAAACCGCCCACCCAATTTTAATAAGTGAATACTTACCTTTGAATAGCCTAAGAAAGTCTGATTAAACTAATCGTGAGCGAATCAGAGGTTTATGGTTAGATCTTTTCAGGTTTGGACTCTGAATATCGTTGTTTTAGCCATAAAATCACCTTGTCTACCGGCATAGGCTCTGCGAATAAAAAACCTTGCCCGTATAAGCAGTTCATCGATAACAATTGATCGCGTTGCTCTATAGTCTCTATACCCTCGGCGAAGACCTTGTATCCGTAACGCGCGCCTAAGCGCAAAATAATATCCACGACTGGTTTACCCAAATGCTTATCGTGTATTTGCGATACAAATACTCTGTCGATTTTTAAGCTGCGTGCGCTCAAGCGATAAATGTGCGATAGCGACGAGTACCCTGTACCAAAGTCATCCATGCTCACATCAATACCAGATTCCATAAGTTCCTGGAGGCGCTGATGAACCTTGGTGAAGTTTTTCAATGATTCGGCTTCGGTAATTTCAAATTCTAAATACTGTCGCTCTATGCCTGAACGATCGATCATATCGTTCAGGCGCTTATACGCAACGTCACTGAGAAGTTGTTGGGCGCTTAAGTTAAACGCTATTGGATAGCGAAATCCTAAGTCAAAGATTTTGCGTGCGGCGTCCAAGGTATGCTCAAACAGTAATTCGCCCAAACCTTCAATTAAACAAGCCGCTTCTGCAACAGGTATAAATTCCGTTGGAGAAATCATTTTCCCGTCGAGATTCCGCCAACGTGCTAGCGCTTCAAAACCAATAACATCACCGGTTGCTAATTCAACCTTAGGTTGAAGCTCAATAAAGAAATGATTTTCAACAATAGCTTTGCGTAAATCCGATAACAACTGATACTTACCTCTAACGCGATCCTTAGTCTTTTTAGAATAGACCATTAGATGAGTTTTATTGGCTCTAGCAAAACCAATTTGCGCCTCAGCAATGCGCATAACAAAATTCGGCGAATGTTCATTAAGCTCTTCAAGGCCCACAAGAGATATTCTGGTGGTGAGTTCGTGCTCAACTTCATCAACCAACAGCTTAATGTATTCAGCTTTGTGCCTATCAAGATAATTAGAGAATTCTTGTTTAGAAATTACCAAACCGAATCCGCTGTTATTCAGTTTAGCCAACACAGTTCCCTTGGGAAAACTATCGCGCAAATACCGATACAAATTGGTATACAACTGCATGGTAAATTCGTCGCCCAGATTCGACAACATTAGCGCGTAGTAATCTACATCAATGACCACCAAATAATAATTAGCTCTATCATTAACAGATAGCTCTTCTAAATTTTTCAATATCCAATTGTAATTGGGAATATTTAGAGAGACATCATTGTAGGCAAGGTGATACAAATAATCTTTGTGCAATAAATTTTCACAGCGAGTTTTTGCGGTTTTAAATAAATTTTCAATTAAAGCTTTATGAATTAACTCATATGTTTCTATATTGATGTAGGCTATCAATACTTGACCACGTTGATTATGAGGAAACTCATTAAAACAACAAAATACCGATTGCCCGCGCTTCTTTAATGATAGGTTTTGTTCACCCAAATTAAGCGTCGAATATTCGATGTTAGGAATAAGCTCGCCAACAGTTTTGCCAATTAGTTTTTCATCAAAAGCACGATCAATCACCCAATACTGTGGCTCGTCATCAATCTGCCAAGGCGATTGCCGTGCAATAAAACCGATACCTTTGCCATCAAAAATATGATCTAAGCAATTAAGCGAGGCTAGAAACAACTCCGACAAACTTTGAATATTACTGAGTTCGTAGACCATCTTGGTCGCGGCTTCGAGTTTATTGAGTTGCACCACCTGACGATTACTGAGATGTATATGTACCAATATACCTTTAATAATAACTTCTAATATTCGATCGTTAAGGGCCTCGTTATCAAACAGCTCAATAAAACTATTTTCTCGAACAAATTGATCAAACAAGTCATTGGCTTGAGGCTTAATGATTAAAATCGCCAACGATTGATTCTTACAACTCTCCACTTTTTCTATAAACCGAACCACATCAACATCGTCAAACAGATCGGTAAAAATAACCGCAATCGACATAGCATTATTAGTGAAGCAACACTCAGATAGACTCGACAATGAATGTATATTCAGCTCTTTTAATACAAGCCCAGACTCATAAAGATTAGCGGCAACTTTTTTCAGGGATTGCTTACAATAATCTGCCAAGTAAGAATCAAGCGGCGCTTCAGGTTCGGCCATAATCATATTGACCGGGCTGGCCAAGGTTTTTAGATGGCGACCAAGGTCTGTTGCGATTGCATTGTTCAAAGACGTTACCTTTCCTCGTTTCGCTATAAGCTATTCGTGGTCATTTACCCTAAAAAAGCCCGAATCATTCAAGCTTCCAACAACATCACCTGCCCTTTTAGTTTCAGCAACTTGATTTCAATAATTATCCGTTGTTAAAACTATGCCGATGTTGGAAATTGTATGTTCAACTCAGTCTCAGTGCATAAACACGGAGGAGTCAAACACTAGCGTCTCAAATGTCCTCGACATATTTTTCATGACAAGCGAGCGTATCGACTTTCGCTAGCAATTTTTAGTGTAGTACGAAATAAGCAGTACGCTTGAAGCAATACATCTAGGTTAGACCTAGATGTATTAACGAGAGGGATTTTCGATAGCAAAATAAAGCAGTATTTGAACATATAAGAACATTACATTAACGGGCATATTATCAAATACCAATTATAGGAAACTCTGATTAACCTAGGGTTTCTCGCGACACAAGGATGTGTCGCCAATTTCAAGAACTGTAAGTGATTGAAATTGTGAAGAAATCGAAAATGTAATTACCGACAAGAAGGAGAAATACGGTTTTAAATTAAGATAATTTATACAAGAATTTATGTATATTTTGAGGTTTTAAAATATCAACTTAGCATTAAAACTGACGGTCTTAGCAATAAACCGATAGAACCTCCGATTAAATCCTAGAACATGTAATCGGAGGTTTTTAGAGTAATCAGAGGTTCCTAGAGCAGGCAGAGGTTTTTAGGGTAACCAGAGATTCTTATAACAAAAGTGCTAGGTTAGTTAATTAGCCTATTTTCGCGGAAATTACTTTTGCTCTTGGAAATAAATTAAAATCCGTCGCCGATGCATTGGTATAAGCACCCATTACTTTACCAACGACTATATCACCAATGGAAAGCTCCGGAGTTGCAATATTTTCGGCGAAGACATCGATACTATCGCAGGTAGGTCCGGCAAAAGTTGCCGCGCTTGTTTCTTCTAAATCTGAAAAAATCGTCAGAGGATAGTTCGCATGATCGTAAATACGCCCACTGTAAGAGCCGTAAACTCCGTCATCAAGGTAATACCACATTCCGTTTGCGCGACGAGCAGCACCAATTATAGAGGCAATTGAAGTGACTGCTTCTGCCACTAAAAAACGACCGGGTTCGGCAATGATACGAATTTGTTCCGGTAATTTATCTAGGGCATTTTTGATAGGCCCGCAGAATGTTTCGATATCGGGTGTTGTCTCGTCGTATTGAGCCGGGAAACCGCCGCCAATATCCAAAATAGACATATTGTGTTCATGAGTGTTGTTATATTCCAGCAATAAATCAGCACATCGATTAATTGCCAAAATATGATTGTGAGGACTTACACATTGTGATCCGGCGTGGAATGATAAACCATTTACATGCAACCCCAATTGTGCGGCCTGTTCTGCCAATTCAAAAACTTGGTTTGGTGTACAGCCAAATTTTTTTGATAAATCCACCGGTGAAGCGGGATTCGGAAAACTAACGCGCAATAATAAACCGACACGAGTTCGATAAGCCGTGAATTTTTTTATTTCATCCAGATTATCGACCACAAAACTGGTACAACCATAGCGCAAGGCATCTTTAATGTCTTGATCACGCTTGATAGGATGCGTGTGAATACAACGCTCTGGATCTACTTTGGCGTTTCGCAAAAGTTGAATTTCACCGGAGGTGGCGATATCGAAATAAGCACCACAGCTGGCTAGCGTCTGAATGACTAATGGATCTGGATTTGCCTTCATCGCAAAATATAAATGGACACCAGGCAGGGCTGAACTCAACCGATTGAAACTTCGTGTGAGCACATCTGGATCTATCACAAGCAACGGCGAACCGTACTTTTTTATCAGTTCTTGATAGGGCTCTTGTGCAGATTTGTTTAAAATTGTAATCGAAGGTGCTTCAAGAGAAACGCTGGCCAAAACCTCACCTCGTTCTGTTAAAGATTAAAAGTACTGTTAAAGACAATAAGTACAATTTGGACAATAAAATTCTTATATATACTCAAAAATAAATAATAAAAAATTCAGACCCATCTGAGAAAACACGATAGACAGCAGAATATTCGGCAAGATAAATACCAGCAGTGCGCATCAATGATGAATATTATTGAAAATGTGTAGACGTATAAAATTGCTCTTTTATTTTATACTCTCTGATTAAATTACACATAAGAATGCACTGATTATCTCAGAATTTTTAGCAACGCAAAAAATGTGTCGTCAATTTCTGCCCTCAGATTCAATCACACAAGAATTAATCAGAGATGCCAATAAACCATCTAAGAAAACTATCTAAGAAAACTATCTAAGAAAACTATCTAAGATTCATAAAAATCTTTTGTAACTAACGCAAGTGTAGTCAACGTTAATACATTGTGAAAATGACGATAACTTTTAAAATGATATGTTCTATACAAACCTCTAATTAAATCAGTAACGACTTAATCAGAGGTTTATTAGACTAGAAAATTAGCGATTAGCCACAATAGCTCAATGATGCATTAAGGAAACTCGGATTAACCTAAAGCGTCCTTAAGTTGTTTTACTAAATAGGCAGGCAGCGCAAACGCGCCTAAATGAAGTTCAGGCGTGTAGTATTTACTTTCGAAATGTGCGGTTTGGAAACGATCGCGGAGCTCGTCTAAAGATACTTGACGAAGTGCTTCGTTATCGGTTGCCCAGCTAAATGCCATGGCGCCGCCAACATAGGTTGGAATCGCTGCCATGTAGAACGTGTGATCTTTAAAATGCGAACTCTGACGACGATACGTATTAACTAGTTCGTCGGCTTGCATAAAAGGCACACCATTTTGAGTAACCAACACACCACCGGGATTTAAGCAGTTTTTACAACTGCCGTAGAAATCCTGTGTAAATAATACTTCACCCGGACCAATTGGATCGGTACTGTCGGAAATAATTACATCGAATTTATCGGTAGTTTCTGCAACAAAACGCGCACCGTCGTTGATGACTAAATTCAAGCGTGGATCGTCAAAGGCACCTTGGCTGTGGTTGGGCAAATATTCTTTGCTCATTTCGACAACGGCGTTGTCAATTTCAACCATGGTGATTGATTCAACCGATGTGTGACGACACACTTCACGCAAAATACCGCCGTCACCACCGCCAATAATCAACACTTTTTTTGCATTGCCATGGGCCAAAATAGGTACATGGGTTAACGATTCGTGGTAAACAAACTCATCGGCTTCGGTAGTTTGAATCACACCGTCCAACGCCATAACACGGCCGTAAAGCGCATTTTTAAAAATAATTAAATGCTGATGTTCGGTGTGTTCTTCGAAGAGAACCTTATCAACCGCAAAGGATTGTCCCCAAGCGTTGTAAAGTGTCTCGTTATAGCGATTCATTAACGAATTACCCCGCGAAGGTTTTCACTTACTTCAATACGCTCTGGAAAAAACGCACGCTTCAGTTCAACAATCGCAAGTTCTGGCATTGCATCACCGCACATAAATACGTCAAACGCGGCATATTCACGCTCAGGCCAGGTATGAACACTGATGTGCGATTCTGCAAGAACAGCCACGCCAGAAATACCGTCAGGAGCAAAGTGATGAAGATGGATGTGCAAAAGAGTAGCGCCACAAACTTCTACGCAGCGACGCATTGCTGTTTCCATTCTCTCCATATCGTCTAGGTGCTTAGCGCCCCAAAGATCGATAATTAAGTGAGAACCAGCAAAGGTAACGCCATTTCGCGTGATAAAGTGGTCTTTGTCTTCCTCAGGAAGAGTGATAACACTCTCGTTTTGAGAGGTTTTGGGCATTGAGCCTAGGTCAGAGCTGCATAAAGCAGTTGGTATGAGGGCATCAGCGGCACTCAGCATTAACGCATTCCTCCGAATCGCTGTGGTTGTCTGTCTGTTCAGTCACCACCGCATGCAGGTTGCGTACAACTCTAGCTGTCGATGGTGCTTTAATGGACTCGCATAAAATAGTTTCATTAGTTAAAGGAGCCGCGATTTTAACTATTTTTTTTTGTAGTGCAAGTACTTAGCACCAATTTTTAAAACTGCGCCTAATATCCACGCGAAAATATTTTTATATGAATATTTTTTTACAACATAAAAAACAGCGTTTTAATTACCAAAAAATGGTTAAGCCTTGGTATAGCCAAAAAAAGCAAGATCCCGAAAACCTTCGGTGCTCTAAGCTCAAGTTACTCGTGTGATAACGACAAATTACCGAGATTATAGCAACACAGAAAATTGTATTTTCAATTTGGTTCAGCCAATTATACTGCCGAGCAGCGCATCAAATCCTGTTATTAGCTGATGTTGAATGAATTAATCATCAACAATAATAAACCTGTAATAAAATAATAAACCTATAATAAAGAGTAGCTCAGAGATTCCCGCAAGCCGTACTAAATCTCTCAACGGTAATCAAACTTTAACATCGCGCATTTCTCTGAGGTTTTACGCCTCAAATTAAACGCAACGGTAAATAATAACCCCTCATGCTTTATTGTTTTGTAGGTTTGATTTGTACATTCAACTTACGCACCACATAAAGAGAACTTAATCGATAAGCTGACCAAAACGGTCGCTCGTTAACGGGGTATTAGGTTCAACAATAGGTTGGCAGGCAGAGTCGATAAGATTCGGGTAAAATCGTCAAATCTAATGGATTTGAGAGCTTAAGGCTGCTGTATGTCCGATTTATCGGTGATTCAACTCGTTTTAATTGGTTTGATTTTTATTTGGAGTGGCTTTGTTCGCTCGGGATTGGGATTTGGTGGAGCCGTTTTATCACTGCCCTTCTTACTGATGATTCTTGACGATCCCTTAGTTTTTTTACCCATTATTTCGGTACATTTATTGGTGTTTGCCTCGCTTACGGTTTGGCAAAACAGCCGTAATAGCGCTAAGAATGATGTGCACACCGGATTTTTAGCGACCGTGGATTGGCGGTACCTATCCAAAGCAATGGCAATTATGATTGTTCCGAAAATTGCTGGTGTATTTGGTCTTATTGTATTTTCAAATACACTAATGAGCAGCATTATTTTTGTAATTGTTGCCATTTATTCTATCACTTACATATTAAATAAACCGTTTAAAAGTACAAACCCTGTTTTAGATACATTATTTTTAATCTTGGGCGGTTATGTCAGTGGCACTTCTCTGATTGGCGCGCCCTTAATTATCGCGGTTTTTGCTAATCACGTTGCCAAGCATCAATTACGCGATACCTTATTTGTGCTTTGGTTTATTCTTGTTGCTATTAAAATGGCTGCCTTTATTTATGCAGGAATTGATTTACAGTTAATACACCACCTTTGGTTACTTCCTTGTGCGGCAATTGGGCACTTTATTGGTTTACGTGTGCATAAATATTTAGTAACCGCGGAGACACCTATATTTTTCAGAGTTTTGGGCTGCGCCTTGCTAATTGTTAGTGTCGCCGGCCTAGCGCAAACATTGCTGTCTCGTTAACGGTTATATCACTCATTGACGCGTCAGCAATGTTAGTTCTGATAAATATTTCCAGCACTCAATTGGCCGAACCAAACCGATCGTCAAGCGAGCAAGATATTACTGTTCAATTAGGTTCGAGTTTATCCGAGGCTTCTTGAATTTATTGAGATATTGTTACAGCCATCGTCTGACGGAATTTTTGTACGCTGTATAATTTGCTCCAAACTTTTCCGCTAAAATTTTTTCTTCAGGAATAATTTGAAAACGATTTAAATACAAAATAAATATTGGCAACGCAAAAATAGACATAGGTGACTTGAGGAAAAAGCACCAACCCAATAACGATACTGCCATACCTAAATACATGGGATTTCTTGATAACTTATAAATTCCTGTATCGACAATTACATGAGTATTATTAGGATTTAAAGGGTTGATCGTTGTTTTTTTAACACCAAAACCGGTAATAGCAATCACATCGAGAGAAACACCCAAGACAATAACCGCAATTCCTATATTACTTAGCAATGTTGATTCCAGTCGCCACACATAGAGACTCAGCAACCACATTATAAAAGCGGTAATCATTCCAATAATTGGTGGTGGGATTTTTAGCTCTAACCAATTCATACCACATTAGCTCGCAATACAAGAAAGACTCACAGTATATTCGTTTTGGCTTAAAAACTTGCGAGACTTAATCAAAAAACGTTAAAAAGAATCAATAATAATCATTAAAACCGAATCAATAATAATCATTAAAACCGAATCAACTTAATAAGCCGGTATTTACAGCTGATAATCGTCCGGCTACAAATTTTTA
Organism: Sessilibacter sp. MAH3; assembly: GCF_054658275.1. Lineage (NCBI taxonomy): Bacteria > Pseudomonadati > Pseudomonadota > Gammaproteobacteria > Cellvibrionales > Cellvibrionaceae > Sessilibacter > Sessilibacter sp. MAH3. The sequence continues at coordinate 122,490 of NZ_BAAGIE010000005.1, read as the reverse complement.
TTGTGCCGATGAGATGGCTAGTGAAAGTTTTAGGTAAGGTAGGTAGAGAATTGCTCAAATTAAGTTAACGCTCACCAACAACCTATTGGCGCTTACTTAAAGATAGATACATGACGGACCAAATTTATTAATTTAGGTACCTCTAATTAATTTAGGTGCCCCTGATTAATTCAGGCATGATTAATCAGAGGACAGAAATCGAATTTATAAATTAATTACGGAAACCAAATTCGAGTGTGAAGTACTGAGGGTTCAAGCCCTTTAGTGGCTCTTGAAGCTTTTCTAATTCGCTGGCAGGGCCGTGAATTTCTAGGCGTGTAAGTTCACTGATCTTTAGTGCCTCTTCCAAAAGTGGGCCAACATTTTCTAAATGCGCCAACACACCTTCTGCATCGGTGTAACCTTCACGGGCGTGGGCCAGTGAGCCATCGAAAGTATAGGCGTAATGCAGACACTTAGGCTCTTCTTTGGTCTTCTCGACCATTTTTTTAGCGCCTTCTTTGAATGCATCGAGTTGACCTTCTGCGACTTGGAAGTATGGAACGATTGTGCAGCACGTATCTTGAGTAGACATATATCACCTTTATTATTGCTTTGGCTGTGAATGTGTTATTGAACATCTGTTATCGAAAACAACGACTATAAAACATTAAGACGTTTTGCGCCTTAATGTTTTCGTAGGCCTTTTGTTGGATTAACGAACTAGTCTTTAGTGGCAATTTTTCAAAAAAGGGCTAAATATGTCGCTTACATCCACAAATTGACGGTAAAAATCCACGAATAGGGGTCAATAGAAAATAAAAGGTTATGTGAAAACACATAATCACTACTAGGATCTTATCGCTAAAACTTTAAGTTTCACAAAATAAAACAGTTTAGAGGAGTTTGTAGTTACTTCATCTCTTACATCATTGAAGATGAAAAATTGGCAATCGTATTTTCACTTTATGTCCTTTAATAAAACCCCAAATTTATAAAACCTAAAATGGTTCAGTTTATAGACATATATTGTTCAACACTCGCGCAGTTAAATACTGGCGAATAATTGTTGCGAAAATACGAGCAGATACAGCGCGCAGTAACGTTAACGGCACATAAAATACACCGTTAACGGTAATTTAAAATAGGTATTCCGTAATACCCACTTTTAATTATTCATATTATGCGGCGGTTCGATAGTGTTGCACTAAAAACAACTCTGCGGTGGCAATAGCATCGACCAGTGCATTATGCCCAGGATAATTGGGTAACTTATGACGCTTGCGGCATGCGGCCAGTGTTAATGAATTTTGCGGCAACACCTCAGACATTTTAAGCATATTTTCTCGCTCGGTTCTGAAGGTATCTCGGTACGGAAGTAATAACGGAATACCACAATATTTTAAGCAGAGTTTATTTAAAAAGGCTAAATCCATTTGCGCGTTATGGAAAACTAACACTTTTCCTTTTGCCGCAATCAACAGTTGTTTTAGCATCTCGCGATCAGATATGCCATTTTCTAGCTCACAGTCTCGGATTTTATGAACTGTAGCGCTGTCTCCTACACTCATTTCGGATGCAATCAACCAGTGTTCTGCCGTTGCTAATTTTACGGCACCATTTTCTGCAGTTACCCAGCCAGCACTGATAATCTCGCCTTTTTCACAATCCAAAGATGAGGTTTCGAAATCAACCACTAATGCCGGACAACGAGTGTATCCGGCTTTAGAGCTGGGTAAGCTTTTCCAGCAATCCAACAAATATTGTGCGTCTGCATTTTTCTCGGGATCAGCAACTTTCGAATAGTACATGCGAGCCGACTTTTGATACCAATCATTCATCATTAACGCCCCATTCCTGGTCTGTATTTTTGTGCAACACCCGATTGCGCATCCGCAACAACAGAAAACGCATCACGCAGTTGTTGTCTATTTAATTTGCTCAGCTTGGCAGGATTAACATAATTGCTGACAGGCTCTGACGCTTCGATTTGTTTTGCTTGTTGATTTAATCGAATTTGCATAATCACGCTCCATGCGTCTTGCAAATTTCGACTATCACCAATAGTGAGCGCCTTTACTTTTACCAGCTCGTCGAGCCTAGCGTGGGTATTAACGGCTTTAATGCCATTGCTAAGCGCGTGTATTCGAGCGATATCAACAATCGAAGAAATCGCCTGCTTTTTAAGATTTAACTCATCGCGATGGTCGCCGTTACGTTCAACCACAAATCGTCGGAAAATACCAAGTGGCGGCGGCGTATCCAAAACATTGGCGGCCAAGGCGGCCAAGAAGATGCTGTTACCCCGCGCCTTTTTAAGCATATGAGCTTGCAGTTGATTTGCTAAGGTGTGATCACCGTAGACTGCGCGCAGATCAAAGAAAATACTGACTCGCATAACGGCGTCGGTACTGGGCGCATTAGTCCATCTATCCACTGTACGACACCATCCAGAAAGAGATTGTCGCCACTCATCTGTGGTCGCCATCACTTTGCCGTGACAGTACTCATAACCACAGGCATCTAAGCCATCACACACTCGATGCGCTAAAGCCTCAAACCAAGGCTTGTGTTCTTCCTGTAGATCGTCGCTAATTAATAAGCCGTTATCTTGGTCCGCGCCAAGGAGTTGTTCCGCCCTACCTTGTGAACCGAAACCTAACCAGCAAAATGGCACGGGTGCAGGGCCTAATTCTTCGATGGCCATATCAATTAAGCGAATGGCTACAGCGTCGCTCACCGCGGTAAGAATTCGACTGACTTGGGCAGGTTGCGCTTCTGCTTGAACCCACTGCTGGGTCAGTTGAGGCAACTGAGAGCAAATAACTTTTAGACCTTCAATACTGTTTTGACGGCGGATATGATTAACCAAATACACCGGTTCGTTTTGACGAGCCAACATTAGATCGGAGCCCGTTACAATACCGACTAATTGGGTTTGATCGGAATCCGAAAAGACCGGAATATGATGGAAACCTCTGTAGGTCATAAACAGGGTCGCATCAAATACATCGTCATTAACGGTTAAACCCGCAGGATTTTGCGTCATCACGTCGGCTATGGCTTTGGAAACGTCAAAACCGGCCGCCGTCACTCTGGACCGCAAATCACGATCGGTAATAATGCCAACCAATTTTTCGCCATCCATAACCAAAGCACACGAAACCCTGCGCTCGCTCATAACCGCGGCGGTATGCTGAATAGAATCGTACGGTGCCACAGAAAGAACTGACGTGGACATCAAACTGCCAATCTTACGTCCAAGGTCGGCGGAGGTGTTCAACGACATTGCTGCGCGGCGAATACGACGGCCCCGCTGGGAATGAAAATATCGATCGATATGACGTTGATTAGAACGAAGGGCTTGGTACTGCTCTTCTGGGAAAAAATACAATAAAGTATCTTCGATTAGTACCGCACTAATTCCGGCGCGCTCGCTCAACAAACCTTGAAGATTAAAGCTCTCGCCCTCTTCTAAGCGCTCAATTAACTCACCGTCGGCATCTTTTAATTCCGCGGCACCGGTTCTTAAAATTCGTAAACCAGGATCGCAATTATTTTGCTTAAAAACAGCGCCCTTGCGGTGATATTGAATTTCTAATTGACCGGCAACGGTCACCAACTCCGACTCATCGAGTTCATCAAAAGGCAAGCACGTTTTCAAAAAGTCTAAGACGATTTGAAGCTCTTCTTTATGGGGAGTATTCATTCTTCTAAGCGTCGAAAGTCTCGATTAAACGTAGTTTGGTAATCAATGAACGTTAGCTTGGTTTCACCAAAAAATAGCGATTCATTTTCAGCGGCGAAAACCAATTGCAGTTGCTGTTCATGAGACTCTGGATTGATTTCAACTTCCCACTCCATTCCTTCGCTATCAACCGCTAACCAATCAGACGGAATACCAATGCTTTCGGCGGCATTATCAACCAACGCAATCTTGGCGCCCTCTAGAGCCTGACTGGACGTAAGAGTAAGTTTTAGGCCGCCATTGGGGAGCTCATGTGGAAGGATTTTTACCGAAAAGTCGCCATTTTTTAGTTCGCACATACCACTGGTATAACGACAATTGGGTTTTTCGGCAAGTTTATAACTCTGGCCCGATTCGGCTTTTTGAGGAGGTTCGGCAACCCAAAAACCAACAGCAAAGTAACTCAAAACTGCAAGAATAGGCGCAACGATTAGAGCGGTGACAACGTGTTTATTAGTGAACATAACAACTTAGCTCTTTATATTTATTATTAGAATGAGATGTTCATTAGACTCAAAAACTTCTAACTAACTTTGCCATAAATTAATTAGCGTTCTCTTAAGTTTAACGAACTGATTTTTTCAGTGAAAAATTACTGATAAAAACCCACTTAATTATCTGTCTCGACTATTCAGGCTTTGTGGACTTGAGTCAAATATTTAAATTAACTTTTATCAACAATCTAACTTTTATCAACAATTTGTAGGTAAGCCTAGCATTAATCGTTGCATGTTTTTTGAGAGAACCATCGGCGAGTTACCCCGCCGATGGGCGTAATCCAAGGAGGCAGAATTAGTGAGCGTGAGCGTCACTTACACCTGTTGGAACACGGATTTGCTCAACCATTTCTTGCACTTCTGCTGGTGGTGCAGCAGTTACACGAGAAACAAGAATCGCAACGATGAAGTTCACAAGGGCACCAACCGCACCGAACGCATTAGGCTCAATACCTAAGAACCAGTTTTTCGGCATGCTACCCAAGAACTCGGTACCTGCGACAAACATAATACCCAAGTGTTGGAACACGTAGAGTAGAGTTACGGTGATACCAGCAATCATACCCGCAATTGCACCTTCTTTAGTGATGGTCTTGCTGAAGATACCCATCATTAGTGCCGGGAAGATAGAGGATGCCGCCAAACCGAAGGCAAGTGCTACCGTTCCCGCAGCGAAGTCCGGCGGATTGTACCCGAGGTAACCAGCACCGGCGATTGCAACAGCCATAGCGATACGACTCGCCATAAGTTCTTGTTTTTCGCTGATATCTGGAGCAATAACCCCTTTCAACAAGTCATGGGAAATCGCAGAAGAGATCGCCAACAACAGACCCGCAGCGGTAGAAAGTGCAGCGGCAAGACCACCGGCAGCAACTAACGCAATTACCCAGTTTGGTAGTTCAGCGATCTCTGGGTTCGCCAATACCATGATGTCTTGGTCAATTTTAACCATTTCGTTTACAGCTGGATCAGCACTGTATTGAATGGCGCCATCGTTGTTCTTGTCGTCGAAGCCAAGTAGACCGGTTTTTTCCCAGTTCTTGAACCACTGAGGACGGTCTTCGTACACCAAGTTTTCACCTTGCTCTGGCTGAATGGTGTTGATTAGGTTCAAACGAGCCATACCAGCAACCGCAGGAGCAGTGGTGTAAAGGATAGAGATAAATACTAGCGCCCAACCTGCTGAAGAACGCGCATCTTTTACTTTAGGTACAGTGAAGAAGCGAATAATTACGTGAGGTAGACCCGCAGTACCAATCATCAATGACAAGGTGTACACGAACATGTTTAGAGTGCTACCACGCGATGTGGTGGTGTACTCAGAGAAACCTAATTCGGTAACAACTTGGTCAAGACGATCTAGAAGGAATACATCGGTACCCACAAGCGTACTACCCAAACCTAATTGAGGAAGAATATTTCCGGTTAAGTTTAGAGAGATAAACATTGCAGGAATGGTGTACGCCAAGATCAAAATACAGTACTGAGCGATCTGGGTGTAGGTAATACCCTTCATACCACCCAATACGGCGTAGAAGAATACGATGACCATACCGATGAGTAGACCTACTTCGTAACTTACTTCTAAGAAACGAGAGAAAGCCACACCAACACCTTTCATCTGACCAATAACGTAAGTTACCGAACAGATAATTAAGCAAATTACCGCTACAATTCGCGCACCGCGTGAATAGAAACGATCACCGATAAATTCCGGAACCGTGAATTTACCGTATTTACGAAGGTAAGGCGCAAGTAGCATTGCTAGAATTACGAAGCCACCGGTCCAACCCATTAGGAAAACCGAGCCGCCGTAACCTAAAAACGAGATTAAACCCGCCATAGAAATAAAGGATGCAGCTGACATCCAGTCTGCCGCCGTTGCCATACCATTAGCAACAGGATGCACGCCCCCACCGGCAACATAGAACTCTTTAGTAGATCCAGCGCGAGCCCAGATCGCAATACCAAAATACAGCGCAAAAGACGCGCCTACGACAATGTATGTTAATGTTTTTAAATCCATCTTTTGTTACCTCACTTATACGTCGTCTACGCCGTATTTACGATCAAGTTTGCCCATTAATGCGGAGTAAACAAATGTGAGTACAACAAACACGTAGATGGCCCCTTGCTGAGCGAACCAAAATCCGAGCTTGTACCCCCCGATTGAAATGTTATTAAGTGCATCAACAAACAAAATCCCACACCCAAAAGAAACTACAAACCAAACCACCATTAATTTGATGACCAGAGAGATGTTTTCTTTCCAGTAGGACTTTGCGTCCGCTTCAGACTGAAAGGCCATACATACTTCCTCTAATAATTGTTGTTAGAAATACTGCAAATACCTATAAGAAGAGATTGGGTATTTATTTTTATAGTTTTTTAGAAGACCCACTTACTGGTGAACTGTAAGCGGTTTAGATCACCGTCAACGCCACTTTCAAGTTCGCGCTCTGCGTACTCGTAAGCAACACCGAAGGTTAACTTTGGTACAGGTGAATACATTAAAGAAACGTTTGCGTTAGAAAGCGTTTTATTAACATTTCCGCCGACTGAATCTGGGTTATCCGCTGTACTGTACGCATAGGTAAAAGTACTGCGCCATTTTTTATCCCAGAAATGTTGATAAGAAATAAAGCCACCGGTTACGTCAATTAAGTCGATATCGCCATCGGCTTCAATTGCACCGTCACGGAAACCCGCAAGCGCAATGTATCGACCAAGAGTACCTTGGCTTAGAGAGAAATGAATGTTGTCGCCGCCATCGAATTTATAAACGCCGGTAAAGTTAATTGCTGCGCCGTATTCGTCTTCTTCTTGGCTACCTTGGCTGTACGCAATTTCGCGACCAACAACCGCAAGAGAATAATCAAGATTACCGGCTTTACCGTTATAGCGCGCAACTATGTCTGGCAAGGTGTTGCTATCGAATTGGTTACTGTCAAAACCGGCGCCGCCGTCGTAAAGACCTGATGATGGGTTTTCTAGGGCTAACATAAATGATGTGCCGTTACCCAAACCTTTAGTCCAACGAATTTGTGGTTGACGAGTAAATAGAGTACCCGCACTTGGACCGACGAAGTCGATAGCTTCTGGTAGTGCTGCTACGTTAAAGAACGTACTCCAAGTTTGACCCACAACGATTGAATCGGTCTTGTTGTAGTTATAGGTTAAAAATGCATGACGTAGGCCGTTTGATGCTTGGTTGGTAATACGCTCATCAACGCCTGAGTTAAAATCGGTTTCTACATAGGAGCTTACTGTTTGGCCATTACCAACATCGGTGGTGGTTTTGAACCAAAAACGGCTGTGTTTTACGTGTGAATCAAACGTAATATCGTCTGGAGCATTATCGTTGCCAACAGGAATGGTTGATGGAACTAATAAATCATCACCAACACTTGCTGTTGCACGATCGCCGTCTGAATAATCGTTAGCAATAAAATCTGCTTTAATAAAGCCGCCATATTGAAAGCGAGTGCCTTTTTTAATGATGACGCCTTTTTTCTCTTGGTCTTCTTCTTTTTCTTGAATTTGTTTTTTGAGCTCAGCAATTTCTTGCTCTAAAGCATCGAGCTTTTGGTTTACTTGAGAGGATTGTGCAAAAGTATCTGCACCGAACAAACAAGCACATACACCAACGGCTAGGCTTAATTTGCTTTTTTTGAAAACGTTTGAGAAGGATTGAGAAGACAAACTCTTAGAGTTTGCAACGTAAGGTGTTTGCACAACTGCATTAAAAGCACGTTCGGACATGCTAGGTCTCCTTGTATATTATTATTGTGTATCTTTTTTATTGTGTGGGTAAGTTTTAACGTTTATTGGACGTCGACAGTATTAGCCGATGGTCGAGATTCGACGAAAGTCGTAGCAACTTTTTTTCCGATACACGAAGAAAATTCATTGCTGTAAAAAGGTGTAGTGCAACTTTAGACAAAAGTCTAATTATAAAAACACCTGTTCTAGAGGAAACTGTTTAAGAATAAAGATTGATCACAAAAAACCTTTGTTAAAAAGAATAAAAATAAAAAATTTAAATCGCTAATTTCTTTTCCATTACAAGGAAGGCAAACAATAAAAATTTCCAGTTTGCACTTTTGTTATTTTTTCAGGGTTTAGTAGAGACAAAAAACATGAGCAACGATATTTATCCGGTCAGCGCAGAAATGCGTGAAGCGGCTTTACTGTCGCCAGAGAAATACGAAGAGATGTATAAAGCGTCCATTGAAGACCCAGAAACATTTTGGGCCGAGCACGCAAATCGCATCGTTTGGAGAAAGCCTTTTACCGTTGTAAAAGATGTCTCTTTCAAGAAAGAAGATTTACACATTCGTTGGTTTTCTGATGGCGAGTTAAATGTCACAGAAAGTCTGCTTGACCGACACGTTGAAACAACACCCGATAAAGTTGCCATCTATTGGGAACCAGACACCGAGCACGGCGAAACCCGTGTTATCACCTACAAAGATTTATCAGAACGCGTCAATCAATTTGCCAATGGCCTAAAATCACTAGGCGTTAAAAAAGGCGATGTTGTTACCGTCTATTTACCAATGGTTCCCGAAATGACCATTACCATGCTGGCTTGCGCTCGCATCGGTGCGGTTCACTCTGTGGTATTTGGTGGTTTCTCGCCAGAAGCCATTGCCGGTCGTATTGCCGATGGCTCTTCTGAATATGTCGTTACCGCCGATCAAGGCTGGCGCGCAGGCAAAGCGGTACCATTAAAAGCTAACGTTGATAAAGCCGTTGAAATTTGCCCACAAGGTTTGGTTAAAAACGTTATTGTTTTAAAACACACCGGCGGCGAAGCTCCTGTTGTTGACGGTCGCGACGTAGATTTCAAAGAATTAGCCGACTCACAAAGCACTGATTGTCCGGCAACAATTGTAAATGCCGAAGACCCGCTATTTTTGCTTTATACCTCCGGTTCTACCGGTAAGCCAAAAGGAGTTCTTCACACCGCGGGCGGCTACGCCGTTTATACCTCATTGACTCACCAGTACGCATTCAACTACACCGGCGAAGAAATCTACTGGTGTATGGCTGATATCGGTTGGATTACTGGCCACAGCTACGCCGTGTACGGACCATTAAGCAATGGCGCGACCTGTGTGATGTACGAAGGGGTTCCAAACTATCCAGACTCTGGTCGTATGGCTCGCCTTATCGACAAATACAAAATCAATATCGTCTATACCGCGCCAACCGCCATTCGCGCATTAATGGCACATGGCGACGAACCTGTTGCCGGCGCATCGCTTGAGAGTGTAAAAATTCTTGCGACCGCAGGTGAGCCAATCAACCCAGAAGCATGGCGTTGGTTCTACGAAAAATTCGGTCATTCGAAATGCCCAATTATGGATACTTGGTGGCAAACCGAGACCGGCGGCATGATGTTAACCCCATTACCCGGCGTAACCGATTTAAAACCAGGTTCAGCAACAAAACCGTTCTTTGGTATTCAACCAGCGCTACTGGATAGCGACGGTAAAGTGCTAGAAGGCGAAGCATCTGGCAGCCTTGTTATTTGCGACAGCTGGCCATCACAAATGCGCACCATCTACGGTGATCACGAACGCTTTATCGAAACCTATTTCTCAACCTTTGAAGGTTATTACTTCACCAGTGACGGTGCTCGTCGCGATGCCGATGGCGACTATTGGATCACCGGCCGTGTGGATGACGTACTGAACGTTTCCGGTCACCGCATGGGCACCGCCGAAATCGAAAGCGCTATGGTTGCACACGAAAGTGTTGCCGAAGCCGCGGTTGTGGGCGTTCCTCACGACATCAAAGGCCAAGGTATTTACGTATACGTAACCTTAATTGCCGGTGTTGAACCTACCGACGACATGAAAAAAGAGTTGGTTAAATGGGTACGCTCTGAAATCGGCCCAATTGCCACGCCAGATTTCATTCAGTGGGCTCCGGGCTTGCCGAAAACTCGCTCGGGTAAAATCATGCGTCGTATTTTGCGTAAGATTGCTACCAACGAGTACGAAAACTTGGGTGATACCTCAACATTAATGGACCCGGCAGTTGTTGATACTTTGATCAATGGGCACCAAGAATTGATGGGCTAAAACCCTACAAAAATTGGATTACCTCCCCTAATATAAGCGCCGCTATCAAGGTGCTCTTCCGGTGGTGAGCTATCTGGCCCACCACTTTTTTGCACATCTGTTAGCTTTTTCACTTGATTTCTTGACCAAAGACAGGCGAAATACACACTGAGGTCGACATTACGCCCACAATAATAAGATTTTGTAATATAACGAGACTCTGATCATTACAAGCGATCAGCAAGAGGGTAACTGATGCAAAGCCTAACGTCAGTCGAGCAGGTAATTATTGCCGACGACCACCCCTTGTTCCGAATGGCGCTAAAAAACACTATAGAGCGTTTGTTTCCTGAGACGAATATTCGCGAAGCCGAGGATTTTAACTCTCTTGCCGAGCTACTTCAGGCCGAAGGTCAGCGCAGCCAACTGTTACTGTTGGATTTGCAAATGCCAGGCTGTGAAGGCTTCAGTGCATTAATTTATGTACTGACACACTTCTCACACATTCCAGTTGTGGTGGTGTCTGCGCACAGCGAGCCAGAAATCATTCGTCGTTCTATGGACCACGGAGCAGCAGGATTTTTACCAAAAAGTGCAGACCTTAACGATATGGGTGAAGCCATTAACACGGTATTGGCCGGTGGTTTATGGCAACCAGATATTGGTGACGGCCCGCAAACCATTTCTGATCAAGAACAATCTATCGCTGATTCTTTATCAAAACTCACTCAACAGCAGTTTCGAGTTGCCAGCATGGTTTACCAAGGTTTATTGAATAAACAAATCGCTGCGGAATTAAACATTACCGAAGCTACCGTTAAGGCACACATGACGGAAATATTCAAAAAACTGGGCGTGAATTCAAGAACACAGGTTGTGCTCGCTCTAGGCCAATTAGCTGTAAAACCTCCGGTAAATTTGGAAGAATACCGAATTAGCCACTAATAACAACGATCACTGTAAGCCATAAATCCACAGTTGCACTTATCGTTTAGGAAATTTTTATCCATAGGCGATAACTTCATTTAACCTCTCCGGAGTTTCTAAATCAGTCATACTCCGGAGTACTAAGTATTCCCCATCAGTTTTCGACTATAGCTAAACCCGCCAATCCAGCACCGAAAAATCCCTGCATAGACAGTTACCACAAGAAACGGATGAATCCAAATTCACGTCTCAACAGCGAATACTTCATCATTAAAAAAATGATCAAGAATTTAGTCTCAAATTATCCAAAGCAAGCTCTGATTAACCTGGAGTTTCTCGCGACACAAAGATGTGTCGCCAATTTCAAGAATTGTAAGTGGTTGAAATTACAAAGAAATTGGAAATCGTGTCGTCCATTTTTGCCCTCCCATTCAATCACGAATGAGTTAATCAGAGACTCCTAAAGATCTTCTCGCATTACCCGCCGGCTCTTTTATTACCCGTCTGCACAGCACCAGCATCTCAAGCTCGATCCGAGTTTTTATAATCTTAGAAATTAACGATTAAACCTTTCGATCAATTTGTGCATCCTAATTTTTACTCGACATAAAAATGCCCTATCAATCGATCCAATTCTGAAGGAAATTCAATGCAAAAGTGCCAACAAAATTCCAAGAAAATAATGCAAGCCTTATGTTGGGCGAGCGCAATTATTGCAGCAGCCATTCTTGGCGCATCGAATTTTTTAACCGTGATTTTGCTGCCGATACTCGCCCTTACGGCAATTGGATTAACGTCGAACGAGCACAATAAAACAGCGTCCTGAATAAACCTGCGTCGCTAAATTAAGCCTTCTGATACTTTAAAAATGTTAGAAGGCTTAATCGTAACCACTATTTTGTGACGACTATTTCGTGGCTACTATTTCGTAACTACTATTTTAGCTATTCTGCATCGGCCATTTGTTTTCTGCGTAGTAATTGACGTATCGTGGTTCGAAGCGCCGCCGGTTGAACTGGCTTGGCTAGAAATCCATATCCCGCCTCGGCGATCACACCGCGCAGCCCTTCCGAATTATCAGCACTGATAATCATGGCCGATAGCTCACAACCCCAGTGATAGGTTAACGCCTGTAAAACGTCTAAGCCCGTTTCGTTATCCAAATGATAATCTGCCAGAATAATTTCCGGCGGTTCGGTATGCGCCCACCGACTCAAACACTGCCCTAGGTCGGCGGCAGTTTCGACCACACAACCCCACTGCTCTAGAAGCGAACGCATACCCTCACGATTTGGCTCTTCGTTGTCGATGCACAACACATGCACGCCAGAAAGCTGAGTATCCACCACGCGCCGAGTTGCCACTGCCTGCTTGGTGCCAAGAGGTACTGTTATACGAAACACCGAACCTGAGCCAGGCCAAGAATCCAAATGAATGCCATGACCCAACAAATCCGAAATACTTTTAACGATAGAAAGCCCTAAGCCTAAACCTTGGTTACCATTCACATGGCCGGGTAAGCGTTCAAACTCTTCAAAGATTTTTTCACGATCGCGCGCATCAATACCGGGGCCCGTATCCCAAACCTCAATCACGAGGTGTTGTTGCTTACGGCGACAACCCAGTAAAACCTTACCTTTTTTCGTGTAACGCAGTGCATTACTGATAAAGTTTTGCGCTACCCGGCGCAATAAATGCGGATCGGTATAAACCCATTGATGGGTTGGTACCCAACAAAACTCTAAACCCGCTTCATCGGCTAATACTTGGGCTTCAGACGCAAGCGGCCCCAAAATTTGGTGAATGTCAAAATTCTCGCGACGAGCTTGTTCGCGACCAGAACTTAAACGCGAAATTTCACGCAACGTACTGATCAATTGCTCGGTTGAACCGAGCGCTGCATCCAAATATTTAAGATCGTGGCGCATATCATCGGCTTGTAAATCCGGCTTTTTCACCTTCTCTAACAGCGATGACACAAACAAACGCGCGGCATTTACGGGTTGCAAAAGATCATGGCTGGCAGCAGCAAGAAAGCGACTTTTACTGGCGTGAACGGCTTTTAACTCGCCTTCCATTTTGGCTCGCAAACGATTTTCTTTTTGCAGCGTCTCATTAAGCTCCGTTAATTCGGCCGTACGTTGCGCAACACGATCTTCCAAATGATGTTTGGCTTCTTCGAGTTGAGCCAATATTCGATGATGATCGGTAATGTCGGTGTAGGTGGTTACATAACCACCGTTAGCCAGCGGTGTTCCGCGAATCTCTAGAACCAAGCCATTTGGTAAAATGCGATTAAACAAGTATGGCTGACCAGACTTAAGATTATTCAACCGCCGCTCAATGGCCGCATCCATTGAGCCTTTATCATCGTTAGAGGCACCCAAATAACCGCGCTCGGCGTTAAATTGGTAGATTGTCTCAATCCTGCATCCTACATAGAGCAGTCGCTGAGGATAGTTAAAGAGGTTTTGATAAGGCTGGTTCCAGGCCACCAAACGCAGGTCTTCATCAACCACGCTAATGCCTTGAGGAATATTTTCTAGCGTGGTTTGCAGCAGGGTTTGACTGAACTGAATTTGACGTGAGCTACCGCTTACTAACGACACAAAGTCCTGCAAGTGTAGAGGCTGCTGACGTGCCAAGAGTTGCATTGCACGGTGGGCAGACATGGCACCAATAATGGCTGCCAATTCGGCTTCGATAGTTTGCACCACAAAAAACGGCGCCTTATCGTGGGGAAGCAATCGATGGCCGAGCTGGTGTTCAAGTTGTTGCCAAATATTTTGAGTGCGCTCGGCACCAAACAATGGCTGCACCAACGCTTGCAACTGCTGAACTTCAATATCCGAAGGTTCGCGGTCACCTTGTGAACGAGAACCCGGCCAGCGAACCTGCGTAAATGCATCGGCCTGACGAATATCCAGAGCACTTAAATGAGAACGCCTTGAGACCAACCAAAAAGCCAAACAGTTAGGCACCAAGCTCCATATCAAACCGTGGCTGAGCGGATCTAAAAAACCACCGCCCAACAAATTGTGCGGTGACAACCACGTAATTCCCCAGGGGCCGTCAACAATCAGCGTGTGATGATGCGTTAATAACGTTGGAACCAACAAGCAGTAAAGCCAAAAGAGCATTCCCAAGGCTAAACCCGCCAGCACACCCTTTGAATGACCGCGATACCAATACATGCCGGCAATTAACGCAGGCATAACCTGAGCGGCGGCAGTAAACGACAAGAAGCCAAGCGACGCCAAATCACTTTCGGTACTGAAAGACTGCTCCAGCGCCCAAGCTAATAACAACACCACCAATATTGAAAAGCGTCGAATAAAACGTAATGCTCGACCAAAGTGAGTCGGCTTAAGTACACGCCGAGAGCTAAAAGACAACCAAGCAGGAACGATTAACTCATTGGCGATCATGATCGACAGCGCAACGGTCGCCACAACCACCATACCGGTCGCAGCAGAAAGGGCCCCCAAAAAGGTTACCGCCACCAAGGTTTCAGCGCGCAACCACTGGGGTAATAGCAGCACGTAGCTGTCTGAAGGGATATCAAGGCCCGACAATAAGTAAGTCGCCGCAAAGGTAATTGGCAGCGCAAAAACGGCGAACGCGGCTAAATACAGCGGTGTTAGCCAGCGAACAAACCTAAGATCACTGCGCTGATGGTACTCAACCACCATAAGATGAAACTGACGTGGTAAACAAACAAACGCAAACGCCGAAACAATCACCTGAGTTAGAAACGAAGGCGTAAAAATCTGGTCCCACGAAAAATTCGGCTGGGTTTGGTACTGTCCCAGCGCTTTAAAATCTGGCCAACTCCAAAAAGAACCTCCCGCCAGAAGACTCCACGCAAAGACCGCCACCGATACAAATGCAACCAACTTAACAATCGATTCAGTAGCAACGGCCGTGAGCATTCCGCGCAGTCGCTCGGGTTCGTTAAACAAACGCGTACCAAATAAAATGGCAAACCAAACCATTACCAACGCTGTAATCAAACTGGTGTAATCGCCGAGTTGCTCGTGGTTAATATCCCAGTTGATCGTCGACCAAGCTAATACTACGGCTCGCAACTGCAAGGCAATGTAAGGCAAGGTGCCCAGCACCATAACCAAGGTTACCGCAGCCGCTAACGGTTGATTTTTTCCGTAACGGGAGCCAATAAAATCGGCCACAGAAGTCACTTTGTTGCGAGCAGAAATAACCAATAGCCTGCGAATAAATCGCCAGCCAAACCATAAAATAAAAATTGGCCCAAGATAAATAGGCAAGAACGACCAGCCACTGTCGGCGGCCGTGCCCACCGTGCCTAAAAATGTCCACGAGCTGCAATACACACCTAAAGAAAGTGCATAAATTAATGGTCGCCACCAGCTAAATTGCAATTTGTGACCATAGCGTTCAGCCAGCCATGCAATACCGAATAAAAGACCGCCGTAGATACAAACTAGGAGTAATAAAAGCTGACCGTTCAAAAATAAACCTTAACAAAAATAGATTTCGCGAAAACAACGCGAAGATTTCACGAATACAGGTTCGTAACGCATGCAGGAAAGTTTACTTTAGCATTTTGGAATGCAAATGAGACCATGGTCGGCAGCTAAAGAGCAAAAACAGATTAACTAAAACGTTGAGCACACTTTGAGAAATAACAACCTCAAAAACACTAAGAACACACTAGAGTCTGTCTATACTTACACGATAAAGAGTCCAAATTTGCAAAGAAGTAAGGATGGGAATACATCAAATGACCGTAAAAAAAGTATAGATTAACGCCTCAAAACTTGTAGATTAGATAAATCAAATACAACGGTTATCACGCCAAATAAACATTACAAAAAGTCAGGCTTTACCTAAACATCAATAGCACAATTGCTATTGAATAAAGAACGGACCAACGATAGTTTTTAATGGACAGTACAAAATACGAAAAAAAATCGAAAAGACTGTTCATTGCCTGCGGTATTTGCATTGCAGCGAATCTACTGCTGCTTCTGTACACGTTCGTGCTCAACAGCAATATCCAACTTCTTGAAAAACAATGGGTAGAATCCACCTATATCGCCAAAGATCACGCGGATAAATACGATCGGTTTCTAAAAAGTTTTGCCTACGAAGGATTTTTGAAAAATTATGCAAAAGCACTTGTATCACAAAATCTAAGAGCAACTTATATAGCGAAAGAGAGCTTATTAAAGGCTCAGCAAGATTTCCTCAGTCTCAAAGGTGTTTTAAAGCTCAGAGACCAGCTTGAAATGGTCTACGTCATTGAGTCAATTCTGAATAAACACGAGGCGACACTCAACAATCAAATAAATTTGCTCAAACAAGATGTCAAACTCGATAACAGCCAAATCATTCAAATATTATACGAAGAAGAACTGCTTTACTTGTCGCCTGTAGAGCAGCTCGGTGAGGCGGTTCACAGAGAGTTCCACCTAGCCTCTGAATTTCATCAGAAAAATATCGAAGAGCGCAGAGCCAACGTACAAGCTATTTTATTAATTTCACAACCAACATTATTGATCGCAGCTTCGTTAATTTTGGTGTTGTATCGCCGAAGTGACGATGCACTAAAAGAAGCTCAAGCTATTTTTGAGGCCACTCCCGACGCTATTATCATCAGTAACAAAGATGGTAAAATTATTAAATATAATTCTCTGGCCGAAAATTTATTTGGCTATACAAAATCGGAACTCAAAGAACTCACCATTGAAGACTTAGTCGCCAATGATCCCAGTGGCAAAATTACCCACAAAATTCTTCGCGACAGTTACATTGAAAACATAGCAAATCAGGTACTTAAAAGCCAAAGCAACTCTAAAAATATGGTGCAAGTGGATAACAAGAATGACATTTTTGTACTCAACAAGAATAATAAAAAAATACCTGTAAATATTAAGTTAACAACTTACTACTACAAAGACCACATCAAAATCATTAGCTCCATCAGCGATTTATCGGAGTCTAAATCTCTTGAAGCAAAAGTATTTATCGATCCACTCACACAAATTGCTAACCGCAACCTCATCGATAAAAAACTCAAAAGTGAGTTACAAAGGGCCAAACGTTACGACCGTCCTTTTTCTGTCATTTTTATCGATATAGATTACTTCAAAAGAGTGAACGATAGCTTTGGTCACCTGATCGGCGATAGAGTGTTGGTTGAATTCGCCAGTGTACTTAATAATCGAATTCGAAAAGTCGATATGGTTGGGCGTTTTGGTGGCGAAGAATTCATTGTTCTTAGTACCGAAACACCACTGAGTGAAGCGGTTGCTCTGGCAGAGTCGTTAAAATCTGCTATCGAACACCATGAATTTCCGAAAGCGCTTTCGATGACTGCAAGCTTTGGTGTGGCAGCTTATCATCCTGCGTCGGATATCTCAGAAAACGATCTCATTCAACGTGCCGACGACGCACTCTATAAAGCTAAAACTTTGGGAAGAAATCAAGTCGTTTCTCATTGATCATTGCCTGAATAAACCATCTTAGCGGGATAGATATTCTGGGGAAACTCGCAGTTTGTGTGAACCAACATTCAACTCTCGTTTAAAGTTATTGATAAAACTGCTAAAGTAACCTACTAATTATTTATCAAAAGGAGTTCTACACGGCTAGTTCTCCTGCGGCCTAACTCAACCTCAATTGAGTATTAATCACCGTCGTCAGGAATGGAATCTAACATGTGTAGCAATCAAAATCTTACCGGTATTGGAGGCCAACGTGACGACCACAGAAATTAGAATCGATATTATTTCAGACGTTACTTGCCCATGGTGCATTGTTGGCTATAAAAAATTACAACAAGCACTGTCAAACATTCCCAACGCTGACAAAATTAAAATCCAGTGGCAACCATTTGCATTAAACCCTGGGCTTCCAGAAGATGGTGAACTGTTACTGGATAATTTAAAACGCAAATACAATATGTCTGAACAAGATTCATTAAATTTTGCGAATAAACTTAAGGCCATTGGCGCCAAATTTAATTTTGAATTTAATATTGGGTCGGATTTTAAAATGTACGACACCAATAATGCACACGTGTTATTACATTGGGCTCAGCGTTACAACAAACAAACCGAATTGAAACTCAAATTATTTGAGTACAACTTTTCAGACAACAAAAATATTAACGACGAAAACGTGTTATTGGCCGCGTGCGAAGAGGTTGGTCTCAACCTAAATGAAGCGCAAAAAGCACTGCACGACGAAACCATCATCGGTGCCGTGAAAAAAGAAAAGCAACTGTGGGCATCGGCTGGCATTAACTCCGTACCATCGTTTGTGTTTAACAAAAAATATTTGGTCAATGGCGCACAAGAACCTGAACAATTTATTGAGGTTATCAACACGCTATTTGCCGAACAAAATCAGCTTGTTACCGAAGCCGAATAATCTTCAAACTAACGCGCTTTAACCACTAGGTTCGAGCGCGAAGTTTTGCTCCCGTTATAATCACGATTGCAACACCACCTAAAATCATGCTGGATGTGATGTAAAAATGTAGGTCGAGTAATTCACCCGCAAATATCACACCGGCGACCGCAGCCAAAACAGGCACCAATAACTGTAATACAGCAGCTTGCGTGGTGTTTAAATGCCGCAAAGCAGAATACCAAATCGCGTATCCGCAGCCAGAGGTAATTGCGCCAGAAGTAATTGCCAGCAAGGCGCCCTCTAAGGTCATACTTCTACCGGCAAGAAAAAACACACTCAAGGCAATGCAAAGAGGTACCGTTCTAATAAAATGAAGACCGGTTTCGCGAAGCGGATTCACCGAGCCTTTACCGGCCAGCGTATACATGGCCCAGCCTAAACCCGCAATAATCATTAACAACGACGGTTGCCACTGAGGCGAGGTTAGATCCGGCCAAACTAGGGCCACAAATCCAGCTGCGGCCAACAGCAAACCCAACCACTCCAAAATACTCAGACGAGCACCTCGAAATAGGCTAATGGATATCATGGTAATTTGAACGGTAGAAAAGAGTAGCAATGCACCGATACCGGTATCGAGAGAAATGTATGCGAAAGAAAAACAGGCCGCGTAGATAAACAAATACCACAACCCCAGACCTTTCTTTGAAGTATATCCCGCAAGGACTTCTCGCCAAAAGGCTTTATTGCTGGGCTTTTCGGATTGAGTAAACTGAATCAGAACCAGTAAAGTAATAGCCGCAGAGATGAGCCTAACCGAGGTGAAACTTGCTGCATCAATCTGAGCAGTAGGATTTGCCAGTAATGCTAAACGGCACAATACCGAGTTGCCTGCAAAAGCAATTAAAGCAAACACAACGCTTACGATCAGTTTCAAACCTCTACCCTCTCTCTTGTTTTAGTTATTTTGAGATTGTTATCTTACTTCATTAAGTCATAAACAAGCATACAGAAATTTATAAAAATATCAGTATCGAAACAAAAGCCAATAATTTCTACTGACATAATGCCTAGCCACATAGCTGGCAAAATTTTTAGATCCTAAAAAAATAATTTTTAATGCAATAATATTCAATATTAACCCTATGGATTACACCTATAATTTTTGTTTTGATTGTTCTACTTTTATAAAGCATATTTACCACGTTATATCGCAGCAATTACACCTTGATGTATCAATAGAAAAACTCTGATTAATCCATCTACAATTTAGTCCGAGGGCAGAAATTGAAAGTACGACTTTCAATTTCTCCGTAATTTCAATAACTTACGGTTATCGAAATTGACGACCTGTGCATGTGTCGTCAAAAACTCCTACCACTGGGAGTTTTTTATCAAAAAGCAATATTACAATAATTAAAATCTAGGGCATTCTATGAAACCAATTCAAGCTATTGCTATTGTATGCTCCGCACATTTATTACTGTGCGCACATACCGTGAACGCGCAACCCGATAAACTGCCAGCTCTTGGCGTTAAGCTCAATGACGTAACTGTTTCCGGATTATCATCGGGCGCATTTATGGCGTCACAACTGTACATAGTTAATTCACAAATTATGTCGGGAGCAGGCATTATCGCGGGCGGCCCTTACCTATGCGCCCTATCTTGGGATTTCCAATCCCATGTACAAAACGCCACCGGTTCTTGCATGAACCCGCTAACTCACAGCTCAGGCCCAAACACTCCGCATCTATCTAGTTTGACGCGCCAACTTGCAGAAAAAGGCGACATAGATTCAATCACCAATTTAGTGGATGACAAAATCTATCTATTTAATGGCAAGGCCGACCACACCGTTACCACAACCGTTATGGATCAAACTTACCAATATTTTCTTGATCTTGGTATAAACAAAGACGCTATTGAATACGTCACCGACGTTGACGCAGGTCACGCCATAGTTACCACCAGTTTTGGTAATAAGGAATGCGCCGTAACTGAAAAGCCGTTCATCAACGACTGTGACATTTATCAAGCGAAAGACATTCTAAATCATTTATATTCGGGCTTGTCCGAACCGGCAGCAGAAGTTGCTCAAGCAATTGTTGAATTCGATCAGACGGAATTTATCAAAAGCGGTAACACTAGCATGAGTGATTCTGCGTTTGTCTATATTCCCGAAGGCTGTCGCGAAGGAGGCTGTAGGCTGCACGTTGTGTATCACGGCTGTTTACAGGGCTATACCGAAATCGGCGACCAATACTACATGGGCACCGGTTACAATCAGATCGCCGATGCCAATGACATTGTCATGCTGTATCCACAGGTCGAACCGTCATCGAAAGATCCGTTTAACCCCCAAGGCTGCTGGGATTTTTGGGGATATTCTCAACCCAATAAATCTGAACCCGATTTTTACAGTAAACACGCTCCGCAGTTATCGGCCGTAAGGGCGATGATTGATCGTCTCGCGGAGCCCGTAAATTAATTAAAATCCTTTTCTGAATTGGAGCTTATTATGAATGCGCTAACTCAAATGCCAGACCTTTCGATGGACAAAGACCTGAAAGCAGCTCTTGAAAGAGCTAATCAAGTGATGAAAACCTCTATGGAAGAAATGAATTTATTAAAAAATGCATTTAATCCAATGCAAACATTCGTTCAAATCAACGAACAATTTATGCAGTTTTTTTCGAAAACAGATTGGATGGGATTTTTTTCGCAAAAAAACGATCCTGCTAATATCCAAAGCTGCATGACCGATTTTTTAGACGTGCAAAGTACCAGCTTCAAAAAATTAACTGAGTCACAACAAAAGCTTCTTATCGATTCGGTTAAAGACATCAGCGACAGCATGACCGCATTTAAAGCAGGCGCATCGCCCCAACAAAACCTAGCCGCCGTTATTAACAAAAACCTTGATGGATTTGAACAAATTCAAAAAGATGTTAACGCACAAGCGTCGTTAATGGGTTCTATTCAAACCGCTTACGTTGCTTGGTTGCAAAGCACATTGGAAAAAACTTTGCCGAAGAAATAAAGCGCTAATAAGTTAAAGACTCTTAAAGGAACCTCTGATTAACTCATCCATGATTTAATCAGAGGGCAGAAATTGAAAATGTGATTTCCAATTTCTTCACAATTTCAATCACTTACAGTTCTTGAAATTGGCGACACATCCTTGTGTCGCGAGAAACTCTAGGTTAATCAGAGCTTCCTAAAGTTTTTAACCATTCACAGAATACTAAAAAGGCTCTGGTTTTATCAGAGCCTTTTTTTATTACATCTTCCATACCATGGCAGAAAATTTATTTTTGCGGTTCGCACATAAGACGAATACTTTCGGCAGGAATAGAAAGTTTGTCGATAATGTACTTCTGAAAATCATCCGGATAAAACTCATCAGCCAACGCTTTTTTCATGCACAACAGCCAAGCGTTTTTGCCATCCATATCAACTGGCAAATGCTTGTGTGCAACCGGAATTGAAATAGAACCAAAATGCTCTTTATACAACTTTGGGCCACCCATCCAACCCGACAAAAAATAAATTAATTTTTGGCGAGAAAGGCTCAAATCTTCTGGGTGCATATCGCGAACAAATTTGGCCTCTGGGAGCGTCTCCATATAATCATAAAAACGATTGACCAACCGAGTAATTCCCTCTAACCCGCCTGCCGCTTGATAGGTTGCATCGCCATTGCCGTAAGAAATTGATTCAACATGTACCACAGAAGTACTCCCTAAAATTTACACATTACAACAACACGCTTACAGCAGTATCAATTTGTTTGCCAAAAAACATGTTTTCGGTCAAAAGTTATCGATAAAGATGGTTGTTACTGAAGAGAAAAACCAACAAAAGTTATAGGAAACTCTGATTAACCTAGAGTTTCTCGCGACACAAGGATGTGTCGCCAATTTCAAGAAGTGTAAGTGATTGAGATTCCTATAGCTGCTTTTAAAAACTGGTCACTCGAAAAGAAAGATAACTCAAAACGGGTTTGAGTTATCTGAATTGAAGAAGTTTAGTTTGCGAGACGTTCGCGAATTGATTCAACATCTGCTCTGGGTGTTGCGGCAAATAGCGTTTGTGTGTATTCGTGTTGGGGATTGGCAAAGATTTCGTCGCGGCTGCGATGTTCTACAACTTCGCCAAAGTACATAACTAACACTTCATCGGCGATGTATTTTACGACCGATAAATCGTGACTGATAAACACGTAGGTTAGGTTTAGTTCTTCTTGAAGGTCTGCCAATAAATTCAGAATTTGTGCCTGTACCGACAAATCCAACGCTGAGACAGGTTCATCCAACACGAGTAATCTCGGTGTTAACATCAAGGCGCGAGCAATGGCAATACGCTGACGCTGACCGCCCGAAAACATGTGCGGATAACGGTGATAATGCTCTGGCCCTAAACCCACTTTTACCAACATTTCATCGGCTAACTTTTTGCGCTCACCAGCGGTTTTTTTGGTGTTTAACAACAAAGGTTCTTCTAATACCTTGCCGATTTTTTGCCGAGGATTTAGCGAGCCATAGGGATTTTGAAAGACGATTTGGACCTTCTGACGAAGCTCTGGGGTCAATTTAGTTTTAGCAATATTAACGGACTGACCATCGATTTTTAAATCACCCGAAGTCGCGGGATCAATTAAGGTTAAAATGCGAGCCAAAGTGGATTTACCACAACCCGATTCACCAACGATGGCTAGAGTTTTACCTTCGTGCACTTCAAAATTAATACCTTTTAGTGCATTAACGGTTTTTGATTTTCCCCAAAGACCACCTTTAACGTGATAATCGCGAGTAATATTTTCTGCTTTTAATACCGGCTGAGTCATTTTAATCGATCACCTTACGCTTGAACAAAATCAGCTACCGTAGGCAAACGATCGCCAGTAGCATTTTCAGGCAGCGCTGATAACAGCGCCTTGGTATAAGGGTTTTTCGGCGACTCAAATAAATCCAATACCGGTGCCTCTTCCATTAATTTGCCTTTGTATTGAACAATCACGCGATCGGCGGTTTGTGCGACAACACCCATATCGTGGGTAATCATTATCAACGCCATTTTGGTTTGCTGCTGAAGATTCATCAACAATTCTAAGATTTGCCTTTGAATGGTTACATCAAGCGCAGTTGTAGGCTCATCGGCGATCAGCAATTTTGGTGAACACGCAATTGCCATAGCAATCATCACTCGCTGACATTGACCGCCCGACATTTGATGCGGATATGACTTTAAACGCGATTTTGGATCGGGAATGCCAACGTCGTTTAATAACTCTAAGCAGCGATCTCTACGTGCGGCTTTGCCCAAATCTGTGTGGGTTTTTAACGCTTCATTTAACTGAAAACCAACGTTAAAACACGGATTTAAACTGGCGATTGGCTCTTGGAAAATCATCGCGATTTCGCTGCCAATTAATTTACGGCGCTGCTTTGGGTTTAATGTTTTTAGGTCTTGACCATTAAATAATAATTTATCGGCGCTAACTTTTGCGGTTTTGGGAAGTAAGCCCATTAACGCCAACATAGCCACGGATTTACCGGAACCGGATTCACCAACAATGGCAAGCACCTCACCCGGATCAATGGTATAGCTCACGCCATCGAGAGCGCGAAACACACCGGAGGAGGTATCGAATTCAACACGGAGATTTTCTATTTCTAATAAAGGCATCAATCAGCTCCGCTTTAATTTTGGATCAAGGGCGTCGCGAAGTCCGTCGCCAAATAAGTTGATGGCTAAAACGGTAATTAGAATCGCCAAACCGGGAAATGTAACAACCCACCACGCGCGCAAAATAAATTCGCGAGCTTCAGCCAACATGGTGCCCCACTCAGGTGTAGGCGGTTGCGCGCCCATTCCCAAGAAACCAAGCGCCGCAGCATCTAAAATTGCCGAAGAAAATGACAAGGTAGCTTGTACAATTAAAGGAGCCAAACAATTCGGCAAGATGGTGTAAAACATTAACCGTAAATGACCACTACCAGCGACTTTTGCCGCCATCACATAATCACGCCCGGCTTCCGATAATACCGCTGCACGAGTTAAGCGAACAAAATGCGGTTGCAATACCAGCGCAATGGCTATCATGGCGTTAACTAAGCCCGGGCCTAAAACAGCAACCAAAACCAACGCCAACAATAACGATGGGAACGCGAGGATGATATCCATAATGCGCATGATTAAGGTATCAACCCAGCCTTTGCAGTAACCAGCCGTTAAACCTAAAACCACGCCGCCAATTAAAGCAATGGCAACCACGACACAACCAATAAATAAGGAGTAGCGTGCGCCATAAATCAATCGTGAAAGAATGTCTCGACCAACAGCGTCGGTACCTAACAAGAAGTCGCTGTTGCCGCCCTCAATCCAACTGGGTGGTAACAAGAAATAATCACGATATTGAAAATCAGGAGCATGAGGTGCAAATACAGGAGCTAACAACGCCACAAACACCAACAGTAAAAACACAGCCAAACCAATTACTGCGCCTTTGTTTTGAGAAAAATAAAACCAGAATTCCGCAAGCGCGCTTGGCCGGTTTAATTCCAAGGAAGATTCAGTCGCCATTTCCTACTTATCCTCGAATCCGTGGATTAATTAGACCGTACAACACGTCTACGATTAAATTCACAATCATAATAATTGCCGCGATCAACAATAACGCGCCCTGCACCACAAAATAATCTCGACGCGTAATCGAGTCGATTAACCACTTACCGATTCCCGGCCACGAGAAAATGGTCTCCGTCAAAATAGCACCGGCCAACATCACGCCAATTTGCAAACCAATGGTTGTGATAACCGGAATCATGGCATTTCGCAACGCGTGAACACCAATGACACGAAACGGTGATAAACCTTTAGCGCGCGCGGTTCGCACATAGTCTTCACCCATAACTTCAAGCATTGCCGAGCGGGTTTGACGAGCAATAACCGCCAATGGAATCGTCGCTAACACTATGGACGGTAAAATAAGATGTTGAATCGCCGAGGCAAAAGCGCCTTCTTCACCGGATAGCAAACTATCGATCAACATAAATCCGGTAACCGGCTCAAAAAAATACAACAGAGAAATCCGACCAGATACCGGCGTCCATCCGAGGGTGCCGGAGAAGAAAATAATCAGCAGCAACCCCCACCAGAAAATCGGCATGGAGTAACCCACCAAGGCCGTTCCCATGATCGATTGATCGATAAAGGTGCCGCGTTTAGTCGCGGCAATAACACCGAGTGGAATACCAATAACGACTGCAAGAAAAATCGCGCAAAGAGAAAGTTCTACCGTAGCGGGAAATAAGGCAAAGAACTCATCGACAACCGGTTGTTTGGAGGCAAATGACGTCCCCAAATCACCTTGCAGAATATTGCCTAAATAATCGAGATATTGTTTCCAAAGAGGTTGATCAAAGCCCATTTCTGCCATGAGCTGGGCTTTACGCTCGGGATTAATACCACGCTCACCGGCAAGTAATTCAATGGGATCACCGGGCAATAGCCGGATAAACGAAAACGCAACCAAGGTTACGCCTAAAAACGTGGGCACCAGCATAGCGAGGCGCCCCAATAAAAACCGTAGCATCAGTAAACCTTTTTAAGAATCGGCTTTAGCCCTATAAATGTTCAGTCGATTTCGATTTACTGTATGTCTACGCCATCAAAACGGTGACTACCCAGTGGATCCATACGGTAATTTTGCACGCGTGTAGACATCGGCATAAATACCACGGAATGCGCGATAGTGGCCCAAGGCGCTTCACGTTTGAATACCGCCTGGGCTTGTTTATAAAGCTCGGCTCGTTCTGACTTATCAGACAAGGTTTTTGCTTTCTGAATCAATTGATCGAATTCTTCGTTACACCATTGCGCTCGGTTAGAGCCACCAACACCGTCACAACCTAAAAGCACAGCTAAGAAATTATCTGGATCACCATTGTCACCCGTCCAACCCATTAATAAGGCACCATCGCGATCAACCTCTTTAGAACGGCTAAGATATTCACCCCACTCGTAAGAAACGATATTGACCTTTACACCAATTTTCGCAAAATCGGATTGAATAATTTCGGCCATACGACGTGCATTGGGATTGTAAGGACGCTGCACCGGCATCGCCCAGATATTCATGCTCAAGTCTTTTACACCAGCTGCCTCAAGCATGGCCTTGGCTTTTTCTGGGTTGTATTCGTCGGGCTGAGTTTCTTGGCTGTAGGACCACATGGTGGGAGGAATTGGATTTTTCGCGGCAGAACCCGCACCTTGGAATACGGCATCTAAAATAGCTTGTTTGTTAATGGCCATATTAAGTGCAAGGCGCACTTCGGGTTTATCAAAAGGAGCCATTTGTGTGTTGTAGGCCATGTAACCCACGTTTAAGCCTTCTTGCTCCATTAAATTTAATTTGCCGTCTTTACGAATAATGTCTAAATCGGCTGGGTTTGGATAGGACGCTACGTGACATTCACCGGCTTTTAATTTTTGCAGTCGCACCGAGGCATCTGTTGTAATTGCGAAAATTAAATTATCTAAGGGTTGCTTACCAGCCCAATAGCCTTCGTGTGCTTGATAGCGAATAACAGCGTCTTTTTGGTAGATCACAAACTTGAAAGGACCCGTGCCCACGGGCATTTGATTCAGAATTTCTTTTTTGTTTTGCCGTTCTAGTTGATCGGCGTATTCTTTTGAAACAATAGACGCGAAATCCATCGCTAGGTTGGCAAGCATTGGCGCTTGCGGGGTCTTTAATACAAATTTAACGGTGTAATCGTCTACTCTTACAATCTCCGAAATCAGATCGGGCATAGACATGGACTGAAAGTATTCCCAAGAACCACCGGCAGTGTATTGATGCCAGGGATGATCTTTTTGCAGCTGACGCTCGAACGAGAAAATTACATCATCTGCCGTTAGCTCGCGAGTTGGACTAAAAAACCGAGTTTTATGGAATTTAACGCCTTTGCGTAAATGAAAGGTGTACTCCAAGCCATCTTCAGAAATATCCCAAGACTCGGCAAGACCCGGAATAACATCGGTGGTACCGCGATCAAATTCAACCAATCGGTTATAGACGGCACGGCCTGAGGCATCGAATGTGGTACCGGCGGTATAGAGTGCCGGATCGAATCCTTCCGGTGAACCTTCCGAACAGTACACTAAATTCTTAGCCGCTTGACTGCCCATACTTACACCAGCGGCTAACAATCCAGCCACTAAACTTCGATACACCTTTTTCATTATTGAAGAATTCCTTAATTTTGTTCCGAGATTTGGTCAACAAAATGCGTCGTGCTATTTAGAGGTAAGGTAACAAATTTGTTTCCGCAAAAACTACCTGCTTTCTTATATTCCGCACAGCCGAAACCAATATTTGCTGGAAAAAGTTAACCGTTCGAATAGATTTGGTTGACGAAACAAGCTTCTATGGCCTCAAGGGACGCAAAATCTGGCGCCAAAATACGTGCATTTTGCAGCCATTGCACACAGAAACAGCCTGTAGAAAAACCTATCAGTGATTTAATTATCACTTTTTAACCACGAACTCTTGAATTTTTTGATTCAGATAGACAAGATTGCTTCATGAACTCTTAACCAGATAGTCATAAAAGCCAAACAAATATCTGAGGTGGGCCATTTAAGAACCTGAGTTGATCATTAGGATTAGTTGACTGATTGAATAATAAAAATAACCACCGCAGTGTTTAAGAATTAAACTCGATTACTGCGGATAAAAATTACTTATATTTAAGTGTTCAACGCACAGTTCAATACATGACATCGAGACCGCAGGACTTCCGATATAACGCTTGCGCAGAAAGCTGGGCAATTGCTTTCAATCTCGATGAATTGTTGTGCTAGCTCTTATAAACTTGACCAACCGGACAAGCTTTTAGATCTACAGCTTGGGACCAATCCCAGAGCATTGTATTGCGTGTTCGAATGTTCTTTAGTAGTTTGATGGTAAGACTCTTCTTTCAATCAGTTACCGTATAACGTTTTGAAAGCAGAGCCTTTCAATTCAAAGCAGCAATACACTCCTAAATTTGTCGATTTAATCACTCGGAGCTTAATCTCTGTTCACCCTCATAGTTGTGAATCGTTGTGCTATACGGTTCGTTTAAGGATTATTTATGTTTGTTAGCAGTACATTAAAATCACCCAAGAAACGATTGTCTCTAGCGCTGTCAGTGAGTGCTGCTGCACTACTAATTTCGGGTTGTACCGTGACCATTGAACCCGACGGCAAACCTGTTGTTTATTCTGAGCTCAACTCTGTGGAGCCGGAAAAGTTCGTCCGTGACTTTCAACGCGACCTATTAGAAATCAACAAAGAAGTTGAAGCCGCCCAGTGGGTAAGAGCCACTTACATTACCGACGACACGGGCTTTTTGGCAGCAAAAGCCAACGAAAAATATTTGGAGTTTTTGGGGAAAGCCGTTGATAAAGCCAAGCGCTACGACAACGTGCAAATGGACCCAACCACTCGCCGCGCCATCGATCTCATTTTGCTTTCTACACCCATGCCAAGCCCGGACAACAAAAAAGAGCGTGCCGAGCTTTCGCAGATTGCAACG
This sequence comes from Sessilibacter sp. MAH3, assembly GCF_054658275.1. NCBI lineage: Bacteria > Pseudomonadati > Pseudomonadota > Gammaproteobacteria > Cellvibrionales > Cellvibrionaceae > Sessilibacter > Sessilibacter sp. MAH3. The sequence continues at coordinate 93,281 of NZ_BAAGIE010000005.1, read as the reverse complement.
GATTTAGAAGGTATCTACGGCGCAGGTAAAGCCTGTGATGCCGACGGTAAAAACTGTCGCGACCTTGAGGAATTAGAGAAAGTACTGGCCACCTCGAGAGATTACCAAGAGCAACTGCAAGCGTGGAGTGACTGGCGAACCATCTCTGTTCCCATGCGACCCAAGTACGAGCGATTCGTAGAGCTTGCCAACAAAGGAGCTCGCGATTACGGCTTCAAAAACCTAGCAGACATGTGGAAATCTGGCTACGACATGCCAGTTGCCGACTTTGAGCAAGAAATCGAACGCCTTTGGGGTCAAGTCGAACCACTTTACGAGCAACTGCATTGCTATGTTCGCTCTGAGCTTTCGGATTTTTACGGTGAAGACAAGGTTGCTCTCGACGAGCCAATTCCCGCGCACCTACTCGGGAATATGTGGGCACAAACTTGGGGCAACATATATCCCATCGTAGAACCCTATGAAGGTGTAGCATCACTCGACATCACCGAGAGCCTTAAGGCACAGAATTACACCCCGGTTAAGATGACCGAAACCGCTGAGAATTTCTTTACCTCTCTTGGCCTACCCGAGTTACCAGAAAACTTTTGGAAACACTCTCTACTGGAAAAACCACGTGATCGAGACGTTGTTTGTCACGCTAGCGCATGGGATATGGGCAACGGTGAAGATCCAAGAATCAAACAATGTATTGAGCCTACCGAAGAGCATCTGAGCACCATTCATCACGAGCTTGGCCACATCTATTACTATTTGATGTACAAAGATCAACAACCGCTCTTTAAAACAGGCGCACACGACGGTTTCCACGAAGCTATTGGCGACACTATTGTTCTTTCAATGACGCCTGCGTATCTCAATCAAATTGGCTTAATCGACGAGCCAACTAAAAGTTACGAAGCAACCATTAACGAGCAAATGAAGGCAGCACTCGACAAAATTGCTTTCTTGCCATTTGGCAAGCTTATCGACCAATGGCGTTGGGAAGTATTTTCGGGCGAAGTTGCTCCTGAAAATTACAACCAAGCTTGGTGGGAGTTGCGCGAAAAATATCAAGGTATTAAACCCGCGGTAGAACGCAGCGAGTCTGATTTTGACCCAGGCGCTAAATACCATATTCCTGGCAATACACCTTACACTCGATACTTCTTATCGTTTGTCATTCAATTTCAATTCTACAAATCTCTTTGTGAAACAGCAGGTCATGAAGGCCCACTAAATGAGTGCTCGTTCTACGGTAACAAGGCGGCGGGAGAAAAGCTTGGTAACATGCTCGCACTCGGTGCTAGCCAACCTTGGCAAGACGCTATGGAACAACTCACTGGCACGCGTGAGATGGATGCATCGGCAATGGTGGAATACTTCCAACCATTATTGACGTGGCTGGAAAAAGAAAATCGCGGTAAATCCTGTGGTTGGAAATAATCAACAAGCACCAAATAAAGTCACACAAAGCACCAATTAAATACACAAAAGCTTAACCGGTTAGAAACTGGTTAAGCTTAGAACAAAATACTTGAGTTTTTTTAGCCGTTGCTAAGGTTTTTTGAATACTGAAATTACGCAACGTCGAGCAAGAAGGACTTTTTTAAGCGCACAGCAAAAAAGCGCTAAACTATTGATGTATATCAATTTTTAAGCTTCTAAGCAGTTAATAAAGTATAAAAATAATAGGCTTGGGCTTACGTTTTATAGCTATTTGGAAGCAAAGGGATTCGTGCTTATGAGGTTTGTGCGGATATAACGATAAACAGGCCCATCAGTGGCATAGAACTTGTTTTAATCAGACTATGACAACCAAGAGTTCCCTAAAATTCCATCAATCTGAATCTCACGAGGATTTTTCTGTGCTGGATACTAACGCACCCCTAGAACAGGTATTTACCGATCACGCACAAGGGCTTGTAAGGTTCTTGTATCGTAAAGTTAAAAACTGGGAAGATGCCGAAGACATAGCGCAAAATGCGTTTATTCGAATCCAGCGTCTTACAGAAAGTGGAGAGCTAGAAAACCCGAAAGCCTATCTTTATCAAACTGCCTCTAACTTGGCGATCGACAAAATCCGCCGAGAAAAGCTTCATACCAACTACATCCAGTCAGAAACTGCTGATCCTGCATTTGGTGTGGCCTCCGGGGAGTCAGATGCATACTGCCCAGAAAGACAACTAAGGGCACGTGAGCAACTGAGACGCGTTGAAGACGCATTACTTCAATTACCAATTAAATGCAGACAAGCGTTTATGTTGCACCGATTGCGTAATATGTCTTATAACGACATTGCTAGTGAAATGAATGTTTCTGTGTCTTCCGTAGAAAAATACATACTGCAAGCACTGAAACACTGCCGCAAAACGCTAAAAGATTGAATTTTAGCGGTTTTCGTAGTTAGTCAGCACTTAAAGCTTATTATCCTCTCTATTTCAAACCCAATGATTGTTTTTAAATCGTTGGGTTTTTTTCATTTAAGGCCCTCATGCAACTTTTGAGGCTTAAACCTTCTAGCTCGTTTCAACATCTAAATGCACCATATAACAATGTTTTGTGCCAATTACGCAGTAATAAGCACAACTTGCGCTCACTGCGTTAGCGTTTATTTATATGAAAACATTTATTCAAAATTCACAAAAAAATATTCGATAACTCATTTATTAAGCACTTCGAACATTTTTTGGCTAAAGTTAAGTCATATTTACTAAAATTAATAAGATCGTAAAACTTAAGCGATTAACTCTAACTTAGCTGCACTAAGTTATTGCTTTATAATTTCACCGATATTGTACAAAAGCAGGCAACCGAAATAGTGAATACAGACCCTGACCTTTACGAACAAGCACTAGATACCGCCTCGGAGTGGTTGGTGCGCTTGCGTTCAGAAAATGTCAGTGAACAAGATAAAATCGCATTCTCAACTTGGTTAAACACAAGCCCTAGTCACATTCATGCCTTTGATGAAATTACTGATTTATGGCGGTTAACCGGCCAAATAGACGATGAGCTGCTGGCCAGTATCGAGCAAGCCAAACCGAAAGTTGAATCATACTCAAGTCATTATCAATGCTCAGATGGTTCAATTTTCAAGCGTCTATCCATTTGGGCAACGGGATTAGCGCTAGTTTGTTTGTGCGCGGTTGTGAGTGTGAATTGGTACCAGTCTCAAACGCTAAATCCGAGTGTTGAATACCAAACTCAGGCCGGAGATTTTTTAGAAGTTAATTTGCCAGACGGTTCTATTGTTCATCTTAATACTCGCTCTAAAATAATCGTCACCTTTACGGCCAAACAAAGACTTGTTCAGCTAGTCGATGGCGAAGCGTACTTTGAGGTTGCTAAAGACCTACAAAGACCTTTTGTTGTTGAAACTACTCGAGGAACCGTGACAGCAGTCGGCACAGCTTTTAACGTTTACAAACAAAAGTCTTCAGACACTGTGACTGTTACGGAAGGCATTGTGCGTGTTAAACAACACAAAGGTGCAACGACTCCTTACCCAGAAAGCAAATTTGTCAGCGCCAATCAAGAAGTAAAACTGAACTCAAATGGCTTAAGAGAAGCTGATGCAGCCCTGATGAAACGCTCTGTGGAATGGCTAACGCAGACCATTACGTTTCAAAATACGCCTCTGGGTGAGGCTATCGAAGAAATTAATCGCTACCTGGATACTCCGGTGTATTTTTCTCAAGCAAAACTAGCCGCCCTTCGTGTATCAGGCACCTTTGCTACGGCTACACCGACCAGTACTTTGACCGCAATTCTTGAGAGCTTTAATCTAGCAGTGACAGAGAGTGGTGAGATCTACCAATAATCTCACCCTGCTGCGTAATCTAGCGACTCATTTAATATTTAGCTATATCTCTCAACCATTAAGAAGCTACTCTCGCGTTAATCCTCTCTTTTTATTACACAGAACTTAACAATTTTTGAACAGTTTTGTGTAAACGCCACTTCTCATCAGTACACATCTTGCTTATTGTGTAAGTAGGCTATATAAAAAGCCTCAAAATTAAGCAGTCAGATAAACATTTATGCGTATGTATAATCATCGATGAAACGCATATTTCATGTAACTTACTGTTTTGATTACAGAAATATTCGGAACTAGGAATGGCAAAGGCTCCTAAACTCAGCAAACAAACTAAGGTTTTTAACCTTGGATTTGCTGCACGCTGCCCTGTTTTTGCCAAACAACCGGATAAAGCTGTCGAAGTCGGCACAAAAACCCAATTCAGTATAAATTTAAAGCTTATACTCGCAACAATACTCATGCTAGGCGCTGCGTTTGTTACTAACATCTGCCGAGCGAATATCGATCAAAAAAAGTTGCTATCCCTTCCCGCTCAAGAGTTATCTATCAGCCTTAGAGACCTGGGAATTGTCTTTAATTTAAGCATTATCTATCCCGCAAACGCTCTAAAGGGCTTATCTGCTGAACCTTTAAACGGGCAATACTCCCCCAGAGAAGCAGTCGAGAAACTACTCATCAACACCCGTTTCAGTTCAAAAATCATTAATAATCAGGTGGTGGCAATTGTCCCAAGAACGTCGGAACTGAGTCCTCAAGAGAAGGAATACATACAACCGACCTTTTATGAAGAGGTGACGGTTTACGACAAGCCCATTCTGGGCTCACGTATCGGTGAACATAATTTTAATGCCTCAGCGCCTGTTACGGTGATTACAGCGCCAGAGCTTCGAGCAACCGGCGCTCAAACTCTTATAGAGTTTCTAAAATTCAATCCCGCCGTTGCCGGTAATTCCACCAGCACAACCGTCTCCAACGGCGGCGATGGCTCCGCTACCGTAACGCTTCGAGGACTGCCCGCAAATAATACTCTGGTGCTAATTAACGGCCATCGCGTTGCATTCAATGGCTTGGCCGGCGACTCCGTAGATTTAAATACGATTTCGCCTAATGCGATTGAACGAGTCGAAATTCTTACCGATGGCGCCTCTGCATTGTACGGATCGGACGCGATAGCCGGTGTGGTCAACATCGTGTTACGGGACGAATTTGAAGGCGTACAAGTAGAACAATATTATGGAGAAAGTAGTCGAAGTGACCTAGAGACAACCACAACCAGCCTACTTGCTGGAAGAAAGTGGGGCAATTTAAGTCTTCTTGTCGCGGCTTCCACTTACGAGCAAGAAGGATTGTTTAGCAGAGAAAGAGACTTCTCGGCTACTGCCGATGCAAGAAGCCAAGGTGGTATCGACCTAAGATCGAGCTCTACCCCCAATGCTCGGATTCGCCTTAATAACGACCAAGTAGTTACAGTTAATGAATCTGGGGCGTCTTTGGCTAACAACGGCAACGTAAATGATATTATTCAAGTAGACGACTTAGGTGATTTCAGAGAGGCAACTGATGAAGATCTATTCGACTTCAACCAATTTACGTCCTCCACATCTCCGTCTGAACGAGACAACATTTATTTTGCTGGAAAGTACGGCATCGATGAATTTACTCAGATAAAAGCCAATGCCTCCTACGCCAACACAAAAGCCACCATCACTCTCGCTCCCCTGCCCTTATTTTCATCTTTCGAAAACCCACCAATAACGGTCTCAGCCGGGAATATTTTTAATCCTTTCAACCAAGAAATCACCGATATTCGAAGAAGATTTACCGAACTTGGTAGCAGAGAGCAAATTAATGAATCCGATGTCTACCGCTATTCTTTCGGAATCAATGGCGCTAATGAGCTTTTCGACTGGTCACTCAATACCTTTTGGACTAGAACTGCCTCTACGCAGACGCGTACCGGCTTAGTTGATGCTGAGCGCCTTGCCAGAGCGGTAGGACCTGCCGACCAATGCCAGGGAATAGACAGAGACGGCTGTGTGCCGGTAGACCTTTTTGGCCCGGCTGGCTCAATCACACAAGATCAACTCGATTATATTGGGCTCCAAGAGCGCTCACGCGGCACCAGCGACTTGAGAGGTATTAATACCGAACTGCAAGGCAGCACATCGATATTTCCTGCTGGAACCAGCCGTTATGCGATTGGATTTGAATGGCGCTACGAACGAACTCGCCTTGCAGTAGACAGCACCAACGATTCAACAGAATACGTAGGTGGGAACGAAACCCAAAGTGTTAATGGCAAAAGAACGATAGGTGAAGGCTATTTCGAATGGCATATTCCTGTTCTTGCCAACGGCCCACTCATTGATTCTGTTGACTTAGAACTAGCAGCAAGACTTTCAAGATACTCTGACTTTGGGTACAACTCCTCCCCTAAATTAGGCATCAAGGTTAGGCCCAATCAAAACGTGCTGTTGCGTTCAACTTTTGGTCGAGGATTCAGAGCACCCAGTATTAGTGAACAACGGATTGAAGGTTTCCAATCACAATCGTTTTTGGTAGACCCTTGTTCCATCGCAGAGAACGTAGGTGTGTTACCGGGCTGTAATCAATTAAGCGACGCCACACGCAATCAATTTCAAACGACCTTCGTGAGCGACAACAATTTAAAACCAGAAAAGTCAGAAAATATTACGTTGGGGTTTGTTTTAACGCCCGAAGCATTCCCCGGATGGAGATTCAGTTTTGACTGGTTTCGAATCGACCAGAAAGATATCATCGATACCAACCCTCAGGCGTTGGTAGATTTAAACGCAACGACAAACGAATTCCAGGATTTAATCATTCGCGACGAGCGAGGTAATATCTCAGAAATTATTACCCCCGCGGTTAACTTAGGTACACGAACCGTAGTTGGCCTTGATATATCGTGGCGCTACATCGTCGAAACCGAAAAATACGGCGCCTTTGCTTTAAATGGTAATGCCGTCAATCTAAGAAAGTATCGCCAACAACAAAGCAGTAATAACGAACCTGAAGACCTCGCTGGAATATTTACAGACTCATCCTCACAGGGAACCGGAGCCCTGCCCGAATGGAAAGCCAGCACTAACCTAGAATGGACCAAAAACCATTGGCAAATAAACTACGGAATTAATTTCATCGACTCAATGACAGAAACCATTCCTAGAACCGATAGCACACGCAAAATAAACTCCTGGCTTACACACAATGCTCAGGCCTCTTATAAATTCAAAAACCTATCAGGACTTACCGCATCATTGGGCGTAGAAAACATATTTGATAAAGAACCCCCCTTCGTCGCCTCAGCTCTTACCGATAACTTTGACGGTTTTGCCTACAACCCCAAACAACGCTTTTTTTATAGTCGAATCACGTATTTTTTTTAGTGATCGAATTAACTGACATTTACCTCTAATTATTTTCCCCAGTGAAAGACCAAGCAATCGGTACCATCCCCGCACCTGCATCCATTCTCAATAGTTTTGGCTCATTACATACGAAATAGTTGCTAAATAGCTGGAAAATATCATCCATATCATTAGAAGACTTTCCCGCGCCAATCAATTGTTTATTGCGTTCTAATTCAGCTTTTAATTTTATTTCGGTCTGTTCTAGCCATACTTGATAAGACAAAAAATCATTAGCTCTATTTTTCAGCACCAAATCAGCACCTAATAATACATTTTTCACAATATTATTAAGCCTAGATCCCTTAGAGCTACTTACTAAATCTTGAGAGTATTCTTGTAACTCACGTAAACTTAAGCGTTTTTGAGAGTATTCGTTAAATTTTTGTATAAAAGAATCTTTTTGTAATAAAAAATTTATAGCGGATATATTCTCCTTTCCCGCAGCCACAATCGGGCCCTTGTCATAATGAATGACAAAGTTAAAGGCATTATCCTTTGTGATAAATTCGCTCAAAGACTCAAGCAATAAATTCAGGTTAGAATACTCAACCCCAAACAAACTCACAATTGTGTCAAATGAACTGTGACTACGCCAAAAATCAAATGTCGTAAAGTCAGTATTATTGAGTAAAGAAACATCACTTAAATTTTTATTTTCATTCTTCACTTGAGCATAATCAGCACTGGATGCATCGACACCTATAACATTAAGACCTCTATTAGCAGTATTAATTATCGACGCAACATAACCACTACCAGTGCCCAAATCTATTATTGTGGTCCCGGAACACAATCCCAGAGCGTAATCATGCCAATAACTTCTAAATATTTCGACACCGTTGATATCTTTTGGTGAACAGCTAGTTAAAGCACCAGTGCTCCAATATTTTGTCCACGCTTCAGATTTATGTGCCATATGCAGTCACCCTGGAACCAAGTCAAATGGAGTTGTAATTCTTTTACTATCATCATTTATATTTTTATTATGAAACGGTTTTGTCTCATGCCAAAAATACGATGGAAACAATACTAATATCCCGGGCTCTGGTTTAATCTCACGCTCGACCGAATTAATTTTAAGCGATTTATACGGTGCGCGTCCGAATAAGATATTCCCGCCATCTTGCTCCTCAGTTTCAACAGTACTGACGTAAAATGCCGAAGAAATCCAACCTTCTGGATGAACATGGCTGACATGAAACCCACCATCCTTTAATGCAACAGACCATGAACCAGAAAATCTATATGACTTAGTATTTCTTTGCAGAAATGGGTGATGTGTATTTATTGGTAATTTACACAAAAATGCTTTAATTTGTTTATTTAAAGCTTGCACATGAGTTTTTATAATGGGTATATTTTTTGAGAAAAATCGGCCTGATGATTGAGATCCATTTCTTACAGATTGAGTAAGAGGCTCTTTTTTAGATATATGCATAGATAGCACAACGTCCTGAAGTTCATTCAAATAGTGCTCAAGCGATAGATATTCATTTGGTTTTTCAATAGTACGAATATCAATAAACCTATCATAATCGTTTAACCAATAATATCTCTCATCACCCCTCTCTCTCCACATCGAACCCAATAAACCAAGTACTTTTTGGTTGAAAACACCACCACTATACAATTGCATCAAAATTGTTTCAGCTTCAGAAAAATAACCTGCCAAAATTAGAAACTCAGCATATTCTACTTTAAATTCAAAAGAATTAACTGATCTAGCAATTAATTCATATAGGGGCAAAGCTAAATCAAATTTCCCTAATTTAGAGTAGGCTCTTGCTACATAGGCGTTAAGCTTTAAACTACATTGTTTTGAAATTTTAGAAAGTAGATTTTCTAACTCTTTATAATTTTCAGATTGAATCAAAATTGTAATAAAAGAGATTAAAATTTCTTCATGATTAATATATTTTTTGTTTAATAACTTCTGATAACGCTCCACCGTACGATTTGCCTCATCGCACTGCCAGTCTAATTCAGCTAAAGCCTCTAGGTATGATACTTTATTAATATTTTTTATATGCAAACTTTCTAGTAAAGTTCTAGACTTATTAAAACTCCCCGCATCATATAAACATAAAGCCTCAAGATGTCTTAAGTGAGAAGAGTCGATATTACATATTTGTAGTATTTCAAGACTTTTTTCCACGTCCCCCAACATTCTGAAACAAATCGCTAAATTATGAGTAGCTCGTAGCGAATCCTGATTAACCTGCAAAACCTTTTGATACCACTTCAAAGCACTTTCAAATTTATTTTGAACTCTGTAGGCATCACGAACTGAGCAGAGTAAGTCCTCATTTTCTTCAGCAATTATATTTTGTGAAAACACTAATTGATCGAACTGAGCATATTGTTTTGTATCAATGTAAAGCTCGATTAGATTCACACAAGCTTCAAAGTAATCAGTTTTTAGAGAGATTGCAGCTTTAAAATGTAATTCTGCTTTTGAGTAATAACCTAACTTACTATATGACTGAGCAATTTGGTTATGTAATTCTGGATTTTTTGGCTCTAAACTCAAGGCATATGCAAAGTACTTTAAAGCCTCTGACCATGACTTTTTGCCTAAATAAGCAGCTCCAACGAGCTGCACAACATTGCAAACCCTATAATGCCCCAACAGAGGAAGTAAGTTTTTTAAAGCTAAGTCATACTTCTTATCTTTAATTAATTTATATGAATCATTAATTACTGCATGTAAATCCATAATAAACCCCTAAAAAAAGAGCGGCTAAATAGCCGCTCCTTTTTATTTTTAGACAAATCCAAACTTATCTAAACTTATAAGTAGCACTCAAAGTTACACGAGGGCCTAACAAATCATAAGTTGATGGAAAAGTATTCGCTTGTTGTTGAGAATCACCCAACGGAGTTGGTTCTGTATCAAGTACATTCTTAAATACTAAAGACGCAGTAAAGTCTTCGTTGAAAGAATACGCGGCTGTTAAGTCTAAGTAATACTCATCATCAATCTCAGAAACAACTAAATCGGAGCTAGAAACACCATCAACGGCGACTTGATCATCAGTTGTAGAGTCGATATAACGAAGCAACGCTGAAAGAGTCAAGGGACCAGTAGTCCAAGAACTTCTTAAATTCCATTTAACTTCAGGAAGTGGTTCACCGCAGGTATTACCATACGCACCGGCACATTCGTTAGTTTGTGGAAGGCCCGCAACAGGAGTTACATCATACGTATCTAGGAAGGTGCTATTCAAGGTAAAGCTTAAACTAGAACCTTCTCCGAAAAGGCCAAATGCTAAATCAGTAGTGTAATGAACATTAAGGTCGATACCAGAAGTTTCAATCTCACCAATATTCTCATTAAGTACTGTGACTTCTAAGATACGGCCATCTGGGCCACGGCTAACAGCTTGACATAGAGGATTACTGATATCTTGAATATCGTTGTAACAAAGATTTAACACGTTTTGAACGCCACCACCCGCAACAGAAATAGCGTCTTCAATCTCAATGTCATAGTAGTCTAATGTAATATCTAAACCATTAAGAGGTTGCCAAATTATACCGGCAGTAAAAGTAGTAGAGGACTCTTCTTTTAAGTCTGGGTTACCACCAAATACACCTTCAATCTGAGTATTACCTTGGTCAAAAACACCTACATCCGCAGCATCAACACCTGCAGCAATACAGGTTGCCGCATCACCAGAACCACCAGCGGCACACGGATCAGTTGCTGGAGGGAAACCCTGAGTTTGGCCTTGGAATAACTCTGCAACGTTAGGAGCTCTTACTGCTTCCTGGATGCCTACGCGGAACCCAAGTTGTTTAATGGGTGCGTAGTTAATTGCAAAAGCGTAACTATCTACGGAACCAATATTTGAGTAATCAGAAGTACGGTATGCACCCCAAAGGCTTAAATCTTCTGCGCCTCTTTTACCTTGAATGATTGGCACATTAGCTTCAAGGAAAAACTCTTCAACAGAGAAAGAGCCTACTGTAGCGTCACCAGCGTTAAAGCCAAGAACATCACCAGAAGACAAGAATGTGTCAGGTCGGAAGTTTGAATCGTCTACACGATGCTCGTATCCAAAGACTAGCGCGATAGGGTACTCTGCACTTGGTAATGTGATTAACTCTCCGCTAACACTACCTTGAATAATCTCTTGATCAATATCAGTAATATTGGTTGCACCAACATTAATAAAGTCAACAGCATCTTGAGTTAGAACGCCTTCGCCAAATATGTTAACCGGCACACAATTGGATGAGCCGCTTTGGCATGATAGACCATCATCAGTTACTAACAAGCCTTCTCTTAAACGAGTTTCTGACGCGTCATTGTTTAGAGTATTACTCTCTTGTAGACGGCTGTTCGAGTAAGAAATATCGTATGACCAAGTATCTGTAAATTTACCCTCAAGACCAAATAACACCCTGAAAGCATCACGAGTAGTTTCTGACTGACGAGAACCATTCTCAGTTAAACGACGTCGGACGGTACCAATAAACGCATTATCATTACCATCAACTACACCATCACCGTTTGTATCTACTCGAAGAGCATCCAACGCCGCTTGTGTTGCCGGGTCAAAGAATGGACTATCTGGGTTTAACTCTACATTGTTAACTGTAGCAGGGGTAGGAGCTAACTCTGTAGGAACACGGTTTTGCGCGAAGTTGACCTCACCGTACAAAGTAGCTTTTTCATTCAAATCATAATGAGTGAGCGCACTAAACAAATAACGCTCTTGGGGAAGCTGCAAATAATTGTCTGGCGCATAGTTAAACAAACCACCAGGAATATCCAATGGCGAGGCTACACCACCGGGGAAATCAATGAAGTCACTGAACTCATCTCCACTATTCGGCACGCCATCGGGGTCAATTAGAATATCGCCATCTTGGAATAAGCCCGAAGGTACGGTGATCGACCCTCCAGGAACCAATCTGTCACCATCTTCTGTCAATGCTACTCGAGAAAAGCCTCGATCACCTTGGAAGACTGCTTCACGCTTAGAGAATGAGCCGTATAACACAGCATTACCACGACCCTCATCGAAGTTGCCACCGATAGTGATATCGATATTATATTTTTCTCCGTCACCATCTTCAGTGATATCGTACAAACCACTGATCTCAGCGCCTTCGAAGTCATCTTTTAGAGTAAAGTTTACAACACCAGCTAATGCGTCGGAGCCATAAACGGCCGAGGCGCCACCAGTTACAACGTCGACATTTTCGATCAAAGACGCTGGGATAGTATTTAAATCGACAATACCGGTCTGTGTCGATGGTATATAACGCCTACCATTTACTAGAACCAAAGTTCTATTGGCACCTAAACCACGTAGGTCAGCACGTGCCGTACCATCACCAGGGTTGTTAGAGCTCGGGCCAAAGCTAGGAGTAAATGCTGGCAATTCAGCAAGTTTTTGCTCGACGTTTAAAATCCCGGAGAGTTTGAATTCCTCACCTGAAATTACAGTTACAGGACTTACTGACTCCAAATCTTTTCGAACTAGACGCGACCCTGTAACTGTAACTTCTTCAATCACCTCATCCTGAGCGTAGGCGTTACCACCAGCCAGGAGAGACAGTGATGTCAAAGCGATTGCACCTTTCACGGCAATCGAAAGAGCTTTTCTTTTCATATCTCTTAAATCCCAATGTGTGTTGACTGATTATTTCCAGCTTTGGTGCCTGTGAACTACATCCAACCCGGAAGGCGTGTGTTGCAACTGACATAAAGTATTCATCTGACACTCGCTTGCCTTCTAAAACGGTTGAATCTTACAGCCCCTCAAAATAAATCGACTTTTCAAGAAATTTATTCGGAACAAAATACTGATCGTAGAGTCTGGGAATTCTTTTTTTTAAAAACGCGAGAAGTAAGCATTAATTAAATAACACTTTGGATGACTATATCTTTATGAATGATACCAACCACTGATGGTGTATCTGCTAGCAGGTGAGAACTGGGCGACGGATGTAACTGAATGAGGCAAGCTGACGTCGAATATGCCAAAGCTATTAAAATCGGGGCTCCATGATTCGATGGGCGTGCCGTTTGGTTGGTAAAATTGCAGTAAACCACCCCAGTCGGGGTGCCATTTTGGTGCTAGATTTAATACATAGGCAATTTTTCGATTTTCGGCGGATACCAGGTCGTTGTGACGTGTTAAAAAGTCGCCTGGGTTGTAGCGCGTGAGCTGCATGGTTATTCTTGTTAACTCGCCGTAGCCACTTATTTCTCTCATTAAAGAGAGCATTTCATCGCTTTCTAACCAGTTCTTTATTTTTTGTACAGATTCTAAAACCTCTCCATTTGGCTCATATCTTCCGTACCAAAAACCGGTGCCTTGCGCGGCCTGCGCGTAAATTTTCTTGATAAATTCTTGTCGCTGGCTTATATCTAACTCAGCAAACTTTGTCGGGTTTATCAACTGCGATTGGCCATCAACGAAACACGCTTGGTGATACACAGGTATCGACATTACGGTTTGCTGTATTTGAATTGCGCTTTGTAGCGACAAGAAAGACGAGATGCGTGCGCGGCGATTATTTCGGAAAATTTCAATTGCCGCAGATTTATCAAACGACTGTGGATTTAACGTGTAAGACAAGTTTTTGATCCTTTACAGAGAAAAATATTTTCTATCTCTATAAACGAAAAAAGAGGGGTTAGCCCCCTCTTTTTTGTGTGTCATTTTAAAACGATTTAAAGCGATAACTTACGCATTCACTGCCGCAAGTGCTTCGTTTAAGGTTTTACTTGGACACATTGCCGCAACAGCTTTTTCTTCGACCGGCATGTAGTAACCGCCGATATCAGCAGGCTTGCCTTGGGTCTCGTCAATTTCAGCAACAATTGCGGCTTCGTTGGCGGTTAAGGTTTCTGCAAGCGATTTAAATTTAGCCGCTAACTCAGCGTCTTCAGTTTGCTCTGACACGGCTTGCGCCCAATACATAGCCAAATAGAAGTGGCTGCCACGGTTGTCTAACTGACCAACTTTACGCAACGGCGACTTGTTGTTTTCAAGCAATTTTTCGGTCGCTGCATCCAAACATTTTGCCAAGATACCGGCTTTTTTGTTGCTGGTTTTAACGGCTAAATCTTCAAAAGAAACAGCTAACGCTAAAAATTCACCTAAAGAATCCCAACGAAGGTGAGCTTCTTTTAGGAACTGTTGAACGTGCTTAGGCGCAGAACCACCGGCACCTGTCTCGAATAAACCACCACCGGCCATTAACGGCACGATCGAAAGCATTTTCGCACTGGTACCTAACTCTAAAATTGGGAACAAGTCGGTTAGGTAATCACGCAATACGTTACCGGTAACAGAGATGGTGTCTTGACCGCGAATTAAGCGCTCCATGGTGTAACGAATCGCAGGAACTGGAGCCAAAATTTGAATATCAAGACCTTCGGTGTCGTACTCTTTTAGATATTCGGTCACTTTCAAGATCAATTGAGCATCATGTGCACGCTCTTTATCTAACCAGAAGATTGCGGGAGTATTCGATAAACGAGCACGAGTTACGGCAAGTTTAACCCAGTCTCGAATTGGCGCGTCTTTGGTTTGACATGCACGCCAGATATCACCGGCTTTCACTTCGTGTTGCATTAACACGTTGCCGTCTAGGTCGATAACCTTAACAACGCCATCAGCTGGCATTTCAAAGGTTTTGTCGTGTGAGCCGTATTCTTCTGCTTTTTGCGCCATCAAACCAACGTTAGGCACGGTACCCATAGTTGCTGGATTAAACGCACCATGAGTTTTACAGAAGTTGATAACTTCTTGGTAAATGGTTGCATAGGTACTTTCTGGCATTACCGCCTTGGTATCGTATTCTTTACCGTCAGGGCCCCACATTTTGCCGCCGTTACGAATCATTGCAGGCATAGAGGCGTCAACGATTACATCTGAAGGTACGTGCAGGTTGGTAATACCACGGTCAGAATCAACCATCGCTAGACGTGGACGCTCTTCGTAACACGCTTGAATATCAGCTTCGATTTCGGCGCGTTGTTCTTCAGGAAGAGACGCGATTTTGTCGTAGACGTTGCCTAAACCGTTGTTTGGATTTACACCTAACGCATCAAAGGTTGCGCCGTGCTTTTCGAAAACTGGCTTAAAGAATACACGCACCGCATGGCCAAATACGATTGGGTGAGAGACTTTCATCATGGTCGCTTTCAAATGCAACGAGAATAGAATGTCGTATTCTTTGGCGTCAGCGATTTCAGCTTCTAAAAACTCACACAATGCTTTTTTGCTCATGCGCATTGAGTCTAGAACTTCGCTCTCTAACAATTTAAGTTCTGATTTAAGAACGGTGATATTACCGTTGGTATCGGTAAACTCAAATTTAACCGAAGTTGCTTTCGGTAGGGTTACCGATTGTTCGGCTGAGAAGAAGTCACCACCGGTCATGAAAGACGCGTGGGTTTGACTTGATTTTGCCCACTTACCCATGCTGTGTGGGTTTTTCTTAGCGTAGTTTTTAACGGCGACAGGTGCACGACGGTCAGAGTTACCTTCACGCAACACAGGGTTTACCGCTGAACCCAGAATTTTGGAGTAACGATCTTTTATGGCTTTTTCTTCGTCGTTTGCAGGCTCATCTGGGAAATCAGGAATGTCGTAACCCTTTTCCTTTAGCTCAGCAATCGCTGCTTTAAGCTGAGGAATTGAAGCACTAATGTTTGGCAATTTAATGATATTAGTGCCCGGCTCGTTAGTGAGTCGGCCCAACTCAGCCAGTTCATCAGAAATTTTTTGATCGTCGGAGAGTTTTTCTGGGAAGTTGGCGAGAATTCGACCAGCAAGAGAAATGTCGCTTAGGGTAACGTCGATGCCAGCACTGGAAGCAAAAGTTCTGATGATAGGCAATAAAGAATAAGTCGCCAGAGCAGGAGCTTCGTCAGTTTTCGTATAAATAATGGTTGACTCGGATGTTGTCATTTTAAACCTCGATTGTTGCTAGCGAGCGCTACACAGTTAGACAAACGCAGGGAGTCGACGATGAATTGTTGTTTTATTTCTATCCCTGCGCAAAATACCTCGCAAATGAGCTTGCACTCCAGCTCGCTCGTTTGGCGCCTTGGGCACGCACATGCGCACCAACTGGCTGCTTCCGTATTTGGAAACTTTCGATGCCCAATAGGACAGAATGATCTTCCATGTCATTCACCGATTGCACGAAAGCTAACATGAGTTCGTACAATCGTACGGTTGCCGGGACGCGTTACAGAACGCTGAATAACATCCCGAAAACACAAATAACTTACTGATAAATAAGACTTTTCTTGTCTTGACCTAAAACACATAATAGGCCAATTAGAAAATACCGGGCCGAATTATACCTAAATATCCACTACTAAAGTACTTGCCATTAGTAGTAGGCTTTGAATGCTTACTTATCAGCAAACATTAATGGCAACTCCAACCCCATGTCCCGAGCTTTTCAACAAAGCTATTGGCCTTTTCTTCACAATAACTGGTTGAGTTATCGGCCTGCCACAAGACCTTTTTCTCGCCGGGCGCTTCGTCGTCTTTGTAATAATTGACACTGCACGGCAAACCGGTAAGAGGATCGAGATACTCAATTTCAACACGACGAGTAAGGTCTCTAAGCTCACATACATAAATCTTGGGCTCTGCTTGCGAGTCAGACTGCGCAAAAATGGGCTTCATCACAAACAGCAACGTGATGCTCAAAATTATGCGTATTGCGCCTTTATGGTTCATAAATGTTCCTACTATTTTATGTTTATCAGTTCGATGCCAGAGGCCTTAGACTTATCAAATCTTAGAAGAATATCCATTCAGACGGGCATTTCTATCGAGCTTACGCCACTATGAACCAGATTTCGTGACAGATAAGCTGCGGTAGACCAGTTTGGTCTCGTCTTAACTCTCAAGCCTTAACCCTAAGAATTTTATGATGATACTGGCACCAGATGTAGTTTTGTTTAAGGTATCAATCAAAATTCAGTGCCAACAGTATTTAGCAGCCTTCGATGCTTCGGGGTGAGTATTTGGCACTTACAATGAATGTTTGAATGGCACTTGTCGTTCACGAAGGGTCGATTTTGGCCAATAAATATTACACCCAAACCTGATAAGTCGTGCGAGTAACTGTAAACTAACCTGACTTAAACATCTAAAAACTAACCACAAATCAGAATATTGCGTTATGAATCTGACTGTAAAAGTATTTATTGGCCTAATTTCCGGCACTTTTTTAGGGTTGACCTTAAACCTTTCGGGCTTTGGTGAAGAGGGATCTTTTGTAACAACCTATTTTTCTGACGGGATTTTTGCACTCGGCGGCAATCTTTTTGTTAATGGCTTAAAAATGCTAGTGGTCCCGCTGGTATTTTTCTCGATTGTGTGTGGTGTGGTTGGTATTGGAGATATTAAATTACTGGGCAGAATTGGTGGTAAGTCATTTATCCTATACATGGCTACTACTGCCATTGCAATTACGACCGCACTCACTGTGGCAACAATTTTCTCTGTAGGTTCTGGAGTAAATGCCCCTACTACAGACCAAATGTTCAGCAGTAAAGAAGCTCCCTCCATCGTTAGTGTGCTTACCAGCATAATTCCAAGCAACCCAGTCGCAGCCATGGCAAACGGCAACATGCTCGCCATAATTTTCTATTCAATCGTGGTTGGTATTTGCATTCTCTCAATTCAAGAAAAAGTGCCTACGGTGCGTAAATTCGTCGACGAGATGAATGAAATCATGATGAAAATGGTAGAAATCGTCATGCATTTTGCACCTTACGCAGTGTTCTGCTTGGTCGCATCAATATTCGCAAAACTAGGCATAACATTATTTATTGAATTGTTACTTTACGTTTCTGTATTGGGTGGCGTGTTAATTTTCCATGGCTTCTTCACATTGCCGTTTACACTCAAATTATTGAGTGGTTTAAATCCTCTTACATTTCTTTCAAAAATTCGCGAAGCCCAGATGTTTGCCTTCTCTACCGCCAGCAGCAGCGCAACCATTCCCGCAACACTGCACGCCACAGAAAATAAAATGGGTGTAAATACCTCTGTAGCGTCCTTTACAGTACCTTTTGGAGCCACCATTAACATGGACGGCACGGCGATGATGCAAGGTGTTGCCACCGTATTTATCGCCAATGTTTACGGTATCGATTTAGGTTTCAGTGATTATCTGCTCGTGGTACTGATGTCAGTATTAGCCTCAGTTGGTACAGCAGGCGTGCCGGGAGTCGGTTTGGTGATGCTGACCATGGTATTTAGCCAAGTAAATCTGCCAACCGAAGGAATTGCACTCATCATTGGTGTTGACCGACTCATGGATATGATCCGAACCGCGGTTAATATCACTGGTGACGCAGCGGTGACCTGTGTGGTCGCCAAAAGCGAGAACAAACTCGATATCGATCAATATAACAATCCACACGCTGGCGCTCTCGAAGACAACGAACAACACGCTAGCTCACCGACTGCATAAGGCCATAGGGTATGAATGATATTATTAACACGCTAAACGGATTCGTCTGGAGCCCAATTCTGGTGTATCTATGTTTAGGCGCAGGGCTTTTTTATTCGATCCTGACTCGATTTGTTCAGGTTCGAATGTTCCGCGAAATGTGGGTGTTGTTGTTTTCCAACAAAAAAGACGATAAAGGTATTTCATCTTTCCAAGCTTTAGCAGTGTCACTGTCTGGCCGTGTTGGTACCGGAAATATCTCAGGCGTTGCAGCAGCCATTGGTTTTGGTGGTCCAGGTGCCGTATTTTGGATGTGGGTTGTGGCCTTTTTGGGAGCCGCAACCGCATACGTTGAATCGACTTTGGCGCAAATTTATAAGGAAGAAAAAGACGGCCTCTATCGCGGCGGCCCTGCTTTTTACTTTGAGAAGGCGCTTGGCCAAAAATGGTACGGAATTCTTTTTGCCATTGCGATGATCATTTCTTGCGGGCTCTGTCTTCCCGGTGTTCAATCCAACAGTATTGGTAACGCGGTTGAAACGGCTTTTGGTGCGGGGACCATGATCGACACCACCATCGGCACCTTCAGCTCTACCAAAATCCTGTGCGGCACTCTTGTTATCATAGCTCTGGGATTTATCATTTTCGGTGGTGTAAAACGTATCGCGGCGTTTGCACAGGTAATTGTTCCATTTATGGCTCTAGCATACATTATCGTGGCCTGTGTGATTATTGCCCTGAACATTACCGAATTACCCGGCGTCATCACCAATATCGTCGGTGATGCATTCACCCCCATGGCCGGTCTTGGTGCTGCCATTGGTTGGGGCGTAAAACGCGGCGTCTACTCCAACGAAGCCGGCCAAGGTACAGGCCCTCACCACGCAGCTGCAGCGGAAGTTGATCACCCGGCACAACAAGGTATCGTGCAAGCATTCAGTGTTTACGTAGATACGTTATTTGTCTGTTCGGCAACGGCATTCATGATTCTAATTACCGGCTCCTACAATGTGCACGGTGATGGCGATGTATTCTTAATTCAAAACCTTGCCGCAAACATTGATCCAAACAGCCCAGCATTTACTCAAGCAGCCTTGGATAGTGCCCTACCCGGTGTTGGCTCTACCTTCGTAGCGCTAGCTTTATTGTTTTTCGCATTCACTACTATTTTGGCGTATTACTACATCGCCGAAACCAACGTGGCCTACTTAAACCGTTTCCTAAATATGCCTTCACTGAGCATGGTATTAAAATTCGCACTGATGGCTGCGACATTTTACGGTGCCGTAAAAGCAGCAGGCGTGGTTTGGGCACTGGGTGATCTTGGTTTGGGAATGACCGTCTGGTTGAACGTCGTCGGTATTTTAATTATTTTCCTAGTCTCAAAACCTGCGATTGTCGCGCTCAAGGATTATGAAATTCAGCGTAAAGCGGGCGTCGAAAACTACACGTTTGATCCTGAAAAACTGGGTATTAAGCACGCTGATTTTTGGGAAAAGCGTTTGCGCCGCGAAATATCCAAAGCGGCTCCGAGCACAGATAAAAGCCCCGAAAAATCCGAAGAGCAGACCGTATAAATCGCGTTTAATTACAACTACTTTCAACCCCGGTTCTACCGGGGTTTTTATTTCTGCATCAGAATAATTTCTGTAAATGCCAAAATCCTGTTGATTAAATAAGGACAACTAAGCAATGCAAAAGAATCGTCTCGGTAAAAGCAGTCTGGTAGTACCGGATATCTGTATGGGCACCATGACTTTTGGAAGTCAAGCTGATGAAGCCATGTCCATGCGCATTATGGATGCCTCTCTTGAAGCCGGAATTAATTTTTTTGATACCGCGGAAATGTATCCCGTACCGCCGGACATCAAATGGGTGGGCAAAACCGAAGAGTTTGTTGGCAAATGGTTAGCCACCAAACCTCGCGATCATATTATCATCGCGACCAAGGTTGCCGGTCCCGGTCACACCTGGTTTGTACAGCCATTGCGTGGTGGCAACACGGCCTTGGATAAAAACCACATTGTCGCTGCGGTAGAGGGCTCGCTGAAAAAACTCAAAACCGATTACATCGACCTTTATCAAACCCATTGGCCAGATCCAGACTATCCCGTCGAAGAAACCTTAAGAGCGCTCGACGATTTAATTCGTGACGGTAAAGTTCGCGCCATTGGTTGCAGCAACGAAAATGCTTGGGGATTAATGAAAAGCCTTTGGCAATCCGATGTAAATGGATTAGCTCGGTTCGACACCATTCAGAATAATTTCAGTCTGAATAATCGCCGTTTTGAAGATGAACTTGCCAACATCTGTCGCCGTGAAAATGTCAGCTTAATTCCCTATTCTCCACTAGCGGGCGGCGTTTTAAGTGGTAAATACAATGATGGCTTTCCAGAGGGCGCTCGTTTCACCGACTACCAAAATGCCGGTCCTCGTCAGCAGGTTATGGCAAAACGTTTTGTAAACGACGCCACCATCGCATCCACCAAACGCTTTATGGAAATCGCCCGCGACATTGGTATCTCACCCATTACGCTTGCGACCGCATGGAGCAAACAACACGACTTTGTCGCTTCAACCATTGTTGGCGCCAGCCATGTTGACCAGCTGGATGAAATCTTTGCCGCGATCGATCTAACACTTAACGAAGAAACACTTAAAGCCATCGACGCGGTAAGTGCAGAATTTCCCTACCCAATGGGTTAAATATCCAACGGAATAATCACCCATAAAAAAACCCGCATTAAGCGGGTTTTTTTATTTAAGTTTTTGTCTTAGCAGCAGCTCGAACCTTCATCACCACCAACAATCATTAAGCTGTCGAATGGCGCTGAACCACCGCAGCCTGGGAAGATACCGAAGTGATTTGAGAAATTACCAATAAATTCAAAGTCACTGGCAAAACGAGAGTCTGCCAACATCATCCAAGTATTACCACACACAGGGAACACACGACCAGCTTCAATCACGTGGTGTTCGTCGAGAACAAAATACTGCGGCATTTCAGGAATGGTGCCCTTGTAGATTACCGCTTGGCCGTAATCTTCACACTCGGGCTCCAGTTTTGGCAGTTTAAACAAACGATAGGTCGCAGACATAAAGTTAATCGCGCCGACCTTGGCCTTCAATTCCGAATCGGTGACTTCAAGAGTACGTTTTTCCACCAAACGAGGATCAAAGAAACCTTGACGCTTAGCAATGGCTAGGAAGTCATTCCAGTAAAGCGCGCCACCCAAACATTCACCTAATAACACTGGATCTTGGGCAACCGCAGCCGGTACGCGACGATCTGCGTACACGTCGGAGAAATAAATTTCACCACCTTCTTTTAAAAGGTTGTAAGCGCCAGCAATAACCGCATCTTTATCGGGAGATAGGTTAATAACGCAGTTAGAAACAACCACGTCAAAGCTGTTTGGCTCTAGGCCTAATTCGTCTAGGCGCTCAATATAGCCTTCAACAAAACGGACGTTGTCGTAGCCAAACTTATCAACATGATATGCCTGATGACGGCGCGCAACTTCAAGCTGCTCTGGAGTCATATCAACGCCAACCACTTCGCCTTCAGGCCCAACTAATTGCGCCAACGCATAAACATCGCGACCAGAACCACTGCCTAAATCCAGAACGCGAGCACCGCGTAGGTTGGTTGGGCAAACCAACCCGCAGCCGTAATAACGGGAAAGCACTTCATCGTGAATGTTAGATAACAGTGGCTTCAACCAATCTGGAACGGCGGATGCGTCACAACAAGCATCGGTTTTAAGATCATTAGAGCTTTGCAGCTGTTTTCCATAATAATCTTTTACCACATCATGGCTTTCCATACATTTTTACCCTAAAAACAATAGTTAAAAGTCAAATTCAGTTACATCAATTCATTATTGATCGAGTTCGGCTAACCACTCAGGTGGCAGCCATTGCAGATCTTGTTGCTCATCAATATCGTGCATTGTCGGCAATTTTGTATAAGACCATCGCAGCGCTTCAAATCGCTGCTCGGTTGTAGAACAAACCACCTCAGTGCTCCATTCAATATCGGTGAAGATAGAGCGATGCAGCCGCTTTAATCCCAAAGCGACATAGCCACCATCGCTGGCCGGGATTAAACAGGCATCAACCGTATCAAGTTCAGCGGCACACATGCGAAGCACTTCTGCTGTTAAACTCGGGCAATCGGTTCCCATCAAAATAATTGGTGAGTTCAACTCGATGGTTTGCTCAGACTCATGACTTTGCAAGGCCGAAAACTTCACGGCATCGTCGTTGGAGTGCATCGTCAAACACGCTTGAATTAAGCGATTTCCTAAATCACCGTCGGCTTGAGGAAATACTCGTAAACTTTCTGGTATACAAACATCCGGCCATTGTGACAAAGGAAAAGGTGATGCAAACAAATAAGCATCGCCCAATTCAGCAGAAACAGCCTGAGCTGTGGCATGTTCCAACAGACGTTTGGCAATTTTTGCCGAGCCCTGTTCACCCAAAGCAGGAATTAATCGAGTCTTGGCAAAACCGGCGACCGGAGCCTTTGCAATCAATGCAATTCTTGCGTTCATTTACGACTGCTTTTCTAATGGAGGCATTATTAACCTCGCTGAAAGAATAATCCAATCACGGTGATTGAACCAATGACACTGACCCAAAAAAATGCCTCAGTTTGGGTCGATTGGACTGTAAATTTGTAAAAAAATTGTCTGCGAATTTAGCTATTAAGCTGATAAATTCATTCATCACTCAACAGCCTTTATCGATACCGCCGAGCGAGATCTTCGGGGTTAGCTCCGCGCCAATAGGCCCAACGTAATTGCCACATCAAAACAATGGTGCGCACAACGCCGCGTTGCTCCCAACGACGACCCGAGGTAGCTATTTTGGCCGTCAAACACTCCGGTTTACCAAGCTTTAATAAGCGTCGGCAGAGCTCAACATCTTCCATCAAGGGTTGCTGCGCGTAACCACCTGAGCTTTCAAACACCGTACGGCGCACAAAAATGGCCTGATCACCAGTTGCAATGCCCGTAAGCCGAGATCGCCAATTCATCATTCGGGCCACAACCTTTAACAGGGGATGACGCCCAACAATAAAGGCATCGAACCGCCCCCAAACCGCATTAGGTTTGGCAAGAGCTTGCACGATAAGAGCATCGGCATTATCGGGCAAACGAGTATCGGCGTGCAAAAATAACAGAATATCGCCGGTTGCATGCCTAGCACCTTGATTCATCTGCAAGGCTCGCGAGCGTTCTGAGCGAATCACGGTAAAGCCTTGAGCTTGAATCAAATCGAAACTGTCATCGGTGCTTTGTCCGTCAACCAGAATGACCTCATAACCTTTATCTTGGTAGGGCTTAAGATGGCTCAGCAATTCAGGCACATTTGCCGATTCGTTATAAACCGGGACAACAATAGAAAGCTCGGGTGACATTCAGGTAAGGCTACAGTTTGTTCGAAAAAGAGTTGGCGCGAATGTTTGATTATAAAAGAAATAATCGTCAATCAATAATAAGTTAACCCAGACAGGTAGTTTTCCTATTTTTAACCACGCGTGAAAAAACACCAAGCCACAAGCAAACCAATACGAGATATAAAAAAACCACCCGAAGGTGGTTCTTTTACGACAGGAAATAACGTCGAATTAACCTAGACGCCAATTGTGGTATTTCTCAACCAACTCTAAGAGTTTCTTAGGTTGATTCGCACGCTTCCACTCACCGGCAGCGTATTTGTTCGATTCAGACCACGTCGGATAGGTATGAATGGTACCCAAGATTTTGTTCAAGCCAAGTTTCCACTTCATGGCGGTCACAAACTCGGCAAGTAATTCACCGGCGTGTTCACCAACTATGGTTACACCCAAGATTTTATCCTTGCCCGGAACAGTCAGAACTTTCACAAAACCGTGCGCTTCGCTTTCTGCAATGGCGCGATCAAGATCATCAATACCGTAACGTGTTACTTGGTAAGCAATACCCTGCTCTTTAGCATCTTGTTCACTCAAACCCACACGTGCAACTTCTGGATCGGTAAAGGTCGTCCAGGGAATCACACTGTAATCGGCTTTGAATTTTTTAAACTGACCAAACAAACCGTTAACTGCGGCATACCAAGCTTGGTGAGCAGCGGTGTGGGTAAACTGATAAGGACCCGCAACGTCACCGGCAGCATATATATTAGGGTAAACCGTTTGTAGATATTCGTTGGTAGATACAGTGCGATTGGTATTTACACCTAATTCTTCCAAGCCGTAACCGCTCAAACGTGGCATACGACCCAATGCACAGATGATTTCATCAAATTCGATGCGTTTGGTTTCGCCATTGGCTTCAACAATCAAGTATTTCTTCTTGGTTTCGCCTTCGGTAACCAGCTCAGCGCCCACCGCTTTATGATCGGTAAGCAGATTAACACCGTCAGACAACAACGATTTGGTCACCAATTCGGCAACATCTTCGTCTTCTTTTAGCAAAATACGTGGCGCCATTTCGATTTGCGTTACGTTTGCACCCAAACGAGCAAAGGCTTGCGTTAATTCACAACCGATTGGACCACCGCCTAAAACAATAAGCTTCTCCGGTGGCGTATCACGATCGGATAAAACTTCCCAAAGCGTATCACTGGTTAGGTAGCCGGTTTCTTCTAAGCCCGGAATACGTGGCACCAAGGGAGCGGCACCTGCGGCAATAACAATGGAGCGCGCAGTTAAACGTGATTTTTTGCCTTCTTTATCGGTGATTTCTACGGTCCACGGATCAACCAACTTACCGTGACCCAGTTTTACGTCAACACCAAGACTTTCGTAACGCTCAACGCTGTCGTGGGGTTCAATGTCTTTAACAACCTGTTGCACACGCGCCATGATTTTACGGAACGAGAACTTAGGCTCTACGGCCTCTAGCCCGTAGTTTTCGGCGTTACGCATTTGTTTAGCAACACGCGCAGATTTAATTAACGCCTTACTCGGTACACAACCGTAGTTTAAGCAGTCGCCACCCATCTTGTGATTTTCAATTAAGGTCACTTTGGCTTTTACAGCCGCGGCAATATAAGAAGACACCAGACCCGCAGCACCAGCACCAATGACGATCATGTTACGATCGAATTTTTTAGGCTGGCTCCACTTTTTATAAACCTTTGCAGCGTTTACTTTCGAGACAATCGCTTTGGCAATTAACGGGAAGATTCCAAGTAAAAAGAAGGAAATAAATAATTCAGTAGAAAGGATATCGCCAGTCGACTCGATTTGCGCCAATTGAGTGCCTGCGTTTACGTATATCGCAGTACCAGCCAACATTCCTATTTGGCTAACCCAATAGTAGGTAATGGTTTTGATCGGCGTCAGACCCATCAACAAATTGACAAGGAAAAAGGGAAATGCAGGAACAAGTCTTAACGTAAGTAGATAAAACGCCCCATCACGCTCGATACCTTTATTTATTGATGACAGACGATCCCCAAACTTACTTTGTATGGATTCACCAAGAACATAACGAGACGCTAAGAAAGCGAGCGTTGCGCCAAGTGATGATGCAAAAGACGCAATTAAAACACCCCACCAAAATCCAAAAAGCGCTCCAGCAGCTAGGGTCAAAAGAGCCGCACCAGGGACTGAAAGTGCAGTTGTTATAACATAGACTGTGAAGAAAATGATTGCAAAAGTTAGAGCTGATTCTGCACGCCAAGCCTGCAAGGTATCTACATTGTTTTTAATACCTTCAACAGATAAGTACTGTGTTCCATCAAACGCGAAGAACAACCCCACCAAAATCGCGATCGCAATCACGATAATAATTTTTTTCATGTCACTACCTTCTTTGCCAAAACGGCTTATAAAACAAATTTTGTTCTTTTATAAAAGCATTACGCATGCTCAATAAAGCATTGGGATCAAAACAATCTCAATTGCTGGCACACTAGCATGAAATTTTTACAGGTTTTGCCAGCAATCCGAGCAAAGTATTTAATAAAGAAAAATACGAATAAGATAAAAGAATAAAAATTCAATTAACTCAGTGATCCACCACAGCTCGAACCCGAACCCGCAATACAGCCATAGCAGTGATCCGCTACTTTAATCGCGCAACCTTGCAAATTATTTTCAAGCAGATCTTTAAGCTGTGCGTGAGCGCCGTTGGAATCAATAACAACCGGCATTTCTAACTGTTGGTTAAAATCGCAATCGTACAAATTACCTAGCCAATCAACGCTGACCAGACTCTTGCACATCACATGATCAAGATTCCCAAAGTTAGCATTAGTTTTTAACAAATTCATATAATCTGCGAACTTGCCTTTGGAAATGAGCGTAGAACCAAAACGCTTAATCGGCATATTGGCCAAGGCAAACAATTGATTGAAGTGAATGCCGAAATTATCAAACAGGTGCTTTTTATATTCTTGTTCGAGAGCTTCTTGATTGGGCGGTAGTGTCGCACCCAAAGGGTTGTAGACTAAATTCAAGGAAAGCTCAGAATCTGGTAAGCCATAACCCAATTTATTCAACATCTGTAAACCGAGAATACTGCGATCAAAAACACCATCGCCGCGCTGGCTATCAACATTATCTTGGGAATAACACGGTAATGAAGCAACTATATCAACCTTATGTTCGGCTAAAAACTCCGCAGTACCTTCGTATCCGGGTTCCGTTAGGATTGTCAGATTGCATCGATCAATCACACGTACACCCATCGCTCGTACTTTCGCCACAAGCTCTCTAAATTGCTGGTGCATTTCTGGCGCACCACCGGTGAGATCGAGAGTATTAATGCCGCGAGCTTTAATCACTTCAGGAATCAGTTGAATCAGCTCTTCAGACATCATTTCTTTGCGATCTGGGCTTGCATTCACATGGCAGTGTAAGCATCGCTGATTACACAAATAGCCGATGTTGACTTGAAGCGTGGTCAATTCAGCGCGGTTAATCTCGGGAAAGTCCGTAACTTCTAACAACGGCAAGGTAGCGTGCATAATGCCCTCAGGTTCTTTATATGCGGAATTTATTGGCTTAACAAAACTTAATCGGTCGAATATGACAGACACCTTGCGAACTAATTCCATTGGTACTGAGCGAAAAAGCTCAATCGTCGGACACGATTTACGGAACTGGCTGTGGATACAAGGGCTTTCGAGAAAGTTAATAGCAGAAGTTAAAAAAAATTTAAGATTTGTACAAGCTAGTATTATTTCTCAACCGTACAACTAGCTTTAGCTCAAGCAGAACGCTTAGACGGAATTTAACAAACATAAAAACAATCTGCGATTAATCTTGATGGTATCTAGAAGTACACAAGCATGCCTATTTTGCCAATCTTTAATTAAAAAACTCTTCACTAAATTAAGCATTAACGGTGCTTACGAATTTAACCACAAAAATAGATTTATTTCCGCTGATGAGGTTTCAGATCTCAAAGAAGAAGCGTATACGCCTAGCAAAATATAAACATTAAATATCGCAAAAATTACTAAAGAAAAGGGTTTTGTCACGGATAAAACCCATAAAATAAGCTCCGTTGAATTCTCACTTTTCGTTAAAATTTTGTGGCTCCAAAAGTAACTATAGCGGTGAAGCTAGTAAATGAGAATTATTGTTAAATAAAAAAAGCGATATGTCGATTATGCCCAGCACAAATACAGCAACTTAGCCCACCGATAGTAACTGCTTCAATCTGCAATTAGTATGTCTAGAAGACAAATTTTTCATCAAAGATAATGAACCATACAGACGTAACAATACCCAATGGTTTAATTTAATAATCACACTCAGTTTAGGAGTGTTTTCGGAGAACTCATGCCAACAACATTGCCACAGGCTGCTATCGGTATTTTAGGTGGAAGCGGACTTTACCAAATGGACGCATTGGAGAATGTCACTGAACATTTTGTGGATACGCCATTTGGCAAACCATCAGATGCGTTGATTTGCGGAACAATTAATTCTGTTCCCGTTGTGTTTATCGCTCGCCATGGCCGAGGTCATCGTTTACTGCCTACAGAAGTCCCTTATAGAGCCAACATTTTCGCGCTAAAACAATGTGGTGTGAAATACCTTATTTCCTTATCCGCTGTAGGGTCGTTACAAGAGCAACTTGCACCCAAACACATGGTTATTCCAGATCAGTACATCGATTTTACCAAAAAGCGTGACAGCAGCTTTTTTGGATCAGGCGCTGTTGCACACGTACCAATGGCACAACCGGTATGCCCTAATTTAGCGGATGTTTTAGCTCAATCGGTTGAAAGCCTAGAAGAAGAAAGTCAGGTAACCCTGCACAGAGGTGGAACCTACGTTGCCATAGAGGGGCCGCAATTTTCGACCCTGGCAGAATCTTTGTGGTATCGATCTATGGGTGCGAGCATTTTAGGCATGACTAATATGCCAGAAGCAAAACTGGCTATGGAAGCGCAAATGGCTTACGCGTCTTTAGCGATGGTTACCGATTACGATTGTTGGCACCCGCACGAAGAACAAGTTTCTGCCGATATGGCAATCCGCAACCTAATGGAAAACGCCGCCAAAGCGCAGAAAATTGTTATTGATTTAGTAAAGCGAATTGATCAACAAAAACCGGTATCCAATGCGCACTCCATTTTGAGCACATCTTTAGTTACACCATTGGATGCCATGGACGAAGGCACAAAAGCCATTGTTGATATTTTAAGAAAATAACGACTATTAATTAACGGGAATTGTTCAACACAAGGATGTGTCATCGATACTAAGAACAGCAAGTGATCAAAATAGTGACAACATTGGAAATCGTGTTTTCCAGTTCGGCGCTCTGATTAAATCATGGCAGAGATAATCAGAGGCTGTTAAAAATCAACCAGCAAATAAATTCGTTTTTATAAAAATCAAAACAACGTATTTAAAAAGTAAACGTATTTAAACAATATTTGAAAAAAAACAGCTCAAGTAAACACATTTTAAAAAACACAATCCAAAGCAATACTTTTTAAAACGCTACAATTTAAATACTGGCCAATCTACAAAACGACACCAACATGTTAATGATTACGGACGATCTGGATAATCACCCTCAAAACAAATAATATAGTTTAAATCATCGTATGGCTCTGAGGTTTCCGCCCCGAGCAAAGGCGCGATATTTGGCAAAGCAAAAGTTTGATGACCATCGCCACCATAACGATTACCAACTATCGAGTACAACACTTGGTATTCATAAATATTTAGCTGCTGCCCTTTACACGCCAGCCAATTACGCGGCGCAAATGTACCCGCAAAACACTTAATCTCTCCCACATAACCTTGCATAAATACATCCTCTATAGGTAATTTTTAATCGAGCTTATGATTCACCGATTCTTGATTTAATTAAAAGCAACTGAATATATTTCGGACGAATTAAAAAATTCATTAAAATATAAAAGCTCAGGGATTTTATTTTTAGAAAAATACGCTGAAAATCGACAGCGACTAGCAATAATGACAGGATTCAACGCGTCAATTCATTAATTTTACATCGTTGAATTAAATTTTAAGGTGAAACTAGCGTTAATATAACTATTAGAAATCTCAGATTAACTGACATTAGATTAAGACAAAACTTACAAGAGTGAAAACACCCAAAAGCTCTGCAATACAATCTCTTAATACAAAAACACAAATATCCCATCGATCACTAAATTAGGTTTAACCATTCAGTAAACAGCTAAGTTTTAAAGGCCGGATTTTTTGACCATTCAGAATCTCGAACCCATTGCTCAAAGTTTTCTACGGTCATAGGGCGACCAATAAAATAACCCTGCGCCATATCACAATTCATCAAACCTAGACGATTTAGAATTTCCTTAGTTTCCACACCCTCTGCAACCACCTGCAAACCCAAGTTATGGGCGAGATTGACCGTTGAATTTACGATAACCGCGTCGTACTCATCGTTCATCATATTTATAACGAAAGAGAAATCGATTTTTAAGGTAGAAACTGGCAGTTGTTTTAAATAGGCCAACGACGAATAACCCGTACCAAAATCGTCGATAGAAAGTGAAATACCCATATCATGCAATTCTTGCAAGGTGGCCAAAGCACCTTTAGGATCAACCATGATGGCACTTTCGGTAATTTCTAATTCTAAATTTTTTGCAGGGACACGATATCGAACCAACGCATCACGAATAAAGTCCGATAAATTCCCGGCAACGAGATTACGCGCGGAAAGATTCACCGCAACCGTAATATTTTTACCCTCATTCATCCAGACTCGACATTGACGCAACGCATTGCGAATAACCCATAATGTCAGTGGATGAATTAAATCTGTCGCCTCAGCTAATGGAATAAATTCCGCCGGAGAAACAATTCCGTAGGTTTGATGATGCCATCGTAATAAAGCTTCACAACCAATTAATCTAGATTCATACAGACAAATTTTGGGTTGATAAAACAGCGTTAAACCATCATCGCGAATGGCCTGTGCTAAGTCATTCATTAACGCTAGGCGTTTATGAGTATATTGATCGAAAACAGGATCGTATTCTTGAATACCGAGCATTTCGGCCTTTGCTTGATACATCGACATATCGGCAAAGCGCATTAAGCTCGATATATCTCGACCATGTTCAGGGCAATAAGCAATTCCTAAACTCGCTCGAATTTCAACACCAATTTTTACCACCGTCACCCGCTGTTGAATTTCACTTAAAACAAGCTTCGCTAGGCTCAAACCTTCTTCTCTAGATTCTACATAAACGGCCACGGCAAATTCATCACCGCCGAGACGTGACACTAAAGCCGGTTGATCTCTAAAAGAATTTTCAAGGCGTACTGCAAACGCTTGGAGTAACGCATCACCCACATGGTGGCCCAAGGTATCGTTAATTTCTTTGAAGCGATCAAGATCGATGAGCATTAATGCGAGATTTCCGCCCTGATCAGTTTTGCTAATCGCCTCATCGATAAATTCGTAAAGGCGCTTTCTGTTGGGTAAATTCGTTAGCGAGTCGTGATTAGCTTGATATTCCAACTCTTCTAAATGAAGTTTGCGTTGTGTATCATCGCGGTGAAACGTCCAAAAACCATAAACGTAATCATCAATAATGACAGCATCGGTATTGATTGTGACCCAAATTTCTCGATCACTAACGCTTAAATTTTTAACTTCTAAGCAATTGAATTGAAAGTCATGAGTCTCAAACGCAGTTCTCAAGCTCTGTAACTGCTCTGCGGTAGCAATTTCCACCAAGGGTAAATCTACGACATCGACATAAAAATCGTAACCGTTCTGGCGGGCAAACTCGTGATTACAATCAGCAATTTTGGCCGACGAAATAATTGCATCCGAATTATGTTTAGAAATATCGTCTAGGTGAATTCGGGTTTCAAGCTCAATAAAAGCAATACCGTCGTGGCTGTTTTGAATAAAACTGCGATAACGTTGTTCACTGCGTTTTAATTCAAGCTCACTTTCTACACGTTCGGTAACATCTTGATAAAACCCCCATATTTCAATGACAGCATCACCATCGAAACAAGCGTGTGCACTTAATTCGAGCCAAATTAAACGACCATCACTCAATCGCTGACTGAATAAAATAGAATCGAGCGAAAAATTATTATCAATTAATTGATAAATATATTTTTCTATACGACTACTGGCCAATGGATAAACAGGTTTATCCAAAAGGTCTTTGCAATCAACACCAAGCCCTCTCGCATAGGAGTCATTAGCCTCGGTATACCGTAAGTACTCGCGAATCCATTGTGCTTTTGCTTCTCGACTTAACGACATTTGCATGGGGCGATCTAATTTTGCACCAAAAATTGCCCCTGAACTGTTAGCGATAAAATTTCGATAGCTAAGCTCTGCTCTTAAAGCACTAAATTCTTTTTGTTTAGCATCTGTAATATCGGCGATAATGACCATAACGCCCATTAACTCGCCAACATCATTTTTTAACGGTAAATGGTCATAACGAAACCATTTATTATCGCCTGAAGATAAATTGGACTCTACATTTAAAACAGCTTCTCCAGACTTAAGTACCTGCAAATTGTTACGATCGCAATACGACATAGCCTGCGATGCAGGGAAAATCTCTGCCAATGTTTTTCCGGTTAAACTTAATGGCTGAGCATTTAAGTTCGAAAATGCACAATAATTAGCGACCGTATAACGGCCATTGGTATCAACACACCAAACCGCACAGGGCAGGGAATTAATAATATTAACAACTGATTGCCAGTAATCAGATTCAAACCGCGAGTGACTCTTGGCTGATGCCGGTCGAGAGGTAGGATTAATGTCGTTTTCGGACATTAAATCATCATTGCCCAAAAATATGGCTGTATTTTCGCTGCTGTGACAAAAATCCAGACGAGCTTCTAACAGCTCTCCATCGATGCATTCATCATCAAAAACTAACCCAACACCGTGCAGTTTATTCTCACACAAACTTGCTGCTTCATCTGCCACAGACAGTAATGCATCAGTTTTACCAGCAAGCCGTGCTTTGGCGAATTTATTAGGATCGGTTTCTATTTGTTCTGGATCATTAATATCGGCTTCAAGACTCAGTAACTCTTGATTCACAGACAACTTGACGGCGGTCCAGCGAGAGACTAAAGAGCCATGAGAGAAAAATAATGTTAGCTGCCACTCATACAACAAGCGCTGATCGTCGTCAAAGCTATCGCTGGCCGGTTCATTCAGAACACCCAGAATTATCTCGGCATCTTTATTGGAAAGCTTTTTTAACCATACTTTAGGATCGAGACAATGCTGAACATCGGCAGGTATTAAGGAGTCACCTGAATAGTTAAATAAGCGCTGAGACGGACACCAATGCCAAGTGTAAAAACCAAATTTAATTGGAGAACGCTCTAAAACAGTTTTAGCCATAGACTTAGAACTTCTAACATTAGCATTTGGAAAAATAACCTTTTCCAAAATTTTACCTCTCAACCAACAACAAACACTTGGCGAAACCACCCAATTCAACCCAAAATACGAACAGCAACAATTCGAGAAAGTCGAGATTCAACAATATCTAAGTCTAAAATTGCAGCCCCATTTAAATTCTAACGAAAGATTCTTAATGCGCTAGTTTCTGGCATTAAAATCACTAAAAAATAGCGGTTGTTATTTTTTTAGAATATATAAGCTGATTTTTTTTTACTGCCCACAAAACTTATCCACCGCTATTTATTCCTCCTTCAAAGTAGTAGAAGATTCATAATCAGCAAGTTGAATTCTAAGAAAATTTAAAGGGTTTAATACTGATTCGGAATGGAAAATTCAGAATTCAAAGAATAATGTCAATGAAGTTAATGCGTAAAATCATTACCATCTAATCTGCACACCAAAAACTACGCAAGTGAGAACATATATCATCGAGATTTGAGCAGGTACGAGACTGCCAGTGACCGGGTAACAGCCCTAGATAAGGCTGCTGCGAAAATCGCGAATCTGCAAGAACCACAACGCCCCGATCGGTTTCGGTACGAATTACCCGACCAGCCGCTTGTAAAATTTTGGTAACACCGGGATAAATAAATGTTGTAGCGAATCCATCGTAACCCGATTCATTCAACCACATCGATTGACGAGTTAAACCTTCCGAGGGAACCGGCGCACCGGATCCTAATATAATAACGCCATGAAGTTTATCGCCGTAAA
Organism: Sessilibacter sp. MAH3; assembly: GCF_054658275.1. NCBI lineage: Bacteria > Pseudomonadati > Pseudomonadota > Gammaproteobacteria > Cellvibrionales > Cellvibrionaceae > Sessilibacter > Sessilibacter sp. MAH3. The sequence continues at coordinate 58,956 of NZ_BAAGIE010000005.1, read as the reverse complement.
AATCTAATGCTTCTGCGAAATAACCACCCAACACCACAAAACCCAGCGTCTGATTACCGGGTTCGAACATTGCGAACAGTGTTTCTCTTGCGGCTTGAGAATCAGACCGCGACTGTTTTACCGACGAAATATTCAGCTCTCTGTCAATAAAAGAATCATAAACCTTATCTAATTGATCAAACGAAGCAGCAAACACCAAATAGTTACCGGGCTTATGACTAATTACCGAAATAATTAAATCAACAACGTCGTCGATAACTTTATCGCGATTGTTCCAGCTAAGATCTAAATAACGTGAAATTAAGACCAATTGATTCTCTCTGGGAAAAACACTCGGTAATCTTAAATTAATGCTGGATAGTTTTTCGGCTTTTGGAGCACGACTTAAAGACGCAGAAAAAGCGATTTTTTTAGGTGTTTTTTGTAAAATCACTCGATGAATGTCAATCCCCAACTCATCCGTAGTATTTTCTGTAGCCTCTAAAACGTTGTTGGATGTAATGCTATCGACCATAGCAGAATCGCCTAATACACCAGACTCGCTGCCAAATCCAATTTGATGGGCGTAAAAATCCAGCGGCGATAGTGTTGCTGAAAATGCTGCTACCGAGCGTGCCCGTTTCAAATAAAATGCACTTACGGCGTTTGTATCAGCACATTCTATTAACACAACACCCGAAGACTCTATCGTGAGCATGATACCACTGGGTTTTATCTCGCGATAAAACAAGATAATTTCGCAATAACGATACAGTGCCAACAAAATATCTAAGACCGGTGATTGACTATCGTTTGCAACCAAAGACGCTCCGTTTACAGCTCTTGTATTTGCATTCAGATACAATCCCAGCTCTGAAAAATAAGTCGTGTAAAACGCTTCAGAAAATTGAGTGACTTCTGATAAGAGCGTTTGGAAAATCTTATCGAGGCTCTGACCGTCTAGATTCTGACCTCCTGGATTCTGACCACCTAGATGCAGTGTCGTAGGATTTTTGACAATCTGAACCTCAGATCGAGAAGAAGGCATTGGCTGTTTAAACGCTGCTAAATCGTCCGTGAGTTTTTCTAAGGAACTCAATAAGGAAGATACCAACCTAAAACTCTCTTTAAAGAACTTCCGTTGCTTTCTTAAAAAATGTTTCGCTACAGAAATTTCTTTCGGTACAAATTTTATCAAATGCGCTTGGCGAATTCGTTCGGGTAGATTGTGTGCTTCATCCACTAAAAATAGGCGTTCATTTTTATCGGCTGAAGTTTCTAATTTAACCTCTTGATTTAACGTTAAAATATAATTGATATCACCTACCACTATATCGACCCAGGGTTTTAACTCCAACGCCAATTCATGTGGGCACAAAGTAAACTGCTCCGCCAAAGCGCAAAGTGTGTTTGCGTCCAAGCATTCCAAACCTAAAGCTGCGTGCATGGCTGGGTATAACCGATCGTAAAAACCTTCTAATCGACAACAGCTTTCTTCATCACTATCGCCATTTAAACACGAGCACAGTTTTTCTCTGGCTTGAAGTTGCAATAAAGATGCTTTTAAACCCGAGTTAAGCCGTAGTGTGTTATAGGCATCGATCGCGGATTTTTGGCAGGAATTTCGAAAGGTTAAATAATAGATCTGGCAGACCTTTTCCACCGATGCATCGGTTAAAAATTTAATCGCAGGAAAGAGTACACTTTGGGTCTTGCCAATACCGGTTGGTGCTTCAACCAAGCATGATTGTTTGTTCCGGAAATTTTGATACACAAATCGAGAAAAATAACGCTGGTTATCTCGAAACTGTTCAAATGGAAATTTAAGATCCAGTATGGTTTTACGGGAATCTTCTCGATGCTCTTCAACCAGAGCAGACCATTTTAGATAGCGATCTAAAACGGTTTCAAAAAAAGTGCCAGCCTCGGACAGAGAGATTTCTTTCTCTATAATGGTACTACGTTGATCCGACATACTGTACAAATTCAACCGCAATATATAGCTGTCGCTTTGCCACTGTGAATCTTGACTAAGCAGATACGCGTAGATTTTTGCCTGCGCCCAAAACAGTGATAATTTAGCGTCGGATACGCTGTCGCTTTTCAGTTGCAGGGTTTTTATTTCTTCGATAATAATCGGACTGACCATGTCCGCTGGTTTCACTAAATCAATTCGTCCCTGAACAATAATTTTTCGGCAATTTTTGATAACTTGAGTCGTTACGGAAACTTCCGTATACCAAGATGGGTCGCGTTGTTTTTGTATAAATTGATGTATACGAATGCCGTCTTTGGCCTGTACACGCGGTTGAATTTGACCGCGAACAAGATTGCCGCTGCGAGCAAAGTCCAGCAGTTGCGAAACACTTAACCTAATCGTTTGCAACCCATTGCACCTGTATCAACTTATGAGGAATATTTTTTTGCGAAAAATATTTTAACCACCGTCGCTGATGATCTTGTAGCTTATCATTAGGTGCTTTAACTTCAATAAAACAATAGGTATTCTCAGGCGACTCTAACGTGGGAAAACAAATTAAGTCTGGCATACCGCGACGATGCTCGTTGAGATTCCCCCAAAGACGATTAAACAAACTTAACCAATCTTCAGTTTTGATTCTGGTTAACGCAAGCTCTAAACATCTATTATCTACAAACCGCAAATCAATCAACGGTTGCTTGAGTACTTGTACCGCAGAGTATTTTTCGAAGAAAGATGAGTAGTCAATAAACTCTGCTGTTAATAATTCATTTTCAATTGCCTGTTTAACAGCCCGTCTTCGACTGGTAAATTCAGCATCAAAAATATCGTGGGGTCGATGCTGAAATGGCTGTGTGAATGCACCGGGAATATTGGCGTATATTAAATCCCAATAAACGACCGAGAATACCGTTAACACTAAATAATTTTCGACAAAAAAGCAGCTACCAGCGCCGGAAAAATATTCAATAACACAGTCTTCGGCACCGGAATTAAAACGCGGCTGCTCGGGTTTTACGCAACTAATAATCTCCACGGGAGGCTCATAACGCTTGGGTTTTGGCCAATACAGATAACGTATTTTTTTCGTCAGCTTGTGCCCAAAACTCTCGGCAAATTCCAATTCAGATTCGTCGCTGCGAATATTATTAGCCACTGACACAGTAGCATCAAATTCACTGGCGTTGTTTTTAATCGATTGACAAATTGCCAACGCAAGTTGTGTTTGCTTTAAACGCTCGTGAATTCTTGCCCTTCGTTCTCTGGCATAGGCGGTATCAATTCCGGTGTATAGATCTAACGCTATTTGGAGAAAGTCTGCGCGTTCAAATTGATAAGCCAGTTTTTCGGTAATGGAAATTAATTGCCGATGAATTTTTGCCGCCGCCAAAGACTGCTCTATCGATAAGTCTTCGCGTATTTTGCGCTGCATAATTGAAACAATAATCGACAAGGTCAACCACAATAGGTGCGACAATGATTTTGATGGTCGTTGATCGCGTCCCGCCCGAGCAAGCAGTTCTAGTTGTTGGATAATCTCGGCACCGGCAAGCTCACGCCAACGCTTGAAAAACAGAAATATTTTCCAACAATTAAGATGAAGACTTAAATAATGCAAAAGACTGTCGAAGACAAATACTTCGTTATGCTCGAAATGCACCGAGAAAATTTCAAGATCTACATTTATTGCATTGATTATTGTTTTTATGTTGTGCAACTCAATGAATAGGTTGATGCTATTACTGTGTAAAAACAGACGATTTTCACGGTCAATAATGTAGGACTGAAATTCTTGCAGTTGTAAATCGCGCAATACGAACTGCGATAAATCTTGGCGTAAATTACCAAAATACATCACTCGTAAACGTGTAATCCAGTCGCCACAAATAAGCGTAATCGTTTCAAAAGGGAGTGGTGTTAAAAGTTCATCCGTTAAATGTGCTCGGGCGTATTCAAAAAATAATTGCCCTAACTGCGCTCGCTTGAGTTTTTTCAAAGAAAACTGCTCTGGTTGTGGATGCGCGGCAACCATTCCTAATTGACCTTGTGTCTCGGTCGCGAGCTCTTCACGCTGACGTGATTTTGAAATGACCGGAATCAACCCTTGAACCGAGACCAAGTCTGAAATTTTTTGAGCCTCAAGCCATGTTGCTAATTCTTCTTGTGAGAACAAAGGTTCAAGTTCTGTTGCTGCTCGTTCAGATTGATTGGCGACAAAACCATGGCAATGCAGATCAGCAAGAGCAGCATTTATGTCTGCGATTTCTGGGTATTGCAGTTTATCGATACGAAAAACTGTCGGCGCTCGCGACACCAAACGCACCAATAAACATTGTGCATCGAAACTGAGCTTACGAAAATGTTGATTAAAGGTTCTTTCTTGCGGTGTGAATAGATCGTCGTACTGACGCTCAACCAAATCCAGCAGTTCAAGAAAGTTTCGCCTGTAATAATCCGATGCCAAAGGCTGCGTTAATAAATTAGCTTGGGACGGACTCACTGAAACCCTTCTGAACAATATTTGAACGTTTTTGTGGCATTCGATGTTTATGGATATAATTTAAACACGTATGGTCTGATTAGTTTACCGCAAGAATAGAATATCTGGCATCTCTATGAATCACCCCGAAGCCTAGCGACCTTAGTTCTTCCGGTGATGGCCTCTTAACTTGAGGTTATGCTCGTTATCGCGAAAGTTCGATGAATCACTCAAAAGGTGCTTTCATTAGATACAACCACCGCAAGGAGCTCGGCTTGAAAATCAAAGACAAACTAGCAAACCTTTACACCATCCGCAGTGATGTGGATCTGAAAAAATCTCGCAGAAAACAATCAACACCATCGGATTCCAACACTATTCCCGGTTTTGACTTCTTTAAAAACTCTCTCAGCAAAAGCTTCAACTCAACCAGCACGTTTCTTAAAGACTGCTGCACATCGGCCAGCGAAAAAGCCAAAAGCTTGCAACGCGGCATAAGCCTTTCGAAAGTAAAGCGTAAAACAGAAGTACTGAAAGCCAACATTCAAGCATTCACCACCAGCGAACCGCAGATCTACGATCGACAATTTGAATCGCGCGCCTATCGAGGCTCACGCACGCGCGACTACCGCTTAGTTATTCCAAGTAAAGTATCGTCCAACCCAACCAAACCCGTACCTTTGGTGTTAGTGCTGCACGGCTGCAAACAAGATCATCTCGATATTGAACACATTTCTGAATTTTCAAAACTTGCTGAAAAAGAAGGTTTTATCGTTGTTTATCCATTTATTACTAGCTACGCCGGGTTGCGATTTCGCAATTGCTGGGGCTGGTGGATGCGCAGTCAACGTGAAGCAGGTTCTGGCGAAGTTGAAGATTTGCACCAGCTCATTCTGGAGCTTTGTGAAGAATTTCCCGTTGATCAAAACCGAATTCACGTAACGGGCTTATCGTCGGGCGCGGGCATGACCGTGGCATTGATGGTGACACGCAATTCATTGATCGCCTCCGGTGCTCCGGTCGCAGGTGTTTGTTACGGAGAAACCGCTCGGGCGATTAATTTGATGGGCAACTTTGTGCAGCCGGGTTTTCAATCGGTGGAGGAAAGTCGTTCGTCCATGACGGAAGCTCTAGAAGATCCACAACGCCCTATTCCAATTTTAATAACCCATTCCAAACAAGACGGCACGGTGCACTTTCAATCCGGTGAAAATCTGCGAGATACCTGGGCACAAGCTTATGGTATTGATACTCAACATCCTGCTGCGTCTAAATTTGGGCAAACCAAGGGCTGCCAATGGCACTTTGAGAGTTTCAATTACCCTAAATCCTATGGCAGTGAATCGGGTAAGTCGCGAACGTTAATCGAAACTCTTTGGTTAGATGGGCCCGATCACGGCTGGTATGGTGGCGAAAAAGGTGATTTTAGTTATCCAGATGCGCCAAATATCAGTGAACAAATTTGGTCTTTCTTTAAATCTCATCCCAAACAATAAACTTTTTTTGCCTGTGTGATTTAAGAGCACAGGCGCCTCGCAGCGCTCAACTCGTTCTTAAAAAAAAGCCGTCAATCAATATGCTGCAATGCAATATTACGTCTTCTAAAATTCCAATTTAAGTGATTAAAAAAGATTATAAAAAAAACGGTTTTTCATAAATTCACGAACACAAAAATTTTAATTCACAATATCATCAAATTCTTGATGGGTGGATTCATACACAAAATAATAGGGGCACAGGATAAAAGCATGCAGAAATTGTAACATTTTCACGTTCAGATCAAATGTATGGACACAATTACAATGCTATTTAACGCAGGAAATTTGATACATCTTTTAGAGAAATACACTTAAATGCGTAGGTGTGAGCAAATGATCAACCGTTGAAGTAAATACGGATTAAAACGCAAGAGCGTCAACAAGCTAAGCAATTTCTGTCAACAAAAAATCCAGCGCCTAAATATTTTTTGGCTTTGCGTAAATTTAAATTCGGTAAATGTTGTTTAAAACATCACTAAAATTGCCTTTTTTTGCAATAAAAGCCGATAAATTATTAAAGCTGCTATTTTAAATAACTAGAATAGAAGGTCACACAGAAAAACTGTCGACAATAATGAAAATTCACCCTTATTTTTGTCGATAAGGAATTCGACAATAGCTGATTTTCTCGGTTGGACTGCAACCTTGCCTTTGTAAGTACAGCGCCACGGACTTCATTGACAATTCGCTGTTACTGGTTGGGCCGACAAAAACATGTTGCAATTGCAGCGTATGCTCTGGGTTATTACGTGTAAAATCAAAGGCATAGTAAGGCACTAGCATCGATAAACTTTCGCGAAAATAAATGGGTGCTTGATTGCTCTGAGTAAATATTGGCGAAACCACACGCCATTCTTGCTCTTCCTCGAATGAGGGATGCTTTAAGATGGCTGCGATTTTTAACAGATCACCTTCAATAAATTCAAAGATTGGAGTGAAATCGGGTATTGCAGCTTGGACGTAGTCTGCGTGGTTACTTTTTGCCGTATTTTCCACGGAATTTACGATTTGGCGAGCGATTTGCTTTTGCTCTTCGGGATTGTAGATGCACTTACCAACCGAAAAATCGTGGTAGGCAGCGCAATCGAGTACGTATGTTGGATTAAACCCTAAACTAACGCCTTTGCCGTGCGTACTGTAACCACGCCATTGGCTTAACAAATTACCATTAGCGCGAAAGGAGGCACCAAATAACATAGGGCCATCAACAATTCGATGAGAAAGCCACTGCGAAAACTGGTTAAGTAATTGGGCAAAAGCGGAACCAGCGTTTAGACGAATATTTATTTCGTCCGATAATAAAACTAACAAATGTTTCAGCTCAGTTGAATCATTCATATAGCGAATATCGCTAGCGCGGAGCATTTTCGATTCGACGATACCCATTAGACCGGTCAAAGAGGTGTAGTGATACAGAGTATCTTCGGGAGTTTGTGCGTATAATTGCTGAGATATTTTCGTAATCATGAATTTTGCAGAACTGATTCTTGTCATGTGAATCAAGATAAACTAACTAAACAAAAAAAATAACACTGTTTTTGCTGCACCTGCAAAAAGAGTGTAGCCCGTGTTAATTTTTTGGCACAGTAAAAATCCTTATAATGTCGTGGACATACAATAATTTTCTTCTGCTAAATTAAAACTAGCTTCTCTAAGTTAATGTATATCTGTCTATCGTTTTACTGTATTTCCCATTAATATCACGACCCCCGGATCGACTCCAAAAAAAATCAAGGAGAGGGTGAATGTCCGACAAGACTCCAGAAGAAATTTTTAAAGAAGCATCGCTTGCGTATCACCGCTTACCAAGACCCGGTAAATTGGAAATTACGCCTACAACAACTCTAGAAACACAATCCGATCTTGCAAGAGCATACTCTCCCGGTGTGGCTTACGCATGTCAGCTTATCGAAGAAAATCCTGCGGCGGCGGCAGAAGTAACTGCGCGCGGTAATCTCGTGGGTGTTATTTCAAACGGTACCGCGGTACTTGGCCTTGGTAATATTGGTCCATTGGCCTCTAAGCCAGTAATGGAAGGCAAGGCCGTTCTATTTAAGAAATTCGCCAACATCGATGTATTTGATATTGAAGTCAACGAGCCGGATGTAGACCGTTTCGTTGATCTTGTATGCGCGCTTGAACCAACCTTCGGCGGCATTAACCTAGAAGATATTAAGGCACCTGAGTGTTTTGAGATTGAACGTCGATGCCGTGAGCGCATGGATATTCCAGTCTTCCACGATGACCAACACGGTACTGCAATTGTTGCCGCAGCAGCGGTTTACAACGGCTTAAAAATCATCGGTAAAAAAATTGAAGATGTCATCTTGGTTGCCTCTGGCGCCGGTGCGGCCAGTCTTGCCTGTGTAAACCTAATGGTGAGCATGGGTCTTCGCAAAGAAAATGTTTATATTTGTGACAGCCGCGGCTTGATCTACAGTGGTCGCCCAGACGGTATGAACAAGTATAAAGAAGAATATGCTCAGGTTACTGACAAGCGTACTCTTGAAGAATCACTTGATGGCGCTGATATTTTCTTGGGTCTTTCTGGTCCCGGTACATTAACGCCGGAAATGCTTAAGAGCATGGCACCAAACCCGTTAATCTTGGCAATGGCTAACCCAATTCCAGAAATTCTTCCTGAAATTGCTAAGGCAGCTCGTCCAGATTGCATCATGGCGACCGGTCGTTCGGATTATCCGAACCAAGTAAACAACGTATTGTGCTTCCCGTTCATTTTCCGTGGCGCGTTGGATTGCGGTGCAACCACCATTAACGAAGAAATGAAAATTGCTTGTGTGAAAGCCATTGCAGAATTGGCAATGCAAGAATCCACACACGAAGTGGCAAAAGCCTATGCCGGTGAAAAGCTGCGTTTTGGCCCTGATTACATCATTCCAAAACCGTTCGATTCTCGTTTGATTGCGACCATTCCACCGGCTGTTGTTAAAGCGGCTATGGAATCCGGCGTTGCAACTCGCCCCATCGAAGATCTGGACGCTTACCAAAAACAACTTAACGGTTACGTTGTTCGCTCAAGCATGTTTATGCAACCCATCGTTGCAGCGGCACAGCGCGGTGAAGAACAACTTGCTTACGCCGAAGGTGAAAACGAAATCGTTCTGCACGCAGTGCAAAAAGTCGTTGATGAGCGCGTTGCCACTCCTGTTCTGATCGGTCGCCCTCAAGTGATCGAAGAGCGAGTCAAACAACTCGGTTTACGCTTAAAAATTGGTGAAAACATCCAAGTTGTTAACCCAGAAGACGAGCAGTTGATCAACTCTTTGAGCGAGCGCTACCACGCAATTGTTGGTCGCAAGGGTAACTCTTTTGATGCTTGCGTAACCATGTTGCGTACCCACGCCACCGTTATGGCGGCGATGTTGGTTCGCGAAGGTACCGTCGATGGTATGTTGGCTGGTAAGGTGGGTCGTTACGATTACCACTTACGTCACGTCAGTGAGATCATCGGCCGCAATCCGCAACATCCTCAGTTGAGCACACTTTCTACCTTAATTATGAAAGACGGCCCACTGTTCTTGGCGGACTGTTTTGCGAACGTTGATCCAACGGCAGAAGAAATTGTTAGCATCACCGAATCTGCTATTAACCAAGTTAAACGCTTTGGTTTAGAGCCACGCGTATCGCTAATGTCGCACTCAAACTTCGGCACGTCTAACGCGCCGTCGGCGATTAAAATGCGTAAGGCCGCAGAGATTCTTCGCGTGAAATTTCCAGATGTTGAATTGGATGGCGAAATGCACTCCATGGCGGCACTGGATATCCCTTACCGCGAAAGTATCTTTAAGCACAGTCAACTTAAAGGCGTTGCTAACTTATTGATCTTCCCAAATATCGATGCAGCGCACATCACGCTTGGCTTGTTACGTCGCAAAGCCAATGGCTTGATGGTTGGGCCTTTCCTATCCGGCCTTGCCAGACCTGCTCATGTGATTGTGAACTCTGCGTCGCCACGCGCGATCTTCAACATGAGTGCTCTCGCCTCAGCGGATATTTTGTTGTACAAAGAGCAATTCGCAGAGAAATTCTAAGCGAAGCTACACTCGTACTAAACGGCACCTCGGTGCCGTTTTTTGTGGGTATCCGATGGCCAGAACAACGCCTTAGTAATGGCGAATCTCCCGCATGTCATAACCATTAGCCGAAAATCGTTTGCAACCTATTTAAGCACTGCCTGCACGTGTTGAGTGCAAAAATAGCGTCTTTATTTTGAATCTTTAATCACCTTAAGAACGGCTGAAAGTTTTTTTTGCGATTTATGGCGAAAACTTTAATGGCTATTCCAAAAAACTTTTCCAATATCTGACCGTCGTCGCAAATTTTCGATACAAAGGCACTAACTCGCAAAACCCTGAAATTACAGTGCTTTTACATAGAACCTTTATAAAACCTAACACGAAAGTTTGAAATTATTTGGTTTTCGAAACATTATCGATATATAACTTCGCTAAACTCTACGACCAAACCGAATAAGTAGCGATAAAATTTTTGAACCATGGCAAATATCTTGCTGCTTAACCGTTTAACTTTTCTTTGAATAAAAACAGTGCAGAGTTGGGCGAAGTATCTGACTCAAAATTTCGATACCGGGAACCAAACAAAAAGGTTGAGTGAAATATGATTCATTGGGACAAACAATCCAGTTGCAAACTTGGGATCTTATTAACACCGGGATTCTGCTCACTTCATTTAACATTAGTGATAGAAGCGCTAAAGCTGGCTAACGAAGCCATGGCCTGCGAAGAGTTCGAATGGCAAACCTATGCACTGAATGATCGGATGGTTCGCTCCGACTTGGGCGTCAATGTCATGGCCGATCAAACCTACAGTTCGAATAATCTGCCCGACGCCCATCTCAAACTGATTGTTCTGACCAGCACAATCGAAACCGATCTATCTGCCAACTCTTCTCAAATCCTCAACCAATTACGTCAGCAGCGTATTGATCACACCATTTTAAACACTCGCACACTCATTCCAAATGATACTCAAGCGGCAACCGACAGCTCGCAAGTACTAACCGCAAGCCGCAAACACAATGGTGTGTGCGATACTGTTAAGGTGATTTTGAATTTGGTCGGCCAGCAAGGTGGTCAAAAGGTCGCACTGTGTGTGCTTAACAAACTCAGCCATCATTTTGATTTGGGTTCGCTGCTACAAAGTTCTCGTGAAATCCAAAACCAAGTAGAAGGTGCCAGCGCCGAGTACGCTAAGCAACCTAAGCTAGCCGAAGCCATTGCCCTGATGGAAAACAATCTAGAAGAACCTTTACCACTGGATGACTTGGCGAACTACATTCATTTATCGCGCCGCCAATTAGAGCGGCTGTTTCAGCGACACCTGCAATGCTCACCGTCGCGTTATTATCTGAGGCTGCGCGTCGCTCGTGCGCAATCGATGTTGCGCGAAACTCAACAATCGATCGTATCTATTGCCAACAAATGTGGATTCGTATCAATGCCGCATTTCAGTAAGGTTTATCGCGAGCAAGTCGGTATGGCGCCAAGAGATGAACGCCGTTCAATTAATGTTAAACGTACCGACAAGCAACCCAAAAGCCCCGTCGTATTTCATGAACAATTGCGATACAGCTCGGCCAGCTAAAGAATACGGACTCACCTGATGATCTTTGTCGCCTCTGGCTACACGGATCAACTCTCTCGGCAAGGGATTGCCATCTTCTCCCACAGATATTGTCTTTTAAATTGCTTCTCACTGATCAACACGCTATTAATAAAGCAGTTTGTGTCATAGAGTCATTCGTGACTTCCCTATCCAGAAGAAAAGTTGCCAAAAATCCGTTAGTATTCCATCGAACCTTGTTACCGTCTTTGCAATCAGAGATTACATTGGCCATGTCATGACACGCGCTTAAGTGCGCTAAACTTAATACACACCAACATAAGTTATTTGGGAATTATGCAATCAAGCTCTAATAATGATTTATCGAGCGTAAATAACGGTTTCAAAATCACCCGCGCGGTGGCTTCAGCAGCTTTACTAAAGCTCGAAACCAATCAATTATTAGACATCGACATGGCGCCACTGGCTGAAGATTTCTCCTTAGCGATCTCGGCACCAGGCTCACAACACGAAAAAATCATCGCTCCGGCGTTGGTAGAAATAAAATCTTCGGGTGAACATCAGCCATCTTCTTTGTTATTGGTTTTAGACGAAGAATTACCAATTGTTAAAAATATCGAACTTCGCTACCACCCTAAGCAGGTTTTGATGTGGTCACAGACCACCGACGAGAGCATTGAACCTTTCAGCGCTCAAATTACGGTTAAATATTCCGATAAAGCTGCTGCAAAGTCGGCGAAGCTGCTTGAAGCCATTCGCAGTAAAACGCAAAAAAGTGATCAAGCATTGGCAATGACAAGCAGTCCACCAGAAATACTGAGCGTCAGCGAAGGCAATACGGTAACCATCGCGTTAAATAAAATCATTGCTACGCATCAAGGTGTATCTGTTGCGGATTTTAAAGCCGATACCGAAGGCAAATGGCTGGAAATAATCAACGCCGTAGTTAATCAGCCCGAAAACGGCGGCGCTCACCAGATTCAATTGCAACTCAAACAAAACCTTAAAATCGGCTCTGAAATTAACGTTGTATTTAAAGCCAAACGTCATCCCATTGTTGGTATGGACGGCACACAAATTTCAGGCTTTAAATGCACCGCAAAATATATCGACGAACAACGTGTAGAATCTCTCGAAAATACCAGTCAAACCACCGTCGTTAATAATGCTCGAAACCCGCAAGCGCAAAGTTTTTATTTAAAAGATTTAGAACATTCCGTACACGATACAGACAACACCACCGGCGCCATTAAAGGTTTTTTTAGCGCAGCATTTCTTGGCCTTTTACCAAAATCCGTTCGGCAAAAATTCTCAACCAATAATGAATTCGGCGAAAAAGACCAAACAGCATTCCGCTTAAACCTGTGGATGTTAATTCTTGGTGTAATGATTATCTTTGTGTTTGTAGGTTTCTCAGTTTCGAATCTAACAACCACTCCAGATACCCCCAACCAAATTACTGCCAACACCCACAATACAACATCTGATAACAAATGCTCGCTCACTTTTCAAAACGGTGGTTACTACAGTGGCGAATGCAAAAATAATTTACCGCACGGATTTGGCGTATTTGAGTGGTCGTCGGGCAGTCGTTACGAAGGTGAATTTAAAAACGGTATGCGCTGGGGTTTTGGCAAAATTGTATACGCGAACGGCTCAAAATACGACGGTGCTTGGAAAAACGATAAGAAAAACGGTATTGGCACCTACTGGAATGCCGGTGGTGATCGCTTTGAGGGTGAGCTCTCTGACGGGCTTATGACCGGGAACGGCACCTGTCATAAACGCGATGGCACTCAGGTACGCGGCGTTTGCCCACCTTAATTTAAAGCGAGATTTTTCTCTGGCAAAGTGAATAAACCAATAACTCAGTTTTAATACCTATTTAGGCTGCACTTTAAGAATTTTATGTTCAATCAACCATTCTGCCATCTTTATATTTGCCGTTATAGCGACTGGGATATAAACGCAATTACCCAACAATGGATGTATTTGTTAAACGATCAAGAACAAGATCGTTATCACCGCATTCGCCACCAAGACACTCAAACACAACATCTTATTGCACGAGTGTTATTACGAAAAAAACTCGCCGAAATAACCCAAATTGCACCCGAGAACGTATGCTTTAACCGCAACGAGTTTGGCCGCCCGTCACTGGTTAATTCTGATCGTAAAATTGATTTTAACGTTTCACACACACAAGGCATTGTAATTGCCGCGATAACCAACTGCGGTAAAGTTGGTGTTGATATTGAGATTAAAAAGCGTAAAAACCATTTTATCGACATTGCCGAACACTACTTTCACGCTAAAGAAGTGCTTGCATTGAAAGAAGCAGGCGCCGAGCAAATAGAATTATTTTTTAAGATTTGGACATTAAAAGAAGCTTACGTAAAAGCTTTAGGCGTAGGTTTACAAAAATCATTATCGAGTTTTTATTTTGAAATCAACAGGCAAAACAAGATACATTTAATCGATGAGCAAGAAACACCAGCATCAAAAAAACACAATATTACCGGGTTTAACGCCCCACTGTTTGAAGACTTCTATTTAAGCGTTCTGCAACAACTGCCACCAGAACAATCTTCTGTCGAGCCGAAAATGTATTTCTGTACCGAGAGTTTCGATACACATTTAACCGAAATTAACGACATTATTTCGGTATCCAAGCAATAACTGCAAAACCTTTAGAAAGCTCTGATCAACGCTACCGTGATTTAATCAGAGTTTCGTTTATACAAACTCTCTTAGGTGAAACACATTACCTTCAGAGTCAAACGCGTTTTTCACTGTAAATAACGGTGTTTGCCAAGTTTCCGATAATACGCCGCCGCCCATTTCGATAATTTTCTGTTCTGCTTCGATCATATTGTTGGTACTGAGAAAAAACTTCAACGTCGATACTTTTGGCTCGACGGATAAATTAACCTTATCGTTTGGCTGCAAATATTCGGGAACGTCATGAATAATTATCTGAATATCGTTTGATGACAACACGTGTAAATCATCGCTTTGATGCAAAACATGCATGGTGAAAACGGTGCAATAAAAATCAACCAAAAGCTTGCGATTTAACGCGTAAATTATTAACCCGGCTCTAGCTGGTCCTGACATGAAGTGTTCCCACATAAAAATAGAGACAATTGCCGATTAATTTAGCGTTACATTTAACTAAAGGAAACTCTGATTAACCTAGAGTTTCTCGCGACACAAGGATGTGTCGCCAATTTCAAGAACTGTAAGTGATTGAAATTGTGAAGAAATTGGAAATCACATTTTCAATTTCTGCCCTCTGATTAAATCAAGGATGAGTTAATCAGAGGTTCCTAAAATTAATCCGTCTGGTTTGTGCCTGAGCCCAATAGCTCGTCGGTGCCCTTTTCCAGCTTTTGTTTTGCTTGCTGCCGCGCCAGCATCGCCGCAGGCGTAGCATCCGACTGTCGTACCCATGCGATGGTATCACGCCAAGATTTTTCATCTTCTGGCGTAATTTTGGGTAGTTCGTTAATTCCCATACCAGCTTCAACCGCTTTTAAGTAATTTTGCGTATCGCGAATAGTTGCTACAACGGGAATATTTAAACTGGCTAAGAATTTTTCTAACTTCTGAAAACTCAGCGTGTTGCGTTTAACGCGATTCATAACCACGCCCAAACGCACGGGTCGCGCGCGAAATTGTGGATTCAGTAAAAGCGATTTTACGAACGCCGCCGTGGCGTGAATGTCTATTTGAGACGGGGCCACCGGAATGAGCAGAACATCGGTTTCTTTTAATAACTGATCAAGTTTTGGAGAACCAAGACCGGCGGGAGTATCACAGACAACGTAACGAACCTGCTGGCTCACTTTATGGGCCATCCATGTGCGCGTTACCTGGCCGCGATCGTACTCTTTAGAGTTTAAACAGATGATTTTAGGTTCACGCTCACCACGCAGTTGCAACCAAAAACGCGAACTGCCCTGAGGATCGAGATCGAGAATGCCAACCGGGCCGATAACACTCAAATGTGCGGCCAAATTGGTAGCCAAAGTTGTTTTACCAACACCGCCTTTTCCGTTGGCAATCATAATATTGGTGGCTTTTTCTCGGCTAATGACTCGTACTGATGATTTTTCAGGCATCCCCGTTTACTCATTCCTCTTCTGCTCGTCTAACAATAGACCTAGGCGCTACATTAACACAGGTTATCACTAAATAAATTGTGTAAATAAATTCATTGATCGAACACAAACAGGCATTATAAACAACAGTGCTATATTTCAGAGCCTTTGTTTTATTCAGCAGTTTTAAGGAGAGTTTTAATTTCATGAAGGTTGCGCAATCGAATCAAGTCCAAGTATGGGATGGCGCCACGCGCCTTTGGCACTGGTCTATCGTTCTGTTGATGATATTTTTATGGTACAGCGCTGAAATCTCCGATGATCTTATGGATTGGCATATGAGAGCCGGGCGTTTGTTACTGGGATTAATTGTCTTCAGAATTGTTTGGGGATTTATCGGCAGTGATACATCGCGATTCGCTAACTTCATCAAATCCCCGGCCGAGATTATTCACTATCTAAAAAATAAATCTCAACACAGTCATGCAGAGCAAATCGGCCATAATCCGGCGGGTGGCATTATGGTGTTGGTTTTAATAGCCGGATTGATTGTTCAAGCAACAACGGGTTTGTTTACGTCTGACGGGTATTTTTACGGTGGTCCATTTGCTGATTCGATCGACGCCGATCTCGGAGAGCTATTCACCAACATTCACCACATTGGCTTCAAACTTTTATTAGCTTTGGTTGCGATACATATTTTGGCGATAATCGCTTATCTGGTAAAACGCGATAACCTTGTTCGTCCAATGGTGACCGGCAAGAAAACGCTATCGATTCCAGCAGAAGTTGTGCCTAGGTTAAAATCACCCGTATTGGCTTTTGTTAGCGCCGTAATATGCGTTGGCGCCATTTGGTTTATAACGACTTAGCGTGTGATTTGGTCAGTGACGTGATTTTTATGAGCGAGTAACGATAAATCTGAATTTATACAAAAAATAACTTGTTAAATCAGATGCTTTTGATTCACAACGCTTTTCTAAAAAGAGGCCAAACGGCCTCTTTTTTATTACCAGCTTTCTGTATTTGCTCGAATATCAACTTCAAATGTCCAAGCGCTTTTGTTTTGTTGGCTCAAGGCATAATAGGTATCGGCAATATCATCCGGCTGCATAAAGAAATCGTCGGGTTTATCTGGGAACATCGCTCTGGTGCGCGGGATATCGATAATGCCATCAATAATCACCAAAGCCACGTGAATGCCACTGGGAGCAAGCGAGCGAGCCATGGATTGCGCAAGATTACGTTGTGCAGCCTTTGCCGAGCTAAATGCTGCAAACTTAGCACCACCTCGCAATGATGCGGTGGCGCCGGTTACCAAAAGCGTTCCTTTACCGCGCTCCAACATAGAAGGTACTACGGCTTGGGAAACCGACAACAAGCCTAGGGCGCTGAGTCGCCACGTAGATTCGAAATCTTCGATAGAGGTTTCAAGTGCAGTGCCAAAAACCCCAGAGCCAGCGTTATAAATCGTGACTTCAGGAGTACCCAGCGACTCGATAATTTGGTGAAATGTATTAGCCACCGCAACCGGGTCTGAAAGATCGCAAGCGAATGGAAAAACCTGTTCATCCATTTGCGCGTATTCGGTCATTCGCTCTAAGCTGCGCGCCACAATGGCGACCCTAAAACCTTCTTTGAGAAAGCGTTTACAAAATGCTAAACCGTTACCGGGTCCAACACCCGCCACAATACATAAGGGTTTGGTCATTAGAATTTGCCTTATTATCTATTTGCATGAATAAAATAAATGACTGTATTTTTGAGTAACTTATTTGAGCAACTTAATAGCGGTATAAAGAAATTTATCGAAGGGATTCTCGATAAAAGCTCTTAACAAACATCCAATTAGATCGCCTTAACGCTACAAAACAGCCATTGTTGATTGATTCAAACGATACCGAGGCAAACTCACAAAATCTATGAAAAATAAATTTGAAAAACGGTTCTCCAGATTCGTCAGCTGAAAAACTCAATGTCATCGACCTTGAGGTAAAAGTGCAAATTCTTACTAAAAGACCTAATCCTGAGCGGTAAACCCATTGGTCAAGTTACGCGTCTATAACCCGGTCGTTTTATCTCCCATAATCAGCCACTTTGTCTCGTTTTTTTCTCCGCGATTGTGTTAACGATCGTGTTAATTGGAGCGCCATGAACACACTTACACACCAACTTATCAGTAAGACTGCCCTAGTATTCGCTACACTATTCGGTGCCGTATCGGTGCAAGCAGAACCAATTGCCGATTTTTTATTTGTCGGCAGCTTCCACATGAATAATCCGGGGTTAGATCTGGTAAATGTAAAGGCAGACGATGTTTTATCCGATAAAAGACAAGCTGAAATACGAGATATTTCTCGTGCTTTAGAAAAGTTTCACCCCACCAAAATCATGGTTGAGATCGACGTAACCAAACAATCGGAAGTCGATAAAAATTATCAACAAACCTGCTTAGAGAACACAATCTCAAGGCGAAGCGAAAGCTATCAATTGGGTGCTCGAACTGCCTGTGCTCTTTCACTTAAGAACCTGTACGCGGTTGACACTGACGATTCCACGCCAGTGAAAGACATCGATTATCAATCTGCGGTGAAACGATATCACCAAGAAGATCGATTTAAAAAGCACATAGAATTCATCGAGTCCTACGCGTTTAAAAGCGATTTATTACTGAAACAAGGTACCGTTTTGGATGCAATCCGCCATTTAAACTCAGAAGAATATTTAAGCCAAGATGCCATCGCTTATTTTCATTTAACACAACTGGGTACCTTGGAAGATCCTGTGGGTACAAATTGGGTTCAATACTGGTTTGGACGAAATTTAAGAATTTTTAATAACATCGTCAGCCACACCGAAAAAGGCGACAGAGTATTGGTTGTGTACGGTGCAGGACACGGAAATTATCTGCGTCAACTTGCTAAAGAATCTGGCTTATATCGCGTGCAAAACACCAACGACTGGTTAATAACCGAGTGATTTTCGCTAAGTTCTCAAGCAGACGAAGCTCTGATTCAATAGAACCTAGGGTAGAATTAAAAGAAGAATTAGGTCGGGAAATTGATGTGTAAATGTGAGGCCCTTGGCGGGCCTCTGTACGACAATACAAATTAGTCTTTGTATTTGTTGTGACAGCTTTTACAGGTTTTAGTAACTGCTATAAAGTTACTTTTAAAGCCTGACTCAGTGCCGGCGTTTTCCGCTAATTTAGCACTGGTATCAATAAGCGCTTGAAGCTCATTATTAAAGTCGTCTTTATTTTTCCAAATGTCTGGTAGCGCATCAGAACCTTCAACGGCGCTTTCTAATACAAAACCTTCACCGGCTATTTTTGCTAAAGCGGCAACAACTTCGGCACTGGTAAGAATTGAATCTTTATCGTAATCGGCTTCGCCTTTCATTACCGCACCCATTTTACCAACGTGGTGGTTGATCAAACTAAAGGTAGAATGGCGATACTGAACTTGATTTTTGATGGGGTCTTTTGAACTGTGCGCGAATGTCGGCAGAGAAAATCCCAATATTAAACCTGCCGTAACGGCGACTAATTTTTTCATAGAAACGACTCCTAATGATTCTATTTATTTGGCTAAATCCGATCTGTAAGAAATTCTGGCTCGAGAAAACCTGTGTTATTCGAAGCGTCTAAAAAAACTTACGATGATACTGAACCTGTGGACGAAGCAGTTATTTTTCGCCAGTAACGCATTAATTTTTCCCATCTGAAAAACAACATTACGGCAAGTATTCCCATATACAACAGTGGTTCTGTAATGTCGGCTTTTACCGACCACAAAAAATGCACGCAAATCAAAATGGCTGCTAGATAAATAAGGTTGTGCAACGTTTTCCAACGCTTACCCATTTTTTTCATAATGCTCGGAATAGATGTAATCGCCAGAGCGGTTAAAATAATAAAGGCCACAAATCCCACGGTGATGTACGGTCTTTTAATAATTTCTTCAACCAATAAAGACCAATTAAAAATTAGGTCGTAAGCTAAATAAACGTATATGTGACAACAGGCATAAGCAAACGCATAAAGCCCCAAAAGCCTGCGCATTCGCATCAGTTGACCTTGACGGAGATAGCGCGTTAGCGGCGTTACGGCCAGGGTTATAAGCATTAAGATCAACCCGCCTAATCCCGTAAAATGCGTCAACGATTGCACGGGATCGCCACCAATCTGATCGGTGAACGCTAAATAAAATGCCTCAATTAACAAATACAAACACACAACATGGGTGGTTATTTTTAAACCAATAATATGAGGCGTTTTAAATGAATTAGGCCTCAACCAGCTTAACAACATAATTTTTATCCAATATTAGTAACTTATTAGGCAATTTCGGCACCAATAATCGTGCCCTGAGAATATAAATCCCTATTCATCAGGATAAAAGCTCGCAAATAGCGTTGGTCGAATTTAATTTGTAATTCATTCTCATTTCGAGCCAATTGCAACGCCTCAAATCACTTTCCTTTAGTCTCTATAATTTATTGCTAAATTCGCCAATAAATGTGGATAAAGTATGGATTTGTATTTCTTTGCGTGAACCTTAAAAATGGGCCTTTATTGTTTCTGAGACTGAATGCTTTGAGGCTAAAACCCAAACCGTCTTAGCTAGCCACTAATCTGAGAACAATAAATCATTATTCTGAAGAAAATCTGAAGAGAGCGGCAGAAAAACTGCCGCCTTAAGAAAATGAGCGAAAATACTCTTAATAGAATTTTTTAAGATCAAGGTTTGCGTAAAGGTGTGCAACCTCTTCGGCGTAACCATTAAACATTTCCGTTGGAATACGTTCGTCGGCGCCTAAACCACCCGTAGTAATTCTGCGCTCACTGGCCTGACTCCAACGAGGGTGATCAACCTGAGGATTCACGTTTGCGTAAAACCCATATTCGTGAGGCGCAGAAATATTCCAAGTTGTTGGTGGTTGTTGATCGGTTAAACGAATTCGCGTAATGGATTTAATACTTTTAAAGCCGTATTTCCAAGGCACCAGTAATCGCAAAGGTGCGCCATTCTGCGGAGGAAGGGCTTTTCCATACACACCAACAGCAATAAATGCCAAAGGATTCATGGCCTCATCTAGGCGTAAACCTTCAACATAAGGATATTTAATACCGCCGCCGAAGAAACGACTGCGTTGACCGGGCATCTGGTCTGGATTGTAGACGGTTTCGAATGCGACGTATTTCGCTTTGCTGGTTGGTGCCGCCTTCTCAAGGATTTTTGATAGCGAATAACCCACCCAAGGAATGACCATCGACCAAGCTTCTACACAACGGAGTCGATAAATGCGCTCTTCAAGACCAAATTTATAAAGATCGTCTAAATCTAAGGTGATAGGTTTTTCAACCTCACCAACAATTTCTACTTTCCACGGATCACTAACAAACTTCGCTGAATTTGCTTTCGGATCGGATTTGCTCAATCCAAATTCATAAAAATTATTGTAACTGGTAACTTTGTCTTCACTGGTCAGCTTTTGGTTAGATGCACTCGCTTTTTTAAAATCTAACGCTTTTAAGCCGGAGGTATCCTCTGCATTGCTTTGATCATCTGAGAGAAAATCAAAAACACCTGCATTACTGGAGCTGGCAAGCAAACTACCTGCACCTATAAAACCTAAATTACGTAACAACTGACGACGATTTTTAAAGACGGATTCATCGGTAACTTTTGCTTCAGATAAATCACTTTTACGGAAACTTTTTATCAACATAACTGAAATTCAACTTCAATGTTTTGATTAACTTTTATCACTGCGCGGGTGATCGTTGCGTCTGTTCATTGCGACTGAAGACTAACCTATTGGTTCCAACTTTGAACCTGCCTGAAAAGTCACTTTTTTGTGACGCAATGTTTCAGAATTAATTTGTTTAACAATTCCAAATATTCACTACCAGCGTGCTTTAGAGGTTTAACCTTCAGCAGCTTTTTCTTGTGCTAGAGTTGAATTAACCACCTAATTTACTTATTCAAATTTTCAGTTGGATTAGTTCAACAATGTATGTAACCGAAGATGAGCTTGCTAGGTTATTTCCTTTCTACTTCTGCTTGGCACCACAGGGACATATTGTCTCTACTGGGCCAAGCTTAAACCGCTATCTTGGCGAAAGTAACGGCGAAGAATCACTATTTCATCACTTTGATTTCGATACACCCGAAGTCAGCAATATTGAGCAGATGCATGACCATCTAGAAGAGGTGTTCATTTTACGACCTAAAAATCACCAAAAACTCATATTGCGGGGTCAGTTCATTGCGCTCAAAGAAGAAGGTATTCTTTTCTTTGCCGGTTGTCCGTGGGTTTCAGACTTTAAAACCTTAGAAGAAACTGGCCTAACCATGGAAGATTACGCACTTTATGAGCCCATCACCTACTTCTTGTTGCTTATGGAGGCGCAGCAAAACTCCCTCGAACAAAGTGAATCCAGCACCGAAGAATTGACTAAACTGAATGTTTTATTAGAAAAACGTGTAGAACGCCGAACGGAGCGCCTCACTGAAATCAACCAAGAATTAATTCTTTCGCGACAAAAATTACAAGAAGAAATGCAACAGCGCGAAGCTGTTGAAAAAGAACTAAGGTTCGCGCAAAAAATGGAAGCTCTGGGGCAAATTTCTGCGGGTATTGCTCACGAAATTAATACACCGATTCAGTTCGTGGGCGATAGCATTTTTTTCTTAAAAGAATCTATTTACGATCTACAACGTGGATTATCTGAGTACGAAAGCCTTATCGATAAAACCAATCCAGAAAATCAACGACGTATTGAAGAAATAAATCAAATATTAGACTTGGATTATTTAAACGAACGCGTTCCCGAAAGCTTAGAGCGAGCATCCCAAGGCATCCAGCGGGTAAGCGACATCATCAAGGCAATGAAGTCCTTTAGCCGCCAAGAAAACAAACAAAAAACCCTCGCCAGTATTAACGAAGCCATCGACAACACACTGCTCGTAGCTAGCAGCGAATATAAGTACAACGCTCAAGTTGATAAAGATTTGGGCGATATACGAAAAATATACTGCCATATTAGCGATATCAACCAGGTGCTTCTCAATATGATCGTTAATTCGGCCCACGCCATTGAAGAGCGTTTCGGCGACAAACCGGCCAAGATCATGGGCAAGATTGCGATAACAACGCGAGATATCGACGACTATATTGTGATTACTATTTGGGATAACGGCGCCGGAATCCCTAGAGAAATTATCGAAAGAGTATTTGATCCGTTCTTTACTACCAAACCGGTTGGTAAAGGCACCGGACAAGGACTATCGCTCTGTCATCGCATCATTCACGAAGGCCACAACGGCAGTATCAAAGTTTCAAGCGCACCTAACGAGGGGACACAATTTGAAATATTTATTCCAGTTGTCGAAACATTAGAAGTCGCGGAGAAGGGGAATGAATCGACATAAAGTCTTACTGGTTGACGACGAACCGAATGTCTTAAGCGGTTTAAAAGATATTCTACGTAAATATTTTAATATTTACACCGCCACAGGCGCCGCCGATGGTCTCAAAATTCTGAGCGCCGCCGGCCCGTTTGCTGTGGTGGTTAGCGACATGAGAATGCCCGAAATCGATGGCGCTCAATTCTTATCAGAGGTTAAAGAAAGATACAGCGATTCTGTGCGTATACTCCTGACTGGCCAAGCTGATACCGAATCTGCCAGCCGAGCCGTCAACGAAGGGGGTGTGTACCGATTTTTGACCAAACCCTGCCCGCCGGAAGAGCTGATCGATATCGTCAGCAAAGCAGCTGAAGAGTACCAGACACGCTCCATCGAGTCCGATCTACTCAAAACCACGCTGTTTAAATGTGTTGAAGTGATGAGTGAAGTGTTGAGCTTAGTGAATCCCGTGGCATTTAGCCGCGCGGGGCGCTTAAGCCGCACCATTTCAAAAATGTCGAAGAAGCTGGGTTTGAACAACGCATGGCAGTATGAAATTGCCGCGCTAATGTCACAGCTTGGCTGTGTAACTCTATCGCACGATCTGCTCGAAAAAGTGTATACCAGAACCAAGTTGACCGATGACGAGCTGGATTTGGTTAGAAATCACCCCGAAGTCACCTACCATCTGTTACACAAAATTCCACGTTTAGAAACTGTTGCCGAAATCGTGCGCTACCAAAATACCGCCGATAACCCTAACAACGAACTTAAGCAAGGTGAATCCAAACTCAGCGATGAAGTCGTGGTCGGTTCAAGGCTGCTATACCTCGCAGGCCTCTACGAAGATGTCATTATGGCGGGCGGCAGCCACAAACAAGCCATTGATAAACTTCGTAAACACTTTAAAGGTAAATACGGCATACAGATTGATGCCCTAGAAGCCACCGCCGACAAAGGCCGCGAAATGATGATTCCTAAGAACATCAGTCTTGCGGAGTTGGCGCCGGGTATGGTGTTTTCGGAAGATATCTACTCAAATACGGGCACCTTACTCATGGCCAAAGGCCAACGTGTATCGCAAACCGTAGTAGGTAGATTAATGGGATTTGACGAAAGAATTGGCGTGAAGCAACCCTTTAGAGTGCTGGTTGCCAAAAAATAAAGGCCCACAACTGTGAGCCTTTATTGCGATGTTTAAATCAAGCATAAACTTAGATATTTTGATCTAACCATTGCTTGATTTGGCTTTGCATCATAGCACCGGATTTCTTAGCGACTAATTCACCACCTTTGAAGATCATTAAGGTTGGTGTTGCGCGAATTTCTAGCTGCTCAGCGGTTTTTTCAAACTCTTCCATGTTGGCCATAACCAACTTGAAGCGATCGGTGTTCTCTGCATGAATGCGCTCAAGTGCTGGACCAACCATTTTACAAGGTCCACACCATGGCGCCCAAACGTCTACTAATACTGGACGATCAGCAGAAATCACTTCGTCTTGCCAGTTGGCATCTGTAGCATTTACATCAGCCATAAAAATCTCCTCGACAGTGTCAAAAATATACAAATAAGATCGATCAAAAGTTGGTTGTTCGACACGTAAAAAAGAAAAAGCTCTACTGATTTTTTCTATTCTAACGATAAGCTAAAGCAATAAAAGACAACCAAACTATAGCCTTAATACTATCAGCTTTAATACTATCGCAGAAAACTACTTGATCAAAGGCTCAAACTCTCCCGTTTGATCATTAAGTACCAATACGCCACCAGTTTCAATCTGATACAACCATCCGTGTAATTTTAACTGATTAGTTGCTAGCTTTGCAGCGACCTCAGGATGGGTGCGCAGATGCTGTAATTGCAGCTTGATATTCTCCCGCGTTAACTCTTCGGTGTGCTCCAAGCCAAGGCAACCACGCTTCTCTTTAACAACCGCAGCCGCCGCCCGACAATGACCCAGCCACTCTTTTACGTGCGGTAAGTCGGCGATGGTATCGGGCAACACGGCGCCCTTTATGGCACCACAGTCGGTATGCCCGCACACTATAATGTGACCGACCTTCAAAACCGCAACGGCGTACTCAATGGAAGCAGTCATGCCGCCTGTTTGGTTGGTATGAGGCGGAACCACATTACCAGCATTACGACAGATAAAAAGCTGCCCTGGTACGGTTTGGGTTAGCAAACAAGGGTCGATACGTGAGTCCGAGCAGGTGATAAACAGCACTTCTGGCGCCTGGCCAGACGCCAGTTCAACGAACTCATTTTTACGCGCAGGGAAAATCTCACGCTGAAACTTTTCAACACCCTTGATAATGTCTTGCATGAATATTCCTCAAAAATATCGATACGCCTATAACACTCAGAACGTTAGGCGCAATACACCGCCAATATACCACTCAACACCTGAGTCAGTCCGTTGAAAAAAGACCCAATATTGAAAGAAGTGTTTCCACTTAGCACTCAATCTCCAAAATCACCAACCAGAAAGTACGACTGAAATAACAATCGGGTTCGAATTCAATAGATTTTTTTCAACTGAACCGATTGACAAAAAAGTATTTTCTATTAAATTTGGCTTTTTACGACAAATACATCTACAAAAAAGATAGGAGTTAAGCAGTTAGAGTGTAAACCGAAAGGGGTTTTTCCACCCAAAGAACGAAAATTCATAATTTTGTTTATTTCTTTACTTCATTAGCAAAACAATTTTTACGACAAATACAACAAACAACGATTCAAAATAAAAATTAATTTGATTTAACACATTAAAACAGCGGTTTCTTAAATTAGTTTTTCCATAAAATATTGCCAATAAAATAATTAAGGCTATTTTCGGCACTGTATTTGATAACGAATAGCCAATTTAGACCTTAAGCATGATTTACATGATCACGAAAAACACATCAAATAGCCCGTTTGGAGACATTCCTTTTTATTAACGCAATTTAAATTCTCTAGTTCTTCTTATTTTTTTCATCACTATTATATTTATTTCAAATTTTATTCAGCGTTCTAATTTTTTATTAGCAACGCAAATAAAGTGCAAGCTACGTTTTGTGCGCAGAGAATTACTTAAATTAAAAACAAAAACCGGTGCAACTGGTTAGGTGATCACAGTTGGGGAAATACAAATGAAGATCGCAATACCTAAAGAAATAAAAGCGGGAGAGAAACGCGTAGCGACTACGCCTGAAGCCGCACAGCATCTCATTAAACTGGGCTATACAGTGCAAATTGAAAGCTCAGCTGGCAATCACGCCAAATATCGAGATGAAGATTATCAAGCCGTTGGTGTAGAAGTTATTACCGACACTCGTGAGCTTTGGAGCAATGCCGACATTATTTTGAAGGTTCGCGCGCCGGAATTTAATGAATCTCTTGGCATCAACGAAGTTGATCTTTTAAAAGAGGGTCAAACGCTAATTTGCTTTATTTGGCCTGCACAAAATGCGGAATTACTAGAAACACTTGCGGCAAAAAAAGTAAACACACTTGCCATGGACATGGTGCCCCGAATTTCACGCGCTCAAAAAATGGATGCGTTAAGTTCGATGTCGAACATTGCTGGCTATCGCGCAGTGGTCGAAGCATCCCAACATTTTGGTCGATTTTTTACCGGTCAAATCACCGCGGCAGGAAAAATTAATCCCGCTAAAGTATTAGTAATTGGGGCGGGTGTTGCCGGTTTATCGGCAATTGGATCGGCAAAAGCTATGGGCGCAATTGTGCGCGCATTCGATACTCGACCTGAAGTAAAAGAACAAGTTGAGTCGATGGATGCCGAATTTTTAATGCTCGACTTTAAAGAAGACGGCAGCGGCACTGGCGGTTATGCCAAAACCATGTCGAAAGAATTTATCGAAGCCGAAATGGCATTGTTCGCCGAGCAAGCGAAAGACGTTGATATTATTATCACTACCGCACTAATTCCTGGCCGGCCAGCGCCCGAATTAATTACCGAAGACATGGTTAAATCCATGAAAGAAGGTAGCGTAATTGTCGATTTGGCGGCGGAACAAGGTGGTAACTGTAAATTAATCGAACGCAATGAAGTGGTTGTTAAACATGGCGTTACCTTAATTGGTTACACCGATATGCCAAGTCGATTGGCCAGTCAGGCGAGTCAATTATACGCAACCAACCTACGTCATTTATTAACCGACATGACGCCTGAAAAAAATGGCGAACTTGTTATTAATTTCGACGATGAGGTCGTGCGTGGCGCAACCGCTGTGCTTGGCAGCGAAATCACCTTCCCACCACCACCGCCAAAATTGTCAGCCAAACCTGCTGAGAAAAAAGAAGAGCCAAAACCTGCTGTAGAAGCAACCGAAGCAAAGCCCGCCAAGAATTACACCTGGATTTGGGTGCTGCTTGGTGCACTTGCCTTGCTGGGTATCGGTGCCGGCGCGCCTGCATCGTTTATGTCCCATTTTACAGTGTTTGTTTTATCGTGCTTTGTTGGTTATATGGTTATCTGGAACGTATCCCCTGCCCTGCACACGCCATTAATGAGCGTTACCAACGCCATTAGTAGCATCATTGTAATTGGTGCATTAATTCAAATTTCGTCACCCAGCACTTGGGTAATTGTTCTTGCAGCAGTCGCAATTTTGATCACCAGTATTAATATTTTTGGTGGTTTCGCGGTTACACAGCGCATGCTGGCTATGTTTAGAAAGTAAGGGGCACTGAATATGACTCAAGGTATGATTAATGTTGCTTACATCGGTGCCACTATTCTTTTTATTCTGGCATTAGGTGGATTAAGTAAACAAGAAACAGCTCAACGCGGTAATTATTTTGGCATCGTCGGTATGGCGATCGCGTTAATCGTCACTTTTATTGGCTCTGTTACCGATAATTACGCGCTGTTATTGGCTGCTTTAGCTGGCGGTGCAATTATTGGCTTCGTCTTGGCCAAAAAAGTCGCTATGACTCAAATGCCAGAATTAGTGGCCATTCTTCACTCGGGCGTTGGTTTGGCGGCTGTTTTAGTCGGCTACGCAAACTTCCTAGAACACGATCCTAATTTAATCGGTGTCGAAAAAAGCATTCATGATGTCGAGACTTATATTGGCATTTTAATTGGTGCAATGACTTTCTCAGGATCAATCATCGCGTTCTTAAAACTCAGCGGCAAAATCGGCGGCAGACCACTGCTGCTTCCGGGACGCCATTACTTAAATCTCATTTTGCTGTTGGCGGCAATTTGGTTAGGTTTCAGTTTTGTCGACCAATCAGCCCAAGGTTTAGGCTTAACTCCGCTCGTTATCATGACGATCATCGCACTGATATTTGGTGTACACATGGTAATGGCCATCGGTGGTGCCGATATGCCCGTCGTTGTTTCGATGCTCAACAGCTACTCCGGCTGGGCCGCGGCCGCCACCGGCTTTATGCTCGCCAACGATTTGTTAATCGTTACTGGTGCGCTTGTTGGCTCTTCGGGAGCAATCTTAAGTTACATTATGTGTAAAGCTATGAACCGTAAATTTATCAATGTTATTGCTGGCGGATTTGGTACCCCTAAAAAATCATCGAGCGGCGCTCAAGCCGGACCTGCAGGTAACGCTGAAGATATTAAATCTGTAGACGCCGAGGAAGCAGCAAACATGCTGACTTCTGCAAAAGAAGTAATGATTATCCCCGGCTACGGAATGGCGGTTGCTCAAGCACAGCACACGGTTTATCAAATCACCAAGAGCTTGCGCGAAAAAGGTGTCAATGTTCGCTTCGGGATTCATCCGGTTGCTGGTCGTATGCCGGGGCACATGAACGTACTTCTCGCTGAAGCAAAAGTCCCTTACGACATTGTGTTTGAGATGGAAGAAATTAACGAAGACTTCCCCAAGGTCGATGTTTCAATCGTCATTGGAGCTAACGACATTGTTAACCCGGCAGCTCAAGAAGTACCGGATAGCCCAATTGCCGGCATGCCTGTATTGGAGCCTTGGAATGGCAAAACAACCATCGTTCTCAAGCGCGGTATGAGTACCGGTTACGCAGGTGTTGATAATCCTTTGTTCTATAAAGAGAACACTCGAATGCTATTTGGTGATGCTAACGACTCTTTAGAATCTGTCTATAAACACATCAACGCTTAACAGCTCCTCAAAGCCCGCACCCGCGGGCTTTTTTATACTCAGTCAATTTGGCATCGAGAGTCAAAGTCAGTTCAGGCTCTACAAATGCTTCCAAAACTTGAACTAACAGTCAAAAAATACTGTCATCTTTGGCGCGAAAGTTTCTTTAAGTAACAAGAAAAGAGTGTTTAAAGGCAACATCTCTCATTTTTTTGTGTTTTTTATAAGAAAATATTTTTATTCAATTGCGCGTTTGAAACTTTTTTTTGAATATGAGGACTTTGTGAAGTTAGGACGCAAATCCGCAGCCTTGCGCCAACCTATTCAAAATAGATGACGTATTTCAACCATAACAAAGGTCATCGCTGCTCTGTTTAGCACCATTAGCTATTTACTTTTCAGCACTAGATACAAATTCACATATCGAGCGCAAAAATTTGCCAACTGAACGGTGTAGAGTATAAACTTTGCTGCATTGCAGCATGCTGCAATTAGACTACTTGATTACCGCTGTTTATAGAGAGCTAATTAATAAAGTAAGAATCTTTGCGCCATAATTGTAGAAATGTTAATCACAATCTATAAATCTTACCTGTGACGGATGAATAGAATGACGCTACCAATTAGGCATTATGGGCGCGTCCGTTGGAGATACCGATGTTATATTACTTATACGAACTCAATCATGCGGCCTTAAAACCCTTCCGTGACGCCGCAGGCCTTGGCAAAAAAGTCTTTGATTCTAAGCTCAACCCTTTGGCCTATACCTATCCCGGTAAAATCATTGGGGCAACCTGCGATCTGTTCGAATCGATGACTCGACGCTACGGCAAACCCGAATTTGGTCTAAACCAAACCAAAATTAACGGCCAGCCTGTCGCAATCGAAGAAGAAGTCGTCTGGTCTAAGCCCTTTGCCAACCTTGTTCACTTCAAACGTAAAGAAGAAGACATGCTCAAAGCTTATGGAAAAGAGCATGTAGATCCACGATTAGTAATTGTTGCGCCACTTTCTGGGCACTACGCGACCCTTTTACGCGGCACCGTAGAAGCATTTTTACCAGAACACGAGGTTTACATTACCGACTGGACTGACGCCCGTGACGTACCACTTTACAAGGGTGATTTTAACCTTAATGACTACGTCGATTATGTTATTGAGATTTTAGAACACGTAGGACCCGACGCTCACATCTTAGCCATTTGCCAACCAGGACCTCCAGTATTGGCCGCGGTCTCATTGATGTCGCAAAACAACAACCCCTGCTTGCCGTCTTCAATGACTATTATGGGTTCACCCATTGATACCCGTCGCTCGCCAACGGTACCGAATGATCTGGCCAAAAAACGCCCCTTATCTTGGTTTGAGAACAACGTGATCTACTCGGTGCCAATGCCTCATTCGGGCGCCTTTAGACGTGTTTACCCAGGCTTTTTGCAACTCAGTGGTTTTATCTCCATGAACAGTGAATTGCATTTGGATGCCCACCAGAAATACTTCAATCACCTCGTCGAAGGCGATTGCGATAGCGTTGCAAAACATCGCCAGTTTTATGATGAGTACTTGTCGGTGCTCGATCTCACTCAAGAGTTTTATTTACAAACCATCGATGAAGTATTCCAAAAACACAGCCTAGCGGTGGGTAAATTTTACCATCATGGGCAGCGAGTCGATCCGGCAGCAATTACGAAAGTTGCTCTCATGACGGTCGAAGGTGAAAACGACGATATATCGGGTATTGGTCAAACTCAGGCGGCTCACGACTTGTGTATCAACATTCCACAAGATAAGCAGTTTGACTACATCCAACCCGGCGTAGGCCACTATGGCGTGTTCAACGGTAAGCGCTTTAGAACTGAAATCCAGCCGAGACTTCGTGATTTTATTCGCTCAAACTTCGATGTTAAAAAGGAGTTGGATTTTCAAAAAATGCAAAAGGAAGAACTTGAGAAGAGTCGATCTAAATCCGCCGCTTGAAACCATAGAACGGTGGAGTGAAAGCTCTACCTTCTTAGCGACACTTCTCTAAGATAAACTCAAGACGTAAAAAAGCCCGCTTATGCGGGCTTTTTTACGATAGCGAGAACGCCAGAAATTATCTCTTTGGCTTCTCGGGAATCAGAGAAACTTGCGCATTTGGATTAGCAGAAATAGCCGCATCAGCGATCGCCACATAAGTACCCGCTTCTGATTTTGGATCAGCACGAATAATCACCAAAGCTTTAGGGTTCTCAGCAAACTGACGCTCAATAACAGAACGCACCGCGCGTACGTCGACACGACGGTTATCCATTATCACTTCGTTCGCAGCATTCACCTGAACCAAAATGTTTTTCGGTTCATCCGGATCTGGTGGTGGTGGATTCTCAGGCACCTCTGGAATGTTAACGTTCAAGCCCGCTTCTTTAATGAAGGATGCTGTAACGATAAAAAAGATTAACATGATAAATACAACGTCCAACATCGGTGTTAAGTCGATGTCTGCTTTATCTTCGGCCTCGCCGCGCCGTCTTCTTCGGCTCACTACTGCCCCCTTCTTAACTTGGCAAAATAATTTCTTACATTCAAAGGCCGGATTTTAGCCCCAAAAGCTTACAAACATATTATCAGCTTCTGCCCAAATGTCCCTAAATTTTTCTAAGTGATCAGAAGACGGATTAGACACTAAGTACCACCAACTTTAAACACCGAAAAAGTTCTGAAATGATTTCAACCAATCGGTGAAATCCGCTCGCACAACCCCAACAGTAAATCAAAACCCATTGCAAATTTGACCAGAAATTCCAAAATAGCCGGGCCAATAACTGACGCCATCAACAATCATCGAGATCGGAATTCTGCTTACATCAAAAAGAGTTTTCCCCCGAGCTTGCAGCGACTGTAATTCTCGACCGCTACTTAAGACACCCACAATCCGGGCTCACCGACATTTTTGTACTGATTTTTTACAATAAAGAAGTATTGATCAAAAATACAACCAGCAAATTACACTCTCACTATGCCCTATTGGTTCTTGATTGCGCAATTGCAGGATACCAAGCACAAAATTACCGAATGCATTAATTCTGAAAAATTAACCTACCGATTTTCGATCTATAAAAACGCAAGAAAACAAAGCCTTTGACCGAACTTTATAGAGGTTTAGCTTAAATATCCAAACACTCGGTGGTAGAAAATTCAGAAATTTACTACAAATATGCAGTAAATTAGAAGTCAGCTTGAGCATTGAATCTTAATAGAGCCCCAAGGCAGCAATTTAGACATAGAAAAGGCCCCATCAAACAACCACTCTCATCGCAGTAATCAGCCAACAGGACTGAACACATCGGTTAATCACCAAGATTATTTGGGATTTATGAGCGGACATTTTTAATAGATTACATAAATAAATCCGTCTGATTCATTTGTTTTTGATCACCTTGATGTACTGAAAAACCCAGACCCAGTAAACGTATGGAGGCTTTTTTTACGGAAAGAGCCGAGGTCAATAAAGTTTTTGCCGTGCTGGTCAATTGCAGCTGTTGTTGAGGCGAAAAATGCTCGCCGGAATGAATGTAACCAGAAAAAGCTGATTCTCGGGTCGTAAGAGAAAAATCGGAATATTTAATTTTAACAAAAAGCGATTTTGCCAAATATCCTGACTTCAGGCGCAACCAACGTTCATCTAATAAACCAACTAACGAATTCAATGCGGCACTGATCTCGTCGTCACGAACCAAGTCGTTCGAAAACGTTCGCTCGACACTGATGGATTTCCGAATCCAAGTATTTTTTACTGTTCGCAAATCACGACCGCGGCATCGATCAAAAAGTAATTGACCATGCACACCGAAATGTTGCGTTAAGAAATCTAGACTTTGTTGTTGTAAATCCCGACAGGTCACAATTCCAAGTTTCGCTAGCTTCTCTTTTGTTTTACCACCAACACTTGGAATTTTACCGACCGCCAACTGCGACATCACCTGAGCGACATCTTCGTCACGAATAATTTTAAACCCAGCGGGTTTATTCCACTCGCTGGCTAACTTTGCCAAAAATTTATTGCGCGATAATCCGGCTGAAACCGTGATGGCAAGAATGCTTTCGATTTGTCGCTGAATATCTTTGGCAATCTCTGCACAGATATTCCAATCATCGGAATCTAACTCTAAATAGGCTTCATCCAGCGCAATAGGTTCGATACAACGACTGTAGTTGGAAAAAATTCCGTGCATTTCTTCAGAAACTTGCCGATACAAAGAAAAACGTGGCGCCAAAACAATAAGATTTGGACAAAGTTTTTCTGCCATTGCTGTAGACATTGCAGATCGAACACCAAACTTGCGCGCAATATAGTTGCACGTCGCAATAACGCCTCTATCTGTAGCTCGACCACCAACCGCAACCGGTAAATTTTTTAGCTGTGGGCGATCACGTAATTCAATTGCGGCAAAAAAACTGTCCGCGTCGCAATGTAAAACCAATCGTTGATTATTGAATGACAATTTTCTACTTCCAACTCATTTAATACCGAGCGATTTCTCTAATATCAAGGTGTCCTACTAAACAACAACGGCAATTATATTACTCAAGGCGATAAATCCAGAGATCTAATTGCAGATTTCAACGTTTCACCGTTGTGTTAATCAATATAACGATCAATCGAGAATTTTTTTAGAACCGAATACCGAGTAAATAGAGCCAACGCGCCCTATAAGAACATAAGATTCTGACCGATAATGGATTTCAAGACAGATCGTTATCTATTTTTTTAAACAGTATGATCTCTAAATTGATTCACACAGACACAGTTGACGATGGGATAAACAAAAAGATTTTCAATTAAGATCGGCAAATTTGCCTTAATATCGAAAAGTCAATTCAGATATTCCTTAGTTTTCCCCTACTTTCGACCAAGCTAAGCCAAATTTTTTAACGTCTGCGCATTATCATTGTCAAAAGGCCAAGACAAGGACGCTCAATAATCCTATTTAGTACTATGAGACAACTTAGTACCAAGAGACAACTTAGTACCAAGAGACAACAAAAAGATCGGAACTCACTCGCGAATAAGTTAGCAAAGAATCTCAAGTGGAATGTTTCTGGACAAAAATGCCCATCAGAAAGCTGAGAGCACATCATTAAAAAGGGCGATAACGGATTCAATCTCAAAATTCAGGTCGTTATGGCATATTGTTGAATCGTTTTACCTAAGGTTTGTAAAAAATAATCAAACCTTATCGAATACCCATACTGATTATTTGTTTCGAAATGCTCTGATCGGGAGATTTTGACTATCAACTAAAAACGCCTTAAAGATTTTCTTTCAAGGCAGTCAAAAAGTGAGAATCAAGAAAATTTTTTAAGTTCAGGAAAAATTTTCAGCCCTTCAGAAAATAAAACTGAGCCGATATTTTTTCTCAAATGAGGTTTTTTTTACTCATGAATCAAAAAAAATTCCAAAAAAGATGAAAATTTATTCCCATTTTTAAAAAAATGGACTATTTTTTTACCAAAGAGCTTGAAATTTTTTTTCAAATGCTTATTTTATGTCGCATATTTATATCTAATATTTTCGCCCGCATTATTAATACATTAAAGGAAAGCAAATATGGCTGCACGCAAAGCGAAGGCAAAGGCTGTTGATCCTGTCCAGCAGCTAGAACAGGAACTTGCGGCTCTGAAAGCAAAACTTGCAGAAGCTAGAGCAAAACAAGAAGCTGATCTCGCCAAAGAAGTTGCAAAACTTGCCGTGGCAACTAAAAAAGCAACCGACAACAAAACTAAAGCTCAAGCTAAACTAAAAGCATCTGCTGGTAAGAAAACTCCAGCTGCTGCCAAGGCCGTTGCTAAAGCTAAAGCTGATCTTGCTGCTGCTGCTGAAGCAATCGCTGCAGCGAAAGCCGCAGAAGTTACTGCTAAAAACGAATTGAAAGATTTGAAAGCAGCTAACAAAGCAGCTAACGCTTTAGAAAAAGCCGAGAGCCGTGAATTGGCTAAAATTGCTAAAGCAAAAGCCGCTGAAGCAAAAGCCGCCGCTAAAAAAGAAGCTGTTAAAGCCAAAAAAGCTGCAACTGCGACCAAGAAAAAAACCAAAGCCAAAAAAGCTCCAGCTAAAGCAGTTAAAACTGTAGCGAAGAAAAAGGTAGCTACCGCTAAACCTGCAGCAGCAGCGACTCCTGCAGCTACCGGTGCCGCTCCAAAGCGTCGCGGTCGTCCTAAGAAAGCCGCAGTAGCTGCACCTAAAGCAGCGCCAGCAGCAGAAGGCACTCCAGCTAAAAAACGTCGTGGACGTCCACCAAAAGCAACTGCTTAAGTAGACTCCCAAAAAGGCCGACTCTGTCGGCCTTTTTTATTTTCGCTCTACAACTACAAATTTAGCTCTCAAGCACGGCAAAAATTGATAAATATTGTCGTTAGGCTCAATGCGTATTCTTAAGATGTTTCTGATCAGGCGTTAAGTTCTTAGCGATATTTTAAACAAAAATTCCAAATCAAAGGACACGAAGGTAAAACAAGGGCGCCAACTTGTCGAAAGAATGGATCTCGTAGCTCGTCATCACCGCAGGCAGAATAAATGACGAATCGTCTTATTAACGCGGATAGACGTTTCTTTTAGTGTATTTTGATTAAGAATCTGCTTTAGGACGTCCTTTCAGCTCAACCGAGAAATTTTTCAGGCTTTGAAATTCGCAATAACCCCGATACAGCAAGGGTTGCCCACCAAAACCTTTCGCATCAATATCGATTTCAAAATTTACGTGATCGTCAGAAATTGAAACCGGATCGACGAATCCACCTTCAGGCCATCGTACACCCGTCATTTTATCGGTCTTTTTTTCAATCTCTTTCCGACAAATTTGCCAGTATTGGTGCAAATGCCGTTGATGTTGCTGCGCTCTGGTTTCGCCCTTAACGTTGATAAATTCAAAATTATCGCCATCGATTAATAACGCAAAGGTTTGTTGAGAAGTATTTTTGCAGATAATTCTAAATATTGGTTTAGATTTATCCGGTTTGATGCTTTTTAATTCACCTTTCACAAAAGACACGCATTCTGTTGATGCAGACGCTATCTCTGCCGCCTGAACAAGTCGAGGCTTTAAAAAATCTAAACTGCTGGGTAACAACAGCTTGTTGGGATCAATATTGGAATCGGTGTGCATCATATGCTGTTCGATTTCTTGCGTATGGATCGACTCAGCCTGATCCGATGACGCAAAAGCCGAGCTGCATGCACATAAAACAAATAACGTTTTCTGACAGAGTAATCGATGTTTATTTAGGTCCATAACATCACCCGCACTTGTGATGTATTCAGTGTAGCAGCTTGGGTCAGACGAGAACCAAGACGAATCTTGTCGGTTGATTGAACGTAGAAACAGCGTCAGGAATTAACGTTCTTAAACAATTCCCAGACTCTTACAGAGTGATAGAGCCTGTATAAATGACGCCGTTTTTAACAAATTAAGCTTCATTGGAATAGACCAATCACGCGTAATTATAGAAACAGTTGATTTACGAGATTCAAGTAATAGTAAAAAGGTTGTGACGGTAGAGGAAACTCTGAATAACCTAGAGTTTCCAGCGACACAAGGAGGTGTCGTCAATTTCAAAAACGGTGCGTGATTGAAATTGAGAAATTGGAAATCGCATTTTCAATTTTTGTCCTCTGATTAAATCAGGAGATGGGCTAATCAGAGGCTCCTAAAATTAAAGGAGAAATAAACGCTCTAGAGGAATCTTCAAATCGCTCACCTCTAAATCATTGAGAACTCTGAATTAATCAGAGTTCCGAACGTCAATTTAGGAGAGTCTATTCCTTAAGTTGAGCCAATAAAGGATTCTCTATTGGGGCTTCTTCAGTAAGGCACTGTTGCCAAACTGACAGAACGACTGATTCCAAGTTACGAGCAGTGTAGCCAATGCAACAGCCTGCTCATGCAACGACTGTAGCTCCTCTAAAGTACCGTCTTGAGGATGGTGTATTTTCAGTTTTCGGTGTTCGCCTGCCAAGGAATGATCGGGATGTTGATTGCGATACATTTCTAGCTTCCATCGCAAGCTGTGCACGGCATTACGGTAGAAGACCAACTTGGTGTGCAAAGTCACCAATGAGAAATCGTTCAGGTAACCAAAAATATTGCAATCTAGACCAAACACCAGTGCTTGCTTGCAATTGGGTGCAACCGTAATTGATGCGCTTCTGGGGCGTCCAAGCAACATGGCTAAATCACCAAACACTTCGCCAGAATGAATGCTATTGAGGTTTAGAAGTCGATCATTGGTATCTCGCAGCTGCACGTTGAGTTCACCGCGTACCAAGAAAAATAACCAACGATCGTCAGATCCCATAGAGAATATCTCTTCTCCCGTGGAAAGCTGAGCAACTTTCGAAAACGCCATTAAAACATGAAATTGCTGCGGTTCTTTGTTTTTCACCTGCCTGAAAAAAGGAATAAACTCCAAGAGTCGTTCGACTTCATTCTGGTTGGCGTCTCTGGCTAATGAATTTTGCATATTTTCTCACACGAACAGGTACTGAAAATTTTCGCAGCGAGCTTATAACAAGCTATAGCTTAAGGACAATTTGAAAAGAAATTCAGTTTTAAAAATCAGTAACTGTCCAAAGTTTTTAACAAATTGTCCAATTTTAAAAAAATAACAGCTGATTTTAATATTTCGATTCAGAAAAATCTGGTAACCGCTGCGTCTTTGGAGCCAAATCATTCCATCAACTGTTATACCCAGTCTAGCGCTTTTCAACGGATGTATTTTCTCACAGAGGGTGCAGTAGAGGACAAGATGAACATAATGATTATTTATTCACATTTCACCGACAATAATCACAGGTTTACTTGTTAGCGAATCGAATTCGCCATCTTTTGATGTACCACAAGCATTTTCAAACGATAAACCGATTAATTTTGCAGCATAACTCACGACCACAGCGGTGTAGCTTGCCGGATTCGTAAATCATTCTTATCACTTTAGAAAGAATAAAGAACACATCAAATAACCCTGAGTTTCTAGCGATATAAGACAGCATTGTTAATCGTAATAACGATAAGCAATCGAAACACGCAAAATTTTACTAATTCTACGGTCAGAGACTGTCATTGAAATACCTCTAAGATGGGTCACAATCAGAGCTTCTCAAAATAGGTATTCAAAAAGCACTCCAAAGCCGTTAAGAGCGATTTATGCAGATATTCTCAGAAGGTAGATCACTCCTAAAAAATATAACTGCGCAAGCCGATCACAATTTGACTTTTTGCGTCACTATCTAACGAGATTTAACAACAACCGATTTTTAGCTAATTGAAATCTGGTTATTATTATTTTTTCATAAAATTAAGATTGAATTCTGCCGATCTGAAATTCGGCCGGATCCATTCGCGTTACCTATAAAAAAGAATAAATTTCACAGAAAGCGTCGCTGATAAGGCATTTAGGGATGAATTTTTTAAACGCTTAACCAGACGTGTCACTTAGTGACATTGATACAACAAACGGTCGAGTTAATTCGTAAAATCCCGAAACATCGTATTTTTAAACGCCATTAGATATTCAGTACTCAGGTGAGCTCAATTTTCACATACGGTTTATCTACTATCGTATTGTTCGAGTTACTAATGATAGGATCGGTGGTTCTGACGAACGTATCTAGGGTTTATTCAGCGAAAAAATTTGACAAGGTGGCTTTCAATTTCTCTACGACTTCAATCACCTACAGTTCTTGAAATTGGCGGATACACGGTTGTGCTATTAGAAACACTAGCTTAAGCAGAGTTTCCGAATGTAATTTTCGGTTGTGAAAAATATTTGTACTGCCGAGATAAGATGAAAGAGAATTTATGGAGATTGACTGGGAATTAGCCTAACAGAGGATAGAATTAGCAGCGGATGTTTAGCAGGCCCACCATAGCAGTGCGCCTGCTCAAGAGCATTAGCCCTTATCGAAGAGTGATTTTAATCCTTTCAATTTATCAAGATCTTCTTGATCAACTTTTTCTTTTAATTTGTCTTCGATTTTAGATTTTAATTCGTCTTCGGCTTTATCTTTAATGGTCTTCTCAACCTGATCTTGCGCTTTCTTTAACAACGGTTTTAAGGCCGCCTCAGCAAGCTGTTTGGGCGTTAATCCATTGCTGGCTGAACCTAGGTTATTCACTTCAAAGCTAGGCACCGTTAGGTCAAAACTTCCCAATTGATCCGATGAAAGACTGAGCTTGGAATTGCTGAAAACCAGTTTTTTCACGGCTAATAAAACTTCTTTACCAGGCTCACCCGAACTACCAGAACTCTCCGAGGAAGAACCACCAGCCCCTTGAGTTAGGTTTTTAAGCATGGCTTCGATGTTAGTTTCGGTAAGATTTTTATGTTCAGCACGAACATTAACGCCATCGATAGTAACTTCGTCAATAACAATGACATCTTTAGTAATCGATGTTGGCTCTATATCTACAACAATCTTGTTAAAGCTAAAAAGCTTTTCCGAACTAAAACCTTGAGGATTGGCAATACTTAAACCGCCCAATTCACCGCGTCCGGCGCGAATATCGATATCAGCCGAAGACAAAAGTACTTCGGTACGCGTCGCCTCGGTGCCACCTTCTTCAACGGCGTATTTAACAATGTCGTTTAAGTTTTTAAAAACAAAATAAACCCCAATACCAACAACAATAAGTACCACCAAAATAATGGCCGCGAGTATTTTTACAATCTTCATAATAAACCTATGTGTTTTTGATGAACTAAAGGAATCTCTAATTAACCTCAAAATTACTCAACGTGATCTGAAGCTCGCAATTGCAAGGCGACATTTACACTTAATAATCGTGACCCTAAACAAAAACTGTAATGCAGCAAATATGCTGAGTAAAGCGCCGCCCCATTGAACCCTACTCGTTTTTTCTTGCTGTAGTGTTTGCTTTTTCGATTTAAGTCG
The DNA here is from genome assembly GCF_054658275.1 of Sessilibacter sp. MAH3. Classification (NCBI taxonomy): domain Bacteria; kingdom Pseudomonadati; phylum Pseudomonadota; class Gammaproteobacteria; order Cellvibrionales; family Cellvibrionaceae; genus Sessilibacter; species Sessilibacter sp. MAH3. The sequence goes on along the minus strand of NZ_BAAGIE010000005.1, from coordinate 18,837 downwards.
TTAGGGCCTGAAAGCACGCCTTAATAGAAAATAAAAAAACTTGCTGACCTGAATGACCTTGAGGTTAATCAGAATTCCCTAAAGACATACTACTGAGATAAAGACCAAGGCAGTGTAAAAAGTTCTTAAAATTTAAAAGACGAGAAAACAAAAGCCCCGGAGACCGGGGCTTCTTTAGGCGATGTACCTGCTAATTATTGCTTTTTACCTTGGTTAGCAACCGCGTGCATGGCAGCTTGAAGGGCTTCTTCATCGGCAAGGTAATAGTTTTTAATTGGTTTTAGATTTTCATCCAACTCATACACTAAAGGCGTTGCTGTTGGAATGTTGATTTTCATGATCTCATCTTCGCTCATGTTATCAAGATATTTAACCAGAGCACGAATGGAGTTGCCGTGCGCAGCAACCAACAAACGCTTACCGGCTTTAATTTCAGGAACGATCACTTGTTCATAATAAGGGACAACACGAGCAACGGTATCGGCTAGGCACTCGGTCAGCGGAATATCGGATTCATCCAAGTCTTTATAACGTGGATCATTACCAGGGTAGCGCTCGTCGGATTTTTCCAGTGCTGGCGGCGGCGTATTGTAGCTGCGACGCCAAACCAACACTTGTTCTTCACCATGTGCTTCGGCGGTTTCTGCTTTGTTCAACCCCTGTAAACCACCGTAGTGACGCTCGTTCAATTTCCAGCTGTTAATGACGGGTAAATAGCAAGCATCTAGTTCAGCCATGATCGACCAAGCGGTTTTGATCGCGCGAGTTAAAACAGAGGTATAAACTTTGTCGAACTCATAGCCTTCTGCCTTCAAGCGCTTACCGGCATCGATTGCTTCCTGCTTACCTTTTTCAGAAAGATCGACGTCTTTCCAACCAGTAAAGCGGTTTTCCTTATTCCACAAACTTTCGCCATGTCGCACGAGCACCAGCTTATACATTGTTGTTCCTCAATTTCTCGGTTGAATACAGTGCACCGATTATAACAGCTCTGTTGTTCTGAGAAACCTATCGGAATCTTCGCCTAAGTCATCTGCGCCTGAATTGCTGTATTGAAATTGGAAATACGATTTCCAGGTTTTTACTCGATTTTGGCAATTTATCATTATCGAAAAATCGACTGTAGATCGCAGACTCATGGACGCAGCAAGTTAATCGGTGCACCGAGCATCATTATTGAGCTTAATGGACTACTTGTCTTTATCTTGAGAGATACGATGGTTAATATCGGCCGCTGGCTCCATTTTTATCTCTGAAAGATTTACGGGCATCTTTCCTGACCCCAAAATTACCCCAAGCCAGCGCGTATCATCAAAACTTTCCAAGGCTATTTTTATGGTCATCGTCAGCGGAACTGACAGAAGCATTCCCACAGAGCCTAATACCCAACCCCAAAAAACCAATGATAGAAAGACCACCAATGTAGATAAATCAAGGCCTTTCCCCATAGTTTTGGGCTCAATACCATTGCCAATAATACCGTTGACCAGAATAAAACCTAACGCGGTAATAGCAGCATCGGTAACACCCAATTGCACCAGCGATAAAAGCGTTGCCGGTATCGCCGCCAAAATGGAACCCAACGTAGGCACAAAATTCAGTAAAAAGGCTAAGAGTCCCCAAAGCACCGCGTAATCAACACCTTGCACCAACAACCAAATGGTAATAATCACGCCGGTCATAACACTCATTAAAGTCTTAATGGCCATGTAGCGATTTATGCTTGAAGTAAATCGGCCTAAAGCCTCTAGAGCGTTTTTGTTTTTCGATGTTGCCATCATGTATTTATCACTAAAACGCACTTCTTCCGCCAAAATAAACACAACGGTCAGCAAAATTAAAAAAGCGTTGGTCATGACATTGCCGAGCGAGGCAAGAGTATTTCCGACAAAACCTAAAGCAGCACTCGGATCAAAACTCTCTCGAATTTGCGCAGCATCGAGCTCAATGCCGTAACTGTTCAAGAATTTTATACCGCCGGAGGTGAGCGCTCTTAAGCGCTCTTGATATTCAGGTAAATCGGATCGAAAACTGTTGATCGACGAACCAACCACGGCGCCAACAACAATCCCCAAAATCATGATGACAACAATAATAATTAAAATCGCCAAACCACTGGGTAGGCCCAACCGTTTTAAAGCCGCTAATGGCGGCGAGCACAATACCGCAATAAATAGCGATAAAAAAAACGGGACTAATATAGCTTCTGCTGATTTCATCCCGGCAACCACTACTACGATTGCCGCAGAAATCACCAAAAAACGTGTTACGGGAGAAACTTCAAAATTCATAGCATTCCTTAGCATTTTTTAATGCTGCGTTGCTGAGTCTTAGAAAGTAGCAATGTACAAGCTTTGTAACGCAACGCCAATCATTGGTTAATGGCGACGTTAATTGCAGCACTGTGGTTATAGTTTAGGTTGTAAGTTCTGGTGGTAGTTGTGGTAGCAGTTCTTGTAGTAACAGAGCACAGGTGGCTTAACAGCAAACTTCAAATTAGAAAGCGAGAAGCATCTCAGCTGAAATTCCAACCGAACAATGACCTAAAACGACACAGTCACGGCGAAAAGTACTCGTTCGGAGATTAATAATATGGATGGGTCGCACTGGCTCAAACAAAAAGAGCAAAGTAATAATGATCGTAGATGGATGTTGCGATTATTAAGATAAAATGAAAGTTATGTATCTTACCGCTCGACACAGATATTTTTAGCAAATTAAGAATCAGCTATCGCGAGACTCTTCATTAAGTGTTGCATTCAACTCCGAAAGTAGCTCGCGAATTTCACCAAGACCCTTCGATGTAAACAAATATTGATTAGTACCATTGTCTCGGAATTCAGATAAGTCGATTTCAATGCAGCGTTGGCGAATGCTGTCGAGATAGTCATTGTCTCGAATCTCAAATGCTAGAAACAAATTCCAATCATTACTGGATGCTTGCCCACATAAAATCATCTCTAACAAGTTTTTTATTTGATACGCCTGAACACGATATCGCGGAGTTTTCACTTTTAACAGTACCCACAGTACTAAAGCAAATACACAAAACGACATAATTAGTGAGACAAAAATTACCATAAAAGCTATCTATTCATATACTTTACAAAACTTAGTGCGACTCTTTTATCATGCATGAAGTTATCTTTTATTACAAAAATCGATGTCGTATCGAAAGATGTCGTACCTAAAATTGAGGCGATACCTGAAAATCGAAGCCATAACATGAAAAAAGCATGAATAATGATGAAAAATCATGAATAGCAGCGAATGATCTCTTAAGAATCAGCAACCAAGCTCTCTTCAATCAACGGGTAATCTTTAATCATTACCGATCAAGTTGTGTTTCACAGTGTTATTCCATGTGTTGTCTCAACTGACATTTTCTAGTCAATTCAAAACACTGACTATGTCGATACGCTATTCGTGTACACACTAAAAATGCTTTTAATTACAGAAGCTTGACGTTAAAAAGAAAGACTTGAATTGTTACGGTATTTTTCACCAACGTCTCTCAATGCAAACACTTACCCGCCGCCAGATAAGGAATTACTGATACATCTAACAGCCCGCGCGACAATTTCATAGCGGTTTCTAACAAATGGGCATTCAAAACGACATAAAAAGGCGATTTTTCTGAATAACACCCAAACACCTTTAACGGTTTATTCGATGGTTATTGCAGCAATTTTTAAAGTGTTTTATCAGCTTTATAAAAAAAGCGTTTTGTTTATACGCGAGCTGGCCTATAATTAGCTTTCTTCACTGGCCCTGCCAAGCAATATGTCCAAGAGTTTCTCTCTTGTGTGTTGGTAATGTTGAGACAACACTCGTGTGTAGTAACACCCATTATTGGTAAGGGTCCGCAATCGTTTCGTTTTAACAGGCACCCTTACATGTCGAATGATTTTTCCGGCGATTTTGCATCGCTTGGCCTTCCTGAAAATTTATGTGAATCTCTTAAAGCCATTGGCTACGAACTTCCATCTCCTATTCAAGCGCAAAGTATCCCAGTTCTTTTAACTGGCCGAGACTTATTAGGTTTAGCGCAAACAGGTACTGGAAAAACCGCAGCCTTTGCTTTACCGATTCTTGCCAATATTGATCTGAACATTAACAAACCTCAGGCGTTAATTTTGGCACCTACGCGCGAACTGGCGATTCAAGTCGCAGAAGCTTTCCAAAGCTACGCGAAAAATACTCCCGGATTCCACATTGCGCCAATTTATGGCGGACAAGACATGCGTGCGCAGTTGCGTCAATTGCAGCGCGGCGTGCATGTTGTGGTAGGTACACCCGGTCGAGTTATGGATCATTTACGCCGCAACAGCTTGGATTTATCGCGTTTAAAAACCGTTGTTCTTGATGAAGCAGACGAAATGCTTCGCATGGGTTTCATTGACGATGTCGAGTGGATTTTGGAGCACACGCCTGCAAATCGTCAGGTCGCTTTGTTCAGTGCCACCATGCCTGCTGCCATCAAAAAAATTACGACGAACTATTTGAATGACCCTGAGCGAATTCAAATTGAATCTAAGACTAAAACCGTTGATCGTATCGAACAAAACTACGTTATGGTCAGCCCGAGTCGCAAAATCGATGCGCTTACGCGTATTTTAGAAGTTGAAGATTTCGATGGCTTAATTATGTTCGTGCGTACCAAAACCGCGACCGTAGATTTAGCACAAAGATTAGAAGCCCGTGGTTATGCAAGCGCTGCGTTGAATGGTGACATTAATCAGAAACAGCGTGAAATTACCATTGAGCAATTAAAGAAAGGCAAAATCGACATTGTGATTGCAACCGATGTTGCCGCTCGTGGTATTGACGTACCGCGCATTACTCACGTAGTAAACTACGATATTCCTTACGATAACGAAGCTTACGTACACCGCATCGGCCGTACCGGTCGCGCGGGTCGCTCTGGTAAAGCCATTCTACTGGTTACGCCACGCGAGAAGCATTTACTGCGCTCAATCGAACGCAGTACCGGTCAAGCTATCACAGAAACACGTTTACCAACTTCTGAAGAATTAACCACTCGCCGAGTTTCGCAGTTCCGCGAAAGCATTTTGGAAACCCTTGATGCGCAAGATTTAGGTGAATTTAAAGATCTAGTTGCAGAAGTACAAAGCGAAGCAAACGTGAGTGCTGACGAGGTTGCCGCTGCATTAGCGTATTTAGCTCAGTCGGATAAACCGTTATTCGTTGCAAAAGACAAAATGCTCGACGAACCACTAGTAGCAGAACGTCGCGAAGGTCGAGACAGTCGTCGTGACGAGCGTGGCGATAGAGGTTCACGTGGTGACAGAGGTGATCGCGGCGACCGAGGAGATCGCGGTGAGCGTCGCGGTTCCAACAGTTTCAATAGCATCCCAATGGATTGTTATCGAGTAGAAGTAGGTCGCAACGATGGCTTACGCCCAGGTGACTTGGTTGGCGCTATTGCTAACGAAGCCAACATGCGCAGCAACAACATCGGTCAAATTGCGATTAACGATACTCACAGCTTTGTACAGTTGCCACAGAATTTATCGAGTGAGGTTAACCAAATCCTCAAGCGTATTTATGTTCGCAACAAGCCATTGAATCTTCATAAGGTAGATTCTTCTGACTTCCCGGCCAAGCAACGACGTGAGCGTAGCGGCGGTGGCGGCGGCAAAAGCGATCGTGGTAGTAACAGTGGCGGCAGAGGTGATCGCGGTAGTAACGGCGGTGGTAGAAGTGAACGCAACTTTAAACCACGTGAACGCTTCCAAGCTCGCGAACATTAATAACTGCCATTAATTCTCGACAGCAATGACCGCAACATCCGATGAGCAAGTGCGTAAACCCCAAATTTGGGTAGACGCAGATGCCTGTCCTGTTGCCGTCAAAGAAGTCATCTACAAAGCCGCCGGTAGAGCCAAAATACTGGCGGTATTTGTTGCTAACCAGCCTCTCAGCTTACCAAACTCTCCTTATTTAAAATCACAACAAGTCTTTCAAGGCTTCGATAAAGCCGACGATTACATTTGCGAAGGTGTTGTATCGGGGGACTTAGTCATTACCCAAGATATTCCTTTAGCCGCAGATATTTTAGAAAAGAACGCTTTTGCACTTCATCCAAGAGGCGATCAGTACTCGAAGGAAACTATTAGAGCAAAGCTAAAAATGCGCGATTTCAACGAAACGTTAAGAGCCAGTGGCATTCATTCACGAGGCCCAAAAAGTTTTACGGCTCAAGATAAGCAACAATTCGCGAACAGTTTAGATCGCTGGCTAGCAAAATATTGTCGTTAACCTAACAATCCAAAACCGCATTAAATACTTCTAAATCAGCAATTCGTTAATTAACGCAAGTTTCCACACAAATACGCACAGCTGATTGCTAATGCCATTGAGAAATCAATCACTATTCACGTAAACTCCTGATCGAGTAGAGGACAATAAAACCGTACTGGTTCAGTGCGCAAAACTAACGGAGACATTTTGTGGGAAAACAAAGTAGCGGAATCGATACGGTAGAATTTCGAAATACACTTGGAAAATTTGCTACCGGAATTTGTGTTGTCACCACAGATACGGCCGATGGCCCAATTGGAATGACCATCAATTCATTTTCGTCGGTATCTCTCGAACCCGCACTTATATTATGGAACATCCAAAAAAGTTCTGAATGCTTTCAAGCTTTTGATACTGCCAACGGCTACGCCATTAGCATTTTAAGTGATCAACAAATGGATATTTCCAATCAGTTTGCACAACGCGGCTCGCATTTACTGAATAAAGACCAATACATTTTAGGTGAATCTGGCCAGGCAATTTTAAAAGACGCACTAGCTACCATGGAATGCTCAATTTGGGCAAAATACGAAGGCGGAGATCACATTATTTTGGTGGGCGAAGTTGAGAAATTTTCTGCTGCCGAAAGCGGCGAACCACTGATATTTTTCTCCGGCGCGTACCGTTTTTAAATACGTAGCCACAACTATTTTTGGTGATTTGCGTTTATTCAAAAAAGCGAAAAGAATAAACGCAACGCAATGGCTAAAAATATCACCGCACTGATTCGCTGTAGCCAAAAATCAAAGCCAGAACTTTTCACCGCAAAGCGTCGTAAAACACCGGCACCCACCGCAATACCACCAAACACTACCAATGTCACTGCGATAAATAGAATTCCCAACAAAGCCAATTGCAGTGTTGTAGACAAGTCACTTTCTACTTGAACAAACTGCGGTAAAAAAGCGATAAAAAATATTACCACCTTGGGATTAGAGATATTTAAAATAATACCGCGGCGATAAAACGCAAAATCAGACATCATCGACTCGGACGGATTAACATCAATACCCCTTTTGAGGTCTGACATTACTGAAGCAGATCGTGATTTTGGCCAACTGAGATAAGCCAGATACAACAAATAACAAGCACCTAATATCGCAATTATTTGCCACACCAATTTATTTTCGCCGACCAACTCCCCCAGTCCCAACACCACTAAACTGGTATGTACAATTAAGCCCGTACATAAGCCCAGCGTGATCAATAAACCTGCTTTCAGGCCATGACTCAATGCATGACTAAAAACAAACAGATTATCCGGCCCCGGTGCGAGCGCTAGCATTGTACTGGTGAAAATAAAAAGACTGAGCATAGATTAGTAATGTAATTTCGTGGCTGAAAGATCATTAATAGAATTCTTAGAAGAATAAAATCCTGTAAGAATGTCTAGAAAGCTTTGATATGTATTCTAGGAAACTCCGATTAACCGATAGTTTCCAGCGGCACAAGGATGTGTCGCCAATGTCAAGAACGATAAGTGATTGGCATTGTGAATCGCACTGTCAATTTCTGTCCTCTGATACATTCAATTCAAAGATATTTTCGATTAACTATTATCCAAATTAACCCAAATTTTCTACACCAATGTCCACCCATTTAAGTGTAATGATTGCTCATATTTTTTTGATTCGTAGCCAACATCAATAACCGTTGATCCATCTCCCATTGCTATATAAAAAATCCTATATAAAAAACTCTCAGAAGATATACGATCAAAAATGGAATGTTTGTGTAAAAGTGCTCTCTGAATATAGCTGTAACATTCCCAGTTAAACTTGCGAGAACTTAGCAATTATGATTGAGAAAATCGATAAAAAACCCAGCTACTCTTAAAACCTGTCTATGAAGACAATTGAAGATCATTCGTCGCTATGGGTTATCGGTAAAGATTTCACCGAGAGTCCATGCAAGCCCAATTGACTTGAGAGTAACGCCCGAGAGAATTTATGCATCCCCCACATTTGAGAGCTATTGAGTTGCTGCGAACCCTAATGCGGCAAACATCCCCGAAACGAACACTGCACAGATTGTTGATATCGACACTCGCCTTAACAAGCTTGACCCTGATGGCTTGCTCAAACGGAGAAACACGAGTTGAATCTGGCAATCGGGATGGAATTTTTCATGTTGAAAACTCTGCTGAACCACAAAGCATTGATCCTCACGTCAGTACCGGTGTACCCGAAAACAACATCATTTTGGCCCTATTTGAAGGCTTAGTCAGTAAAGATCCCGCCGACCTCACGCCTGTACCCGGTATTGCCGAACGTTGGGAAATCAGCGAAGACGGTAAAACCTATCTTTTTTATATTCGTGAAAATGCCCGCTGGTCAGACGGCGAACCTATTACCGCTCACGATTATGTTTGGTCATGGAGCCGTTCGTTAAATCCACAGATGGCCAACGAATACGCTTATATGTTATTTCCATTAAAAAATGCCGAGCCATATGCTACCGGAAAAATGGATAACTTTGATGAAGTGGGCGTACACGCAATCAGCGATCGAATCTTAAAAGTTGAACTCGAAAACCCCACCGATTATTTTTTACAATTACTCGACCACCACTCAACCTACGCTGTACCTAAACACACCATTTTAAAATACGGTTCAAAAACCGATCGTTTCTCTAACTGGACTCGGCCCGGCAATATGGTGTCTAGCGGGCCCTTTCGGTTAAAAGAATGGGATATTTACAAAGTATTAAAGGTAGAGAAAAACCCGTATTACTGGGATAAAGACACCGTGTCTTTAAATGAAATTCACTTCTATCCCATCGAGAATTTCTCAACAGCCGAGCGTATGTTTCGCGTTGGCCAAGTCCACAAAACCTTCGAAATTCCACTCAATAAAGTCGATGTCTATCGCAAAGAAAATCCCGAAACATTACGAAATGAGCCTTACATTGGCACCTATTACTATCAATTTAACGTAACTAAACCACCCTTTGACGACGTGAGAGTACGGCGCGCGCTGTCGCTAGCCATTGACCGCGAAGCCATTAATCATTCGGTAATGTTTGGCGTTGTAGAACCTGCATACACTCTCACGCCACCCGGTGCCAGTGGTTATGAGCCACCAAAGCTGATCAGCTTTGATCCTGAAGAAGCTCGACGATTGCTCGCCGAAGCCGGTTATCCCAATGGTGAGGGCTTTCCTGAAGTAGAACTGCTCTACAACACCAACGAATCACACCGTAAAATAGCCGTTGCCGTACAACAAATGTGGAACGAAAACCTGAATTTAAATATTCAGTTATTAAATCAAGAATGGAAAGTGTATCTCGCCAGCCGTAACAACCTCGATTACGACATTGCCCGCGCTGGCTGGATTGGCGATATTGTTAATCCAATTAACTTTTTAGATTTAGGACTTTCAAGCAACGGTAACAACCGCTCCGGCTATAACAATCCTGCCTATGATGAATTAATTCTAAAAACCATTCCCGAATCGGCTACCAAAGAAGAACGTTTGGCGAATTTTGCAAAAGCCGAAGAAATTATCTTAAACGAAATGCCTTTTGTGCCCATTTATACCTACAAAACTAAGTATTTGCTCGATCCTAGCGTGAAAGGTTTAACCCCGAACTTTATGGATTACTACAGCTATAAACACGTCACACTAGGAAATTAATCACCATGTTACGTTTTATTTTTACTCGATTACTGCAAGCAATACCGGTATTGCTGGTGGTAATCACCGTTACTTTTTTCTTGGTGCGATTTGCACCGGGCGGCCCATTCGACGGCGAACGCAAGGTCGATCCTTCGGTATTGAAAGCATTAGAAGCACAATACAATCTCGATCAACCGTTAATCACTCAATATTTCTCGTATTTAGGCGATTTGGTTCAAGGCGACCTTGGCCCTTCGTTTAAGTATCCGGGTCGTTCTGTTAACGAATTAATTGGTGCTGGTTTTCCTATCACCGCAGAATTAGGTATTTACGCGATTTTAGTGGCTCTTGCCATTGGTGGCTGTGCCGGTGTGCTGTCGGCGCTTAAACCTAACAGCACCCGCGATTATGTTTCTATGTCGGCAGCGATGATTGGTATTTGTATGCCAGCGTTTTTATTGGGGCCGCTGTTAATTTTAATCTTTGGTATCTGGCTTGAATGGTTACCGGTCTCGGGCTGGGGTGATTTACCCGGCGATAAAGTACTACCCAGTTTAACCTTGGGCGCAGTGTACGCGGCATACGTGGCCCGTTTAAGTCGCGGCGGCATGCTAGAAGTATTATCACAGGATTATATTCGCACTGCCCGCGCCAAAGGATTACCCGAGCACGTGGTTATTTTAAAACACGGTCTACGCGCGGGTATGTTGCCCGTGGTTGCCTATCTAGGTCCTGCTTTCGCCGGAATTTTATCGGGCTCATTTGTTATTGAGTCGGTCTTTCAAATTCACGGACTTGGCCGATTCTACGTATTGGCAGCATTCAACCGCGACTACACCTTAATTATGGGCTGTACCGTATTTTTGGCTGCTTTAATTATTCTCTTCAATTTATTTTCCGACGTGTTAGCCGCTTACTTAAACCCTCGCCTTCGCAGTCAGCTTGGAGGTAAATCCTAATGACTTCCCAAGCAGAAAACTTAACGAATATCGATCAATTCGAATCTGGACGCTCACTTTGGCAAGACGCTTGGAGCAGACTTAAGCGAAATAAACTCGCCATTATTGGCTTATCACTACTCATCTTCATTGGTCTGGTTTGTATTCTGACACCGTGGATAGCACCCTACAGTTACGAACATCAAAATCTCGCGCTAGGTGCAACACCACCTTCGGCACAGCATTGGTTCGGCACCGACAACCTAGGTCGCGATCTTATGACTCGTGTCATGTACGGCGGTCGTGTGTCTTTGGCGGTTGGCTTAATCGCCACAGCGGTGGCCTTGACTATTGGTGTGACTTGGGGAGCCATTGCCGGATACACCGGTGGTAAAGTCGATACCATCATGATGCGTTTGGTCGACATTATTTACGCTCTACCTTTCATGATTTTTATCGTGTTATTAATGGTGGTTTTTGGCCGATCTTTGCTGTTGTTGTTCTTAGCGATTGGCGCGGTCGAATGGTTAACCATGGCGCGTATTGTGCGCGGTCAGGTGCAAACGCTAAGACAGCTCGAATTCGTTGAGGCTGCTATTTCGATTGGTTTATCCAAAGCAACCATTATTCGTCGTCATATTATTCCCAATGCCTTGGGGCCAGTTATCGTTTACACCACCCTCACCATTCCAAACGTAATGCTGCTGGAAGCCTTTTTAAGCTTCTTAGGATTAGGTATTCAGCCACCGCAATCATCGTGGGGCGTGCTTATTTCTAACGGCGTAGAAGGCATGGAAGAATATCCGTGGCTATTAATTTTTCCGGGTTTAGCACTGTCGATTGTGCTGTTTTCTTTGAATTTCTTGGGTGACGGATTGCGTGACGCCCTTGATGTACGTGCGTCTAAAGATTAAGGGGTGATCCGTGGCATTACTTTCTATTGAAAACCTCGCGGTGAGCTTTTATACCCGCAACGGTATTACTCGCGCCGTGCAAGACATTAGCTTCTCGGTGGAGCTCGGCGAAACCCTAGCCATTGTTGGTGAGTCTGGCTCTGGTAAATCGGTGAGTTGTTATTCGATGTTGGGATTAATTCCCTGCCCGCCGGGAAAAATAGAATCCGGCAAAGCATTATTTGACGGTGTTGATTTGCTCAATTGCAGCGACACAAAATTACGAGAAATTCGCGGCAATAAAATCGCCATGATTTTCCAAGACCCAATGACCTGTTTAAACCCGTATTTAACCGTGGGTGAACAACTGGTCGAACCGTTGATTTATCATAAAAAACTCTCCCGTGCCGAAGCCAAAAAGAAAGCCATTGATTTAATGACTGAAGTAGGAATTCGCACCCCGGAAGAAAATTTTGATGCTTGGCCCCATGAATTTTCGGGCGGTATGCGTCAGCGCGTGATGATTGCCATGGCACTCATCGCCGAGCCGCAATTATTAATCGCCGACGAACCCACCACAGCACTTGACGTAACCATTCAAAAACAAATTCTCGATTTAATCGCCGATATTCAGAAAAAACGGAACATTGGTGTTATTTTTATCAGCCACGATTTAGGTGTTGTGAAAAACCTAGCCGATAAAGTTATCGTGATGAAAACCGGTCAAATTGTCGAGCAAGGCACCGCGCAAGAAGTGTTATCAAATCCCAAACACGAATACACACAAAAATTATTGGCGGCAATTCCGTCAGGTGCAAAAGATACCCCTCACCACAACAATGCAGATTCGCAGATTTTGGTGCAGGTTAAAAATTTGGTAACCGACTTTAAAGTCAAAGGTAATGTTTTCCGTGCGGTTAACGACGTTAGCTTTAACATTTACTCGAAAGAAATATTAGGCTTGGTTGGTGAATCCGGCTCGGGCAAATCGACCATTGGTCGCAGTATTTTACGTTTGGTGAATGCTAGCGGCGGCTCAGTAACCTATCACGGTGAAGAGCTGCTCAATAAAAATGCGCAACAAATGAAACCTTTGCGCCGCAAAATGCAGATGATTTTCCAAGATCCCTATGCATCGTTAAATCCACGCATGACCATTTACGATACATTGGCAGAACCGATGAAATTACACGGCATTGCCAAAGGCGCAGAATTAAATCAGGCGGTCTTAAAATTAATGGATGACGTTGGCCTTGCCCGTGCGTTTGTGCGCAAATATCCCCACGAATTTTCTGGTGGCCAACGACAACGCATTGCTATTGGCCGTGCCATTGCGACAAAACCAGAATTTATTGTCGCCGACGAACCCGTCTCGGCATTGGATGTAACAATCCAAAAACAAATTTTAGAATTGATTGGTTACTTAGTAGATAAACACGAATTAAGCATGTTGTTTATCTCCCACGACCTTGCCGTTGTTCGCAAGCTGTGCGACCGCGTTATTGTGTTAAAACACGGTGTTTTGGTGGAGTCTGGCGAAGTGGAAACACTTTGGCAAAATCCGCAGCACGATTACACTCGCGATTTGTTACAAGCGGTTATGCACTAAAAATAAATTAATATTTAAAGAAACCTCTGATTAACTCTTCCCTGATTTAAATCAGAGGACAGAAATTGAAACGGAAGTCGAAAATGCGATTTCCGTTTCAATACGAATTCAATCACCTATCGTTTATTAACGTTTATTCGATCGAAATCAACACTCCTGTAATAGCGACATTAACCAATTTTTTCGGTTAAAACTCACAACTATATTTGTGAGCTTTACTCGCGATATCGGTAATCTAATGCGATTATTCAACGGCTACTGGCGCTCATCATTACTGTTAAATACATCGTTTTGAAGGCTTTCTCTAGATGTAATTCATTCGATTTATATCACATCTAACATTCTTATAGCTTCAGTCGTAACAACGGTAAAAACACCGTAACAATCTTATGGAACACATCCTTGTGTCGCGAGAAACTCTAGGTTAATCAGAGTTTCCTTATTTTTATAAAAATTAAAATCTGATTTAGGCTTTTACAAGTAAATCTCTGTTGACTGCATATCTGCCTCAGCTCAAGAAAAAAACATAAAATTGTACAGGTTTATGCATTCCAAAATTCATATATTAATACCCCTATAAACCGCTGACTCGTTTAGACAGAACCGATTAAAATAGATTTTTTCAATTAATATGGGAGGTTATTAACGATTAAAACACTGAAGGGATAAGATCATAAAATCTGACCAAACGTTTCAGATTTATTGGAAACACCAGTTTTAACATGAAACATTAGTCTTTTATTTTTAACACTAAAGTATAAAATGATGTAACACTATCTGCCTAATCGATCCTGTTATTTCAATTTGAAATATTTATCAAAACATGAATTCTGATAATTTTTTAAGAAGTAAATTTGTTGTCGGACAATTGGTTTTTCATAAACTGATGAACGAAAAAGCCGTTATTTTCGATGTAGACCCCTATTTCTCGAAGGATGACGATTGGTACCAAGAGATGGCGACCAATCAACCGGCTAAGAAACAACCTTGGTATCACGTACTGGTCAACAACACGTTGAATTGCGCTTATGTGGCGGAAGAAAATCTTGCTATGCCACCGGACAAAGAGCCTATCTTGCATCCGCAAATTTTTGACTATTTCACCAGCTACTACGATGGCTATTACCGCCTGAAAATGTTGGCTAATTGAGCGAAAGCCTCTACCATTCGGGTTTACTCGTCTTTCATTCTAAAAGTGTCGTCTAAGCCTGTGTTCGAAAGCCATCGCCACGCCTATTTAAAAGCATTAGGCATTGAAAACTACATGCCTCGTTGGCAACTGCCGGGAGCGCCGATAAGCCCGCAATGCGAGTTTATTGTGCCTGAGCACAACGCTGACGATATTACCGATACAGCGCTACCAGTGCAGGCTTCGGCGCTTATTGAGTCTGCGATAGCCTCTACTGTTTCTGCATCTGCAACGATCAGCAAGCGTACAATTACCGAATCACCGATTCATACAACCTCGTTAGAATCGAAACCGGCTGTTAAGCAGCACGCTGAAATCGGCGATATACAATCTCCCAAATTAGACGTAAGACCTACTCTTAAGGAAAATTTCGAGCAATCAAAGCCTCGAATTCAGCAAGCCAACACCACCAATACATCGATTAAGCCTGCAACTAAAAGCGAATCAGCACGTCGGCAAAATGTACGTTTCGCGTTGAATTTTTGGCGAGTGTCTGATGATCTTATGGTTGTTGATTCTCGCCATGCAGAGCTGGCATTGCCCACCGAAAAACTCTTGGTAAACCTGCTTTTTGCCTTGGGTTTTCCTAAAGAGTTACCCAAAAGTGAAATCATTCGCTGGCCGGTTATTGAAGCACCGCATCAACCTCAAGATGCCAACGCGGCAAGAGACACGCTCAACGCGTTTATGGATGAAAAGTTTTTGTTAGATCCGGGCAAATATATTTTGCTGATGGGCGAAGACGCCGCGACCTACTTGCTGGACTCCGATACATCTTTTGCTGACAAACTCGGCAAACAATACCCAATGAGCGCGTTTTCGCTAACAGCCATTGTTACCCCTAGCCTCTGTGATCTGCTCCAAAATCCGAGTTTAAAGCGTGACACTTGGAACGCCGTGCAAGTACTGCGACGATAAAAAGACAACCACCATGACTGACTCGACGTTATCGCTGCGACCAATGCGCGAATCCGATATAGACGCTGTGTACGAAATTGAATGCGCTAGCCAATTTCATCCTTGGAGCAAGCAAGAATTTTTAAACTCGTTAAAACCGCATCGCCGCGCTTGGGTGATTGAGCAAGATAGCCAAGTCTGCGCCTTTGCTGTTTTTGGTTTACTTGCCGGTGAATGCGAGCTGCTGACCATTGCCTGTGCAGCCAATGCCCGAAGAAAAGGCTTTGCTAAGACACTCATCGAGCATGCCTTCAAGGAGATTAATCCGGAATCAATTTTTTTGGAGGTTCGAGCAAGCAATACCAGCGCACAAGCACTTTACGAACAACTCGACTTTCACGAAGTAGGACTGAGGAAAAATTATTATCCCGCAGAGAATAATAAATTCGAAGACGCGTTGATTATGGTTTGGCAAAATCCAGAAGCCGAATTGACGCTTTAAACTCAGAGTATTACTGGCGCCTTAACCCCAGAAAGTTGAAGCTTATGATGCTATGGCATCGAACGAAATATTTTGGAAATTAGCTTTGGTGGAAGCCCAGAAGACTTAGGCCTTCTAGACTCAACCCGGAAGTTAGACCAGTCGCTACAACACCCGAACAAACTGCACTCACACCATTTGTTACTGCTGCAATGCCGTGCTTTATATTTTGTCCTAGTATTCCCATAATACCACCTTCACTCTGAATTAATGCATTTGAAATAAACCAATTACTAACGTAATTTAAAACAAAGATTACGACAGTGAGCGCAGTTATTATGTTCATAGTGTCGAGATTGGGTATCGAACCCACTACTTCCACCAAAACTAACTGTTAAAGAATTATAAATATCCAGACAATGTATCAATATTCTCCAGTGGCTAACAAATAAATCCAGCAAATCTATCTACCCATTAAGCACAAGCCGCCTAGAAAGGCGCTCGCTTATAATTACGATATTCCGGCTTCCAGAAATTCTTTTCAACGCGCTCGTCGATCTCTGCATCGGTTACCTCTGTGCTTACGCCATCTAATATTGCTTGACGATAAACAGCCTTGGCAATGACCGGGCTGATACTGCGACTGTCGGCAATGGAGGGTAATAAGGCGCCAGAACCTCGATTTGCTAAGGGCGACAAAGACGCTAAAGCGCGAGCCGCAGCCTTGATCATGCCGTCGGTAATGCGACTGGCCATGCTGGAAATAACACCAAGCCCTAAACCCGGAAAGATAAAGCTACTGCTGCACTGGGCGATCTCAAACAGCTCGCCAGCGTGATTGACCGGTGGAAAGGCAACACCGGTTGCAACGATGGCCTGGCCACGTGTCCAGCGCAGAAGGTCGCGAGGCTCTGCTTCAAGCCCCGAGGTTGGATTCGATAAAGGCATGATTACCGGCTGATCGCAGTGTTCATGCATCTTGGAAACGACGGCCTCCGAAAATAATCCGGGCTGACTCGAAACACCAATCAAAACACTCGGCTTGGCATTAGTGACCACATCGATCAAGCCAATAGCATCGGTATTTTGGGTTTTCCAGCCTTTTAACGCCGCCTTAGATTGAGCAAAAGGCGACTGAAAATCTTGCAGATTCGCCATCTTATCTTGCAAGAGACCCCAGCGATCGACCATGTAGATTTTCGCGCGCGCCTGTGACTCTTTTAAGCCTTCAGACACCATCTCTTCAACCAATAGCTCGGCGATATTACATCCCAAAGGCCCGGCACCGAGAATACAGACGGTTTGCTCGCTAAGCTTTTGGTTTTTATAGCGGCTAGCGGCAATTACCGAGGCAAGTGTCGCAGCAGCAGTGCCTTGGATATCGTCATTGAAGCAGCAAAGCTTGTCTTTGTAGCGATTCAAAATATAGGTGGCGTTGGTTTGCGCAAAGTCTTCGAATTGCAGCAAGGCATTAGGCCAGCGGCGTTTTACCGCGGCTACAAACTCGTCGATAAATTCGTCGTATTCGTCGCCGGTAATGCGACGGTGACGCCATCCCATATACAACGGATCATTGATTAACTTTTCATTGTTACAACCTGCGTCTAGCACCACCGGCAGAGTATAGGCGGGGCTGATACCGCCACAGGCCACATAAAGCGATAGCTTACCAATGGGAATACCCATGCCGCCGATACCTTGATCACCCAAACCTAGAATTCGCTCGCCATCGGTGACCACAATGGTCTTTACATTGTGTTTAGTCGCGTTTTGCAAAACGTCGTCGAGATTATCGAGATCTGGATACGAAATGAACAAGCCGCGGTGGCGTCGATAAATATGGGAAAACTGCTGGCAAGCCTGCGCAACCGTGGGTATGTAGATGAGTGGAATGATTTCTTCGAGGTGATCAACCATCAAACGATAAAACAGAGTTTCATTGGTATCTTGAATATTGCGCAGATAAATATGTTTACTGATATCGGAAGTGAACGTATTGAGCTGTTCGTATGCGCGCTCTTTTTGCTCTTCAATGGTTTCGATGGTGTGCGGGATTAAACCGACCAAATTAAAGTGTTCACGCTCGGTTTGCGTAAAAGCACTGCCTTTATTCAGCAGCGGCGTATCTAATAATGCGGGACCGGCAAACGGCACGTAAAGTGGTCTCTGTTTCATTCTGAGCCTTGCTAAAGAAACCTGTGATAAAAGAATTACCTAAAAACAGTATGCCTAGAATTCTACCTGTTTTTTGCAGTGATGGATGCAATTGTTTACCCGTTTTGTGTATAAAACGAAACTAATTCGCCTCTAAATATACCAAGGTATATAACAGAAATTTTTTCGATCACGGTCAAATTTTCAGTAACAAAAAAAATAAATCTGTTTTGATCACTTGAAATTAACTTTGATCGGACTTAGTTTTAGTAATGCAAGTGAAAACAACAAGAGGAATCATTATGCAAATAGAAATTTCTGGTCACCACATCGAAGTTACCGAAGCTATGCGCAACAACGTTGAAGAAAGACTCCAGCGCCTTGTTAGCCACTACCCTTCCCTCGATAAAATTTCTGTTTTCCTCACCGTCGAACGCAAAGAACAAAGTGCCGAAATAACAGCCCAATATATGGGCGCACAAGTTGCAGTAAATGCAAAAGATCACGATCTTTACGCAGCAATTGCTGCAGCTGCTAAAAAAATGGATTCCGCATTAGGTCATCGTAAAGGCCAATTGCATGCCAACGATAAACACAAACCAGCCGCATAATTAATTACCATGTTTTACTAAATTACCCACGCGGTAATTTAGTAAAACGCGGTTTCAAGTAATAACTGCAATTTCATAACGCAGCGAGTAAATCAACTCGCTGTCCCATAAATAATTCATTAGG
>NZ_BAAGIE010000004.1:0-183780 GCF_054658275.1 Sessilibacter sp. MAH3 | reverse complement strand
CCTAATGAATTATTTATGGGACAGCGAGTTGATTTACTCGCTGCGTTATGAAATTGCAGTTATTACTTGAAACCGCGAAATATTTGGGTTGCTTTTAGTTATTCCCAATTTCAGGCAAGAATTTGTAACTGCAAACTCTATCACTCAAAGATATCTTGTGATTGAGCATTTGTTTCCAAATGAGGTTCTAGAGCTACACAATATGAAAGGTGAAGGGATACTTCAGACTGATGTTTTTGAGATTTCTGGAAATAAAAACACTTTTTCACAGGCATGTGCAAATTTTGCTCACGAGGATTTCGGAGCGTTTCAAGCTTTATTTGACCGAATACAAGAGTTAATTAACAATGGATAATTCTAAATATTAATCGGGTTAACAATAGTTAACGCTCCGCAAATATTTCCTCTGGAATTTAAAACGACAACCATTTTCAAAGACATTTTTTGGTAGTTTGGTTACATTGGTATTACATTAATGTAGCCATACCTTTTTTAGGGTAGAATTACTTAATTTTTTATTTTTGATATTTTTTCCAGAAACTCACCTCAATACTTATAGAGCACAACAATCAAAAGCCACCCCACTTAACACACTGACAATTTTACTTTATTTAAAGCACGACGATTAGCCACATTTATTCGAAATCGCAAAGCATTTAAAAAAATACTGGTAAACTTTTCATTAATTTTTAAATTATTTAATTCAAGAAAAAATATTATTGAAAAACATCCTGGTGCATTGTCTAAGGTAGCGAACAGATGATTAAGAGAGAAGTTCTCATGCCGCCTGAATTGGTGGAGGAAATAGCAGAGATTGTTGCTAATGAAAATTATGTTGCTCTAAAAACGGCATTTCCGCATAAAGATGTACAGACACCTATTTTTCTCAGTAATGAAGAAGCTGAAGCGCTTATTGATCTTGCTGTAATCGAAAAAAAGAAAGCGAGACTGAAATACCCATATTATGATGAGGATCATCCTAATTACAGCGAAGAGCATGAAGAAAAATTCGATGATGTGCAAATGGGCATATATGAAAAGACGCTATACTATGTTGAATCTGCTTTTAAAAAAGGCAGTTTTGACCATTTACTATAGAAAACTCTGATTAATCGAGAGTTTCTCACGACACAAGGATGTGCCGCCAATTTCAAGAATTGTAAGTGATTGAAATTGTGGAGAAATTGGAAATTGCATTGACAATTTCTTCCCTGTGATTAACAAATTTCATTTCAGAATTATTTAGGAAAAACTCTGCTAAAAATATTAAAAAAACCTACTCGTAATTTATTTTTGCATTTTCAATAAATTATCAAGTAGGTTTTTAGCGGTGTTTTTGGGAGGGAATTTGGTTAGCTGTTTTGCCGTTCTTGTACGGTTCTAACGACTTCAGGTTCTGGGTCGTTTTTAAGTGGTTCTAATGATTCCAGCGGTGCGCGTTCGGCGGCCGTTAGGCGCACTACCCAGTCTTCGTCTTTTAGTAAGAGTTCTAGTTCGTCGCTTTGTGCGCGGCTGGCTACAACTCGGCGTACTTCGGGTTCGGGATCATAAAGCATCATTCCTAGGCTGGCTTCGGGTATGCGTTTGGCGACGAGTTTGCGTACTTGGCGATCGGGATCGCGAATTAAGCGAAATAATCGCCCTGCCGGTAATCGTTGTGCAACGTAGGCTCGCACTAAATAATCTGGGTCGTTGGCGAGCAGTTCAAGTTTGTCTAAGGGAATGCGATCGGCGACGGTAATGCGCACTTCGCGGTCGATGTCGTCGATCATGCCTTCGAGTTGATCCGGTGGCAGTCGATAGGCAACGGCGCGGCGTACGGCTTCGTCTGGATCTTTAATCATGTTGATGAGTTCGCTTTGCGGTGAGTAGCGAACGGCAATGGCACGTCTTTCCCAAAATTCGTCACGTAAATAACGACTGGCATATTGCGGATTATTGCGAAAAAAGCGGTCGATCTGACGACCGCTTTGAACCAATACACAAGCATCACCCGGCGTGCATCGTCCCATTAATAAGGTTTTTGTTTGAAACGAACAAAAACGACAATCGGCAATGGGAGTTAAGTCGTCAAACGGTGACTCTTGTGAGTCAGTCATCTTCAATTACCTCGGCCAATACAAACCCAGATGCGTTGCTTGGGTCGGTGGTTAATTTAGAACAATGATCGGATGAATTCACAAAATAAATATTAAAACCTTCGCATTCTTTGGCAGGTTTATAGGCGTCCATGTCATCATCCATACAATAGGTAAAATGATAACCGTTAAATTGTGAACGTAATTTAGAGACTATATCTTCCGATAATCCATTGGCTTTTACTAAATCAACAACTGTGCTGATATCTTGCTCGGTAATCATCCGGTTGCCTCCTCTCGAAAACGCACGCGCTCTTCTGGATTTTGTCCCATGGCTTTTGCTAACCAAGGTGGCGGCGATGTAGCAATAGTTTCTTGCAAACGTTTTAACACATCGGGCGCAACACCGCCTTGCGGCAATTTAATGGGATGTAATCCGGCTCTAACAACTTTTGCCGCAGCCGGGCCACCAATCGAGACGGTATATAAAACGTTACAGTCGTTAATTAATGCGGCGCGGGCAACGTTTTTATCTTCGTCATCGCTTACTGATTCAGGTTTGCGGATATCGATGAGTCTGATTTCGTCGGCAGAGAGTTGATACACTAAAAACCGTGAGCAAGAGCCAAAGTGTCCGTCAATTTTATCGCCAGAATTTGACGCACAAGCCACGCGAACGGATTCGGGCATGTCGCCATCATTTAAGGAAATAATTTCGGGAAGAGGTTCGGGTTCGCGTTTTATATTGCGACCTTTAAGAAAGTTGAGAGCTTCTTTAAGATAAGCATCGTCAACGTGTGCGAGAGCTTCGATTTTTTTTAATCGATTTAAACGGAGTTTATTTAATTTTGCACTGGTAATAGGTTCGCCAACCGCTTCTAACACACCGAGAACTAATTCACGAGTTTCAATTTCTTCCGGTAGTGCACGTGCAGCGAGCGCCAATCGCACAGCGACATCTTCGCAAAGCACGCTCATGATTAACCCCCTGCACGTTTGGCTCTCAAGGTGATTGGTAATTTTGGTTCGGCATCCAGCGGATCAATATAATACGCTGAGCCATCGGCAAGCTCGATGGTACCGCCCCAACCTTCTGAACCTTCTTTTTCAATAGACACAACCACGTCTTCTTGGTCACGTTTTGCAACGTACAGCGTTAATTGTCCAGACTCGTTACGACGTAACATTACGTTTGGCATAATCTTTCTCCGTTAAATAAAAAGCGGGGTAATTGTGTTACCCCGAAATGACCGAATAACTTTTTTAATTGTGATTTTTATAAAAAATCACAACGTTAAATACACAAAGTTAAACCGTTTAATTTCAACGTGGGCGATTAATGTAATCGCCCGGTCTCACAATTAACGGACAAGATCGTAATTGTAGTCAGTGGTTTGCATTCCGCGAGTTTCGTCGTCAAGACGCTCAAGTACAGAGTTAACCAAGGTGGTTAGAATTTGCATAGCTCCTTCGTAACCTAAAGTGGTTTGACGATGTAAATGATGACGATCGAAAATTGGGAAACCAATACGCACCAATGGTACTTCGAACTCTTCACCTTTGTACAAAGTATCACGTTGGATAAACTTACCGTAGGAGTTACCAATCATGAAGTTTGGTTTATTGGTGAATACTAGAGAACGCATGTGCCACAAGTCTTTACCGATATGAACTTCGCAAAGCTTATCCATTTTGTATTCGGCCAACATGGCATCCATTGCTTTTTTCCAACGTTTGTTGGCGTTGTTACAAAGAATGTGAGTTGGTTCTGCACCTAATTCTAGTAAGAATTTGGTCATGCCCATGACAAAATCAGGATCACCCCAAAGTCCGTATTTAACACCGTGCATCCAAGTGTGCGAGTCGGTCATCATATCAACCAAACGACCACGTTCTTTTTCTAGAGACGCAGGAATAGGTTGGCCGGTGACTTTGCTCACTTCCATTAAAAACTCGTCAGTCCAATCTAAACCCATTGGAATGTGAATTTGTGGAGTTGCGTGGTTCCAAGTGTTTTTAACGAATTTCTCGGTTTTAACAAGCTGCCAGCGTTGCAACAAGAAAGTATCTTTTGCGTTAGGCGCATCTTTGATTTCGTCTTGAGTGGTACCGCCTGCGTACATGCGGAATTCGCCGTCTGCTGGTGTATCCAAAATTTCTTCTGGATCAGACAACATGGTGGCTTCTACACCCATTTCGTTCATCATGCGCTTAATAACGCGGAAGTTACCTAGGTAGGTTTCAAAGCCAGGAACAATGTTGATTTTACCGTTGCTACCTACTTCTTTGCCTTCCATGTAGTTAAGCGTGAAATATCGAGCGATACCTTCAAACATGTTATCCCAACCAGTGGTGTGACTTCCTACAAAGCTTGGCGTGTGAGCGAAAGGCACTGGGTACTCATCAGGAACATGGCCTTCTTTTTTCGAGTTATTAATGAATGCGTTTAAGTCATCACCAATAACTTCCGCCATACAAGTGGTAGAAACCGCAATCATGTCTGGTTTGTAAATCGCTTTACAGTTTTCCAAACCATCTTTCATGTTTTGCTGACCACCAAATACCGCCGCGTCTTCTGTCATAGAGTCAGAAACACAAGAGATAGGCTCTTTAAAGTGACGGTTAAAGTAAGTACGGAAATAAGCAACACAACCTTGAGAACCGTGCACGTAAGGCATGGTTTTCTCAAAACCCAAAGAACAAAGTACGGCACCTAATGGTTGGCAAGCTTTGGCTGGGTTAACGGTTAATGCTTCACGTTGGAAATTTAACTCTTTGTATTCTTCGGTGGTG
Source organism: Sessilibacter sp. MAH3 (assembly GCF_054658275.1). Lineage (NCBI taxonomy): Bacteria > Pseudomonadati > Pseudomonadota > Gammaproteobacteria > Cellvibrionales > Cellvibrionaceae > Sessilibacter > Sessilibacter sp. MAH3. Next base: position 178,909 of record NZ_BAAGIE010000004.1, on the reverse strand, counting down.
GTCCACTCAAATACTTCGTCAATTTTCTCCTGTGAATGCGCTTCTTCGAAAGATTCACGCTTATTTTTAAGTATTTCTTTGTATTCGTCGTTACGGAACAAAGGATAACTTGGTTTGATGTTTTCTACGTCTTGGCTCATCTCGGAACTCCTTCTAGGCCACTAATCTGTGACACTAGCGAAAGGTTGAGTGATCTAGTGCTCCATTAATTGAAGCACTAGCGGCACGTTAATAAAAAATGATGCGATTAATTAAGCGTTGGCAACTGCTGCTGTAGCTACAGAGTCTTCAGTTTTCCAAGGCGCTTTTAATTTGCCCCAGCATGGGTTGTTCAACGTCATATCCATGTCGCGTGCGAAAATCGCAAAGCCATCGAAACCATGGTAAGGACCGGAATAATCCCAAGAGTGCATTTGACGGAAAGGCACACCCATTTTTTGGAAGATGTACTTTTCTTTAATGCCAGAACCGATAAGATCTGGTTTTACTTTTTTCACAAATTCTTCGAATTCGTAACCAGTAACATCATCGTAAAGCAAAGTGGCATCGCCCATTTCTTTTAACGTACGATCGTAGTCGTCGTTGTGGCCGAATTCATAACCGGTACCAACAACTTCCATACCTAGATCTTCGTATGAACCAATTACGTGACGTGGGCGTAAACCACCTACGTACAACATAACTTTTTTGCCTTCTAAACGTGGACGGTATTTGGCAATAACTGCGTCCCACTCAGGCTTGTATTTAGCAATAACTTCTTCACATTTTGCTTGAATGCTTTCGTCAAAGTGTGAAGCAATTTTACGAAGAGATTCAACGGTTTTGGTTGGGCCGAAGAAGTTGTATTCGATCCAAGGAATACCGTATTTCTCTTCCATGTGACGAGAAATGTAGTTCATTGAACGGTAGCAGTGAACGAGGTTCAATTTAACTTTTGGCGTTAATTCAATTTCAGAAATTGAACCGTCACCAGACCATTGAGCCACAACACGAAGACCCATTTCTTCTAGCAAAATACGAGAAGACCAAGCGTCACCACCAATGTTGTAATCACCGATGATCGCAACGTCGTAATCGGTTTTTTCGAAACTGTCGTCATCATCACGAGCACCAAGCGCCCAATCGCGAACCGCGTCGTTTGCAATGTGGTGACCCAACGATTGAGAAACACCGCGGAAACCTTCACAACGAACAGGCACAACAGTTTTACCCGTTTCTTTGTTTTTGGTTTTTGCTACGGCTTCGATGTCATCACCAATCAAACCAATTGGACATTCTGATTGAATGGTAATGCCTTTATTTAATGGGAAAAGAGTTTCGATTTCGTCGATGGTTTTAGCGAGTTTTTTATCACCACCAAAAACGATGTCTTTTTCTTGGAAATCAGTTGTGAAGTTCATGGTAACAAAGGTATTTACACCGGTAGTACCGATATAATAGTTACGACGACCTGCACGAGAATATTGACCACAACCAACCGGACCATGAGAGATATGAATCATATCTTTAATTGGGCCCCAAACCACACCTTTAGAACCTGCGTATGCACAACCACGAATGGTCATAACACCGGGTAGTGATTTTTTATTGGAAGTAATACATTTTTTTGATTGCTCCAACGATTGGTCGTTTGGAGTTAAATGTTTTGCGCGATCTTTCTTGGCTTTCTCAGGATAAACTTCAAGCACTTCAGAGATGAGGGCTTCAGTTTCTTCACGTGTCATGACAGTCATTGTCTGTCTCCTCTTATTTTGAGTTGCAGGCAGAAGCCAATCTGCTCCATACCCGACCGAGCCAGATTCGACTATTAATTCGAATTAATTCAAAAAGAAAACATTCGGTTAATAGCGCAACAGAGGCCCTGTTGCCATTAGCGATACGCTAACGCGAGCCCGAAAAATAAATTACAAAACACTATTTTTCGGGCGACTGTTAAATAGCTTAAAAACAATTCTTATTAATTTAGAATTCTTGCAGTAAAAAGTCCGCAATAAAATCAAACTGCAATTAATCCGAATTTTTAAAAACTATTTAATCATCAACAATCAATTAAGCTTCTTGTGCAGCCGTTTGGCCAACAATGCTTTCGTCTTCTTCTTCCATGATGCCAAATTCCATCAACAACTCTTCAAGTTGATCCATGGTCACAGGCTGAGGAATAACAAGTTTTTTGTTATCGATAACTTTCTGCGCAAGAGCACGATATTCATCCGCTTGTTTAGCGGTTGGATCGTATTCGATAACAGTCATACGGCGGATTTCAGCACGTTGAACAACGTTGTCACGCGGAATGAAGTGAATCATTTGAGTACCAATAGCAGCTGCTAAGGCTTCAATTAATTCATCTTCTTTATCTGTGTTACGGCTGTTACAGATAAGACCCGCTAAACGTACACCGCCTGAGTTAGCGTATTTAACGATACCTTTTGAAATGTTGTTTGCGGCGTACATCGCCATCATTTCGCCAGATACAACGATGTAAATTTCTTGCGCTTTGTTTTCGCGAATTGGCATTGCGAAACCACCACACACAACGTCACCGAGTACGTCGTAGAAAACGAAATCTAGATCGTCGTCGTAAGCACCTTCTTCTTCTAAGAAGTTAATTGCAGTGATTACACCACGGCCTGCACAACCAACGCCTGGCTCTGGACCGCCCGACTCAACACATTTGATGTCGCCGTAACCGGTTTTTAGAACGTCTTCTAATTCTAAATCCTCAACGGTACCTGCTTCCGCAGCCATTTCCATAATGGTGTTTTGAGCTTTAGAATGAAGGATAAGACGGGTAGAGTCGGCTTTAGGGTCACAGCCAACAATCATTACTTTTTTGCCAGCTTCTGCCAAAGCAGCTACTAGGTTTTGAGTAGTGGTCGACTTACCAATACCACCTTTACCGTAAATCGCACATTGACGCATTGCCATGATATTTTCTCCTGTTTGACTAATTCCGCATGGTTACATGCGGTGCTGTACTACAAGCAGTGAATCGCGACGGTGGTATTGCGATGTACATACCAAACTCAGAGGAAATATTTATAACCTTGATTTATAAGGATTTTTTTATCTTACGAATTTTTTATTGTTTGATAAAAACCGACAAAATCACCAATTGGCTGTTGCATGACCAACATAGACTCAATTTTTGTAAGGTTTAAACAAGCCGACAAAGCAAGATAAAAATAACAATAAATATCAAATATTGGTGTTTTACTTTTAACAATCTATGTTTAACACGCAGTTTTTGTTATTAGCTGATCTACAATTTTTAATACTGATCTACCGTTTTTAATATTGGCCTCGTATTAAGAGCAACGACATTCTCTTCCTTCATTTATAGAAAATTACCTTCACAATATTAATTTTAAAAAATTACGATTTTCGTTTAATAATTTATTCAATAACACGCAGCCTGCATCAAAAATTATCGAGTACTGATATCTACCAAAACCTCTTGTTAGGTTTTCGATGACTTAATTAGAGCGCCTGAAGGCGTAATTGCTCATAGGAAACTCTGATTAACCTAGAGTTTCTCGCGACACAAGGATGTGTCGCCAATTTCAAGAACTGTAAGTGATTGAAATTGTGAAGAAATTGGAAATCACATTTTCAATTTCTGCCCTCTGATTAAATCAAGGATGAGTTAATTAGAGGTTCCCATAATGTTTTACCGCTCCAAGCAGATTTCCCCTACAAAGCTCTTCTCAAAAAAATATTGTTGTAAATGCGACATAAACGGTACAAGTGGATTTTTTAGGCGTTTGTAAGAAAAACGACAATTATTTTTTTACCTAAAAATTTGCGGTTTATCAATCACTTAAGAAAACGACACGCCGCGATTACGCGGTATTACTCTTGGATTAATTATTGCTGTTCCACTGCAAATGAAAAACAGTGTTATTCGCACTGTGTTATTGGCTTGCAATAACTGTTAGAAGCCTCTGCGTTAATTACAGTTTCTTTTAATTTTAATAAGCCAATTTATACACCCTCGAATTTAGCCTATTACTGGAGAGCACCATGATCGATTCAACACTGGCAAAGGATTTGGTTGCAGGAATAAAAGAAGGCCGAATTGTGCCGTACCTAGGCGCAGGCGTTTTAAGCGATGTAAAAAACCAAGCCGATAACTCCAGTATACCAGCCGACAGCGACAGCTTAATTTTAGCCATGAACGACGGTCAACCCATGGCACCGCGTTTAATGTATGAATTTCCACGCGCGGCTATGAATCTTGAATTAAAAAAAGGTCGCAGCTATGTTGAGCGTTTTTTAAATGAGACCTACGGAGCAAAAAAATGGACTCGTGGCCAATTTCACGATTGGTTAAGCGACATTAAACCCAATTACGTTATCGACATTAACCGAGACACACAACTGCAAGACAGCTACAACACCACGCCTCATTTATTGATTATTGGTTGTGCCCGTCTTGGTGGTACCGATTATCGCTTTAAACTCTATCAATACGATGGCAGCAGTTATCAAGAAATTGAGCAAGAAAAGGCCGACACATCGTTACCGATTCTATTTAAACCCATGGGTACACCGGTACCAAAACCAAGCTATATCGCCGCCGATGCCGATTATGTAGATTACATTACCGAGCTTATGGGTGGCTTTGCGATTCCTTCGTTTTTAAAAACCTATCGCCAAGAAAAACAATATCTATTTGTTGGCGTTAGATTAACTCGCGATACCGAGCGCATGGTTTTAAGCGATATGATTTACGCCTCAGGAACGCCAAGTGGTTGGGCAATTATTCCAGAACCCACCGATAAAGAACGCCGTTTTTGTAAAAACAAAAAAATTGAATTAATTGAAGGCGACTGGAAAGCATTAATTCGCGCGGCATCGCCGGATTTTGAACTCAAATCCGCCTAATTATTAATTACAACAATGGTTTAACGGGTTTCTGTAACCTGTAATTTCAAATGTGTTTAACAACGAAATTACCGCAGTTTCTTTATCTTGTGACGAGGTAAATTAGCAATGTACGTCTGTGTGTGTAAGGGTGTTAGTGAAAGCCACGTAAAACAAGCGGCTAAAGAAGGTATTTGCACTATGTCAAAACTGCGCTGTAAAACCGGTCTAGGATCACAATGCGGAATTTGTCGAAAATCGGCTCGGCAACTATTACATCAAATTTCCGGCACAAAACCCCAAGCGCCTTGCCAACTTTGATTGTTTGTCGGTAGACTTGTAACACTAAAAAAATCGTCACATTATGTTGTAACTTATTGCTACGGAATTATTGCTTTATGAAAGGTGATCCTTTAATTATTAAACATTTAAACAAAGTATTATTTAATGAGTTAATTGCTATCAATCAGTATTTTCTACATTCTAGAATGCTTAATGATTGGGGTCTTACCAAATTAGGTAAAAAAGAATACCGCGAATCTATTGAAGAAATGGAACACGCCGATAAATTAATTGAGCGCATTTTGTTCTTAGAAGGTATTCCAAATCTACAAGACTTGGGTCGTTTACGTATTGGCGAAAACACCAAAGAAATTTTGGAGTGCGACCTGGCCCTAGAAAACGATGCAATTCCTGATCTACGCGTAGCCATTGCCGAAGCTGAAAAACAAGGCGATTATATTTCTCGCGAAATTTTTGAAGCCATTTTAGAAGACGAAGAATCACACGTTGATTGGTTAGAAACCCAATTAGGTTTAATTGACTCGGTAGGTATCGAAAATTACCTGCAATCGCAAATGGAACCCGCCAGCGACAGTTAATCGGCTATTGGGTAATCGGTTATTGGAGCTTTTGTTAATATTGACCAAAGGCTCCATTAATGCCAGAGAGAATGGATTTTGGTATAGAAACCTCTAAGAACTCCTGATTAACTCAGCCATGATTTAATCAGAGATTAAAAATTGACAGCGCAATTTCTAATCTCTCCACAATTTCAATCGCTTATCGTTCTTAAAATTGGTGATGCATCTTTGTGTTACTGGAAATTCTAGGTTAATCGGTGTTTCCCCCAATGAATTCCGCGATTACTCGCACTCATCAACACTCATCAACATCATTATGCCCGCAAAACACCGATTCACTTCCAACCACAACGGCCTCTAGTCGAAACCTCTTGCATTAGTTAGACGATATCAATATATTTATGTAAGTACTTACGTAAATATATGAGGTATATCATGTCATTCTTCGCCATAGCAGGCCAAATGGCTCTAGGCAGCCGCTTACGACACCTAGCAGAGGTGGTGACCACCGATGCACAGAAGATCTACGATTTGTACGGAGTGGAGATTGACGCGCGTTGGTTTCCAATACTGTTTATGTTGCTCCAAAAAGACAGCGCCAGCATCAGTGAACTCGCCGAAGATATTGGCCAAACCCATGCTTCGGTAAGCCAAATTGTTAAAGATATGACCAAACATGGCCTGATTAAAACCGGGAAATCAAAGCAAGATGCACGGGTAACCGTGGCCTCGCTTACGGCAAAAGCACGAAAAATGTCTGCTAATCTTAACGCTCAGTGTGACGATATTAATACAGCACTGGACGACATTTTTAAAAATATTAATTGCAATTTATGGAACGACTTAAATGCTTTCGGTTACGAATTAAATCGTGAGAGTTTGTTTGAGCGTGTAAAAAAAATTCATAAACGGAGTAAAACTTCGAGCATTTCTATTGTGGACTTTACAGAAGATCATCAACAGGCCTACAAAATGTTAAACGAAGCGTGGATCAATAAATATTTCACGCTCGAAGATGCCGATATAAAAGCCTTAGAAAACCCTTTCGAATACATTATTAATCGAGGTGGCTACATTGCTATTGCTCTGTTTAATAACAAACCCGTTGGTACCTGTGCGTTATTAAAAATGGATGATTCTTCTTTTGAGCTTGCAAAAATGACAGTGGCAGATGCGTACCGCGGTTATGGAATTGGTTTTATGTTAGGGAATTTTGTCATCGAGAAAGCAAAAGCTCTGAATGCCAAACGACTGTATTTGGAGAGTAATTCCGCGTTAACACCCGCTTTGGAACTGTACCGTAAACTGGGTTTTAAACGGGTCAGCGGCTACAGCTCACCCTATCAACGCTGTGATGTACAAATGGAACTCTTTTTAGACGAAATTTAACCGGTAAAAATGCTGTGATTGTAGATAATCATCGTCATCTAATGTCTTGATTTTTTATCTTTATTAATAGCGGAGTGACCGTTGAAAAATATAAATTAGTCGCTGATGAACGATAAAGCCACGGTCACAGTGATATAATTTTCTTATTCTGGATGATTAAAATAGAGAAAATTGCAAAAACTGAAGAGATTAACAATAAATCCGTACTACGAATTTATTGTTAATGCTACAAAAGAATTAACCCAGATTTAATTGACAAAAACGGGATTAATATCGATATCTATTGCACGTTTTCGTTATCGGTAAACATACCATCAAATAATGCAGTACTTAGATAACGTTCACCTGAGTCAGGTAATATGACCACAATCATTTTGTCTTTATATTCTGGTTTACCCGCAATTCTTAGCGCCGCAGACATAGCAGCACCGCACGAAATGCCCGCAAGAATACCTTCTTTTTGCATCAGTAAACGTGCGGTAGCAATGGCTTCATCGTTAGAGACTTTTTCTACAGCATCAACCACACTTAAATCTAAATTCTGCGGTACAAAACCTGCGCCAATACCTTGAATTTTATGCGGTGACGGTGTTGGGTCTTCGCCATTGAGCGTTTGAGAAATTACTGGTGAATCAGTCGGTTCAACGGCAATAGAGGTAATGGCTTTACCTTGCTGATTTTTAATGTAACGAGAAACACCTGTGATAGTACCGCCAGTTCCAACGCCGGCAACAAATACGTCGATTTGACCTTCAGTATCGGTCCAAATTTCGGGGCCTGTGGTTTTTTCGTGAATGGCAGGATTTGCTGGGTTTTCAAATTGCTGCAACATCAAATGCGTATCGGGATTACTCGCCACTAGTTCTTTGGCTTTTTCGATAGCACCTTTCATACCTTTTGGTGGCTCGGTCAGAACAATTTCTGCACCCAGAGCTTTCATCAACTTGCGACGCTCAATCGACATGCTCGCAGGCATGGTTAGAATAAGCTTATAACCTTTACTGGCCGCAACAAATGCCAGCGCGATTCCGGTATTACCGCTGGTAGGCTCAACAAGGGTCATGCCGGGTTTTAATACACCGCTCTCTTCTGCGGCCCAAATCATGTTCGCGCCAATGCGACACTTTACCGACCCGGCGGGGTTTCGGGATTCAATTTTTGCGTAAACATTACCGGCAGGCCAAAGATTTTTTACACGTACCATTGGTGTATTACCAATGCTTTGTGAATTGTTATCAAACATACAAATTCCCCCTTATTCGGTCGGCTGACTTACGACGAGTATTTCATCTCAGCCGAGTTCGGTTGTTAGTTTTATGAAGCTAGAGCCTAGAGTATACCGAGCAGATTAAGTTGCATAGTTGATAATATGCGTAATTGTGCATCATATACTGCAATAAATGCGCGTAATTGTGGATAAGTTACAAACAGTTAAAAGCAAGTAATACAGCGCCCTTTATGACTAAGATTAGCAAATATCGGCTTAGTCTTTGCAGAAACAAACATTAGTATCAATGAATAGAATGAATTGGATCGGTAATACAAGCGACTCAAATTAAATGTCAAAAATCTAGGGCAGCATATGCATTCGAATTCGACACAAGAGAGCGCCACAGAATCGTCCGGTAAGGCTGATATAATAGGTTTTAGTTATATCAACCGAATTGATCGGAATTTAAAAGTAGTTTCGAGCCTGCACTTATCGGAATCTATTGAGGATGCTATTGAACTAAAAACCGCGATTTTTTATGAAAACGAATATCTAGCAACCTTAAGTTTTTTGCTGCATGGGCATTCACCGGAAGAAGCCCGAGAGATTGCCAAGAACATTCGCCACAATGATTACATTTTATTCAAAATCGAGGATTTTATCGCCGGTGGTGATGTTGTTGAATAACAGCTAAAAACTGATCACTAAAAATTTTAAGAATCTCACGCAAGGCCCTAACAAATGAATTCACACGGTTTTTGTGTGGATGAAAGTTATTTGAGCCTCAGTTACAGTTTAGCCTTAGGAACCTTTGATTAACCCATCCGTGATTTAATCAAAGAGCAGAAATTGACAATGCGATTTTCAATTTCTTCACAATTTCAGTGGGTTACTGTTCCTGAAATTGGCGACACATCCTTGTAGCGCAGGAAACTCTGGGTTAATTAGCGTTTCCTTTATTTTATCAACGAAGATCGAGTCGTAAATGGCAACCAATAATAGTCCATTAAAATACCGTTTATTGGAGCACAGCCTGCAAACTCTGGGCGAACAATTTTATTCCAGCACAGTACCGACGCTGGTAAAAAAGCCGGAATTTATTCGTGTTAATAAAACACTCGCAAGTGAATTAGGGTTAGACAGCAAAACCTTAGAATCCAACGAAACTCTGCAAGTTCTTGCCGGTAATGATGAAGACCTTCCGGTAACAACCATCGCCTCGGTTTATGCCGGACATCAGTTTGGTCACTGGAATCCACAACTGGGTGACGGTCGCGCTATTTATTTGGGCGAACTGAAAAATCATCGCAATCAATTATTGGATGTGCAACTCAAAGGCAGCGGCACTACGCGCTTTTCACGCATGGGCGACGGTCGCTCACCGGTTGGCCCGGTGTTACGCGAATATCTTCTTAGTGAAACCATGTTTGCTCTGGGCATTCCTACAACACGCGCCTTGGCTGCGGTCACCACCGGTGAACGCGTAGTTCGCGACCAACTGGAACCCGGCGCAATTTTAACGCGGGTTGCGGCCAGTCATGTGCGAGTGGGTACGTTTCAATACTTTTCGGCACGTGGTGATCTAGAATCGATACAACATTTGGCCGACTACGTGATTGATCGTCACTACGCCCAAGATGTTGCGCAACACGGCTTAAAAAATCCTTACGCAGCTTTATTTGATTGCGCGGTAAAAAGACAAGCCTTATTAATAGCACGCTGGATGTCGGTTGGTTTTATTCACGGCGTCATGAATACCGATAACATGTTGGTCAGTGGCGATACCATTGATTTTGGGCCCTGTGCATTTTTAGACGAATTCAATTCTAAAAAAGTATTCAGCTCTATTGATCGTGGTGGCCGTTACGCCTATTGCAATCAACCGACCGTTGCGAAATGGAATTTAAGTTGGTTAGGGCAAGCGTTGCTGCCATTAATGGGCGAAGAACAGGAAGCCTTAGCGACGGCCCAGCAATCGCTCGATAACTTTGATGTAGAATACAATCAACATTACGACCGGATTTTTGCCGAAAAACTGGGTTTTAATAACGCGTCTTCGGCGAGCCAATCGCTAACGCAAGAATTTTTAGATATTCTTGAACGTCATCGATTGGATTTTACCAACTCATTTAGGAACCTTGGCAATATTCCGGGTGAGACACTTTTAGAAGGGCAATTACGGCAAGCTAAAGATCAATCTGAGAAATCCGAAAATACAGAAACACCAAAGATAATTATTGAACGCGAGTTTTTGTGGGACAAAATACCCGATGAATTACAATCGTGGATAACTCGCTGGCTCGCAGAATTAACAAGCGCCCATGCACTTGCGAATAAAGATCAAGTCCTGAAAAACGTCGAGCAAATTCGTTCGGTAAATCCGGCAATTATTCCCAGAAATCACTGGGTTAATCGAGCCATTGAACACGCAAAAGAAAATAACGATTTTAGTCTCTTTCATACCTTGGCCGATGTGTTAGAAAAGCCTTTCGAATATAGAGAAGCCGTTAAACCTTTTACGCAACCACCTACAGAGTCTGAAGTTGTGCTTAGAACCTTTTGCGGAACCTAGTGGTTGATATTAATTTTATTGAATGATTCATTACAGGAACCTCTGAATACATCACGTACGTGTTAATCAGAGGTTTTTTAATCAAAGATCTAGCTGATAAACAACCTTGTTAATTGTCGTTATTCACCGCCAGTAGGCACAATATTAAAACTGTTATTAGGCACTACCGGTAACACAATACTTGATGGATACCAGTAATTATTTTCAACAGTTAACCATGTTGGCAGCAGTTGCAATAATCCTTCTTCACCCAAAATGGTTCCCTGCGGTAAATTACTTGGCCCAACAGCAACACGTAATTTATGGCCTTTTTTAATAACGGCACTGGTGGGTTGAATATTTACCGGTAATTTCATGGTAATGTTGGGATACACCGATTGTTCTGCCGCTTCGGTGTACGGATGCCAGGATTGAATATTTTCACCGGCTAAAGTACGTGTCCGTGATTCATCAACCGCGCGATGCTTCATATTTAATAATCCGTTGGTTAAAGGAGTTACTCGTCCATCCGGCGCAACATCATCAACGCGAACCGAAACTAAACCCACAAAATTGGTGGTCGCCGCAAAAATATCCGCCTGAATTGGGCCGTTAATTGCGAGGTCTTCCGTTAGCACGTCGGTTTCGTAAATTACGTTAAAAAATAACTCGGTAAAACTGTTGTCTTCAAAACACTCTAAAGGCACAAAACCCAGAATACCTAAAGACCACTGCGCACTGCTGATCGAGCACAAGCCGCTGGCAGGAAATGCGTACACAGTTTTACTGCCACCAAAAATCCCTGCACTATCTTCTTTTAATTTACCAAAAGGATGGAAATACAATCGCTTTGGTTCTGCCTGTGGTACCGGCCAATCGTCGCTGGTAGCAAAACGATCGAGACCAATCATGTATTGCGTAACCTGTGGAATTTGCTCAACGCCGGCGTTAAATCCACGCAAGTGTTGATCGTACCACTGTAATTCGAAATGATTAGTTGGTGGCAGTCCTAACTGACCTTGTGATGCGCTGGTCGCCAAAGCCGCCTCAATGTGATTGCCTGGCAAGACCAAAAGTCGGCTGTCTACATTGCGTTTTAATTGCTCGTATAAATTGAGTTCACCGCGCTGAAAAATATCGTGCACAGAACCAATAATAAACGTAGGCGCCTGAATTTGATCAATGCGCTCTATAGGTGAACGTGGTTGCCAAAATGGGCCGTCGTAAAGTAATTCGTCATCTCCTAATAAGGCTTGAGTAAAAATTGGTAACTGAAACTCCAGTAACGCATCCGAAAGCACATCAATTACCTCCGGAATACCTTCTTCGGGATTTAGAATAATATCCGGGTTGGCAACGCTTGCTAATGTGGTTAAAGAAAGCCACAACGAAATAAATAACAAATTACCCGAACCGCCGGTAAATACCGTATCACGATAGGTATCGGCAGCCGGTACTATGGAAAAAATGGCTTTTACCGCAGGATCACCAGTAGCGCCTGCAAATAAAGCTTGAATACCAAGATCAGAAACACCTCGTAAAGCTAGGTCTCCGTTTGTCCAAGGCTGCGCAAGAACCCAATCGATAATTTGTTGGTAATCGCCTTGGCTTGAACCCCAAGCATCCCATACGCCGGTGGATTTTCCGGTGCCGCGCCCGTCTACAGACACAACAGCATAACCGCGCTTCACTATGTAGGGATCAGCAGCCCCTAAAAAAACGCCTAAATTTGAGCCTAAATCGCTGAATATATTACCCAGCGTAACGTTGTAATCACTAATTACGATAACCGTCGGAAAATCTTGATCAATAGGATTACCCAATTCGTCAGCAGGTAAAGTAATAAATGCAGCCAGTTCAACACCGTCATCGAGCAAGATCGTTTCGGTAGGTAATCTTACCGTATTAGGATATTCCTCGGGTCTATCGTAGTCTTGCCAGGTTCGTGATCCGTTAGAAATAATCTGATTAGGTTCAGACAATAAGGATCGAGTACCAGATGTAGTCCAGTTATTATCAGCGAGTAATTCTTGTATTGGAAATAATACGAGTACAACAAACGTCGCCCAGAAACGTAAGTTTAGAAAACCAAACATAAAACTATCCTTTATTATTAGTGTGTTTGAGTTCGGATTTTGGGAAGGTTATTTTGAAGTGCCCTTTAAATGTAAATAACATTTGTTATTTTTGAAAGCGAAAAAACAATAAATTAACAACAAAAAATTGTGTTGTTCGCAAACACACTAAAAGAATTTTTTTGTTATTAAAGTTGCACGAAAACGTACAAGAAAAAGACACAAAACAAGGTGTAGACTTGTCCCTTAAAATAATTGCGAAGAAATACTCGCCAATAATAAACAAAGAAATACGCCATGACAAAACAAGAGTTTGAAACCACCTGTGATGATGGCGTGGTGCTTAAAGGTATTCTTCTAATACCCGAAAACCCCAAGTCTATCATTCAATTTAATTGCGGAACTGCGGTAAAAAAAGAGTTTTATTTACGATTTTTAACATTTTTAGCCGAGCACAATCACATTGTTTGCCTCTGGAATTATCGCGACAGTGGTGAGTCTGCACCCAGCCGATTAAATACCTGTGATTATCGGTATTCCGATTATGGCTCAAAAGATATGGATGCCATAAAACGTTTTTTGAAATCTCAATACCCAGCTTTACCGTTTATCTTTGTTGCGCACAGCACTGGTGGACAACAAATCGGCTTAATGAATAATTTAAATAATGTTGACGGTGCGATAAATATTGCAGTCTCGTCCGGTTATCTTCTCAACATGCCTTTGGCTTACCGAATAAAAGCCTATTTCTTTTTTTATTTATTTGGCCCAATTAGCATTTTGTTAAAAGGCTATTTAGCCAATAAACAATTTGGCTTGATGGAAGATCTACCCAAAGGTGTCGCCATAGAGTGGCGTGACTGGTGTTCAAAAGAAGATTATTTTTTTGACGACGAATTTTACGGAAAAACGATTCCCAACGATTGTTATAAAAATATCGATTTTCCCATTACCGTTTTTTATTCACCGGACGATCCTATCTCGAACGAGACAAATACACATAACTTTTGGAAGCATGTTAAAAGCTCAAAGGCCATTAATATCGTTAAAGTGGAAAACAAAGCGTTAGGCAAAATTGATCACTTCGATTACTTCAAACCCAAACTGAAAGATTTTTTTTGGTCGTCTGTATTGGAAGAAATCGAGCGATTTATTCAAAAATAAAGACCCTATAAAGTTTTAATCAACACTACCACCGTTTAATCAGAATTTTTTGATATCATTCTACATTCTCATCTGCAACCCTTCTTATCAATCAATCGGTTTTAAACCGTTAAAAACCGTCTATAGATCTTTTTATAAAATCATTTTCTCTTGTCGTAAATCCGACAATCAGATCCCTTTTTGAACGATATTCTTCTGAAATACAGACCCTAAGTAATTGATTTATCAGCGTCATTGAATGGATCGCTTCTTGCTGATTGTAGGTAATTGAATGAATTCAATACGACGACAACTATCGTTTTCAAAATAGTCTGGCTTGTGATCTATCCGTACAGGTTCTTAGGAGAATGTTATGCGTTATGCGCCTTATCAGAATGAATACTTGGGTAGTGTTGAATTTAGCGATCAGCAACAGTTGGAATATTTTTTAACGCGGGTATTTGAAACGGAAGAAGTTTGGGGTTTAGACGACGGCACAGAATGGATTTTTAAAACCCTCGCCGACGGCAGCCAAGTTATGCCGGTGTGGCCCTACAACAAATTTGCGACAGAAGCGTTAAATACTAGCGATACCGACATAAAGCCTCAGGCTGAGTCTTTGGAAGACTTTTTGTATCACACGCTTGAAATGCTAATAGAAGAAGATGTTTCTGTTGAAATTATGCCAAGCGCGACAAAAGCAGGCTGTATTATTTCACCTCATCAGTTGTTGAGTATTTTAACCGGAATGATCGACGCCGGTGAGTACCGGATGGATGGTTAAAGAGATGACCGAACACGAAAGTATTTGCTTAGTTTTTGCCTGAATTAATCAGAGACACCTGTACCACTTTTGCAAACTCACAGTTATAGAAAATTACCAAAAATATTAATGCCTGTTTAACGACAAAAAAATACCACCCGAAGGTGGTATTTTTATGGCATTAATCGTTAGAGATGAAAACGATTAAGACGCCGCTAATTCTTTGGCACGCTCAATGGCTTGCTCTAAATCGCCTTGCGGATCAGCAGTTACCAAAGAAGGTTGGAAACGAACGGTACCGATATCGGTAATACCAACAACGTTTAACCACCAGTTTAGGTAGGTTGAGTGATAGTCGCTACCGTATTTAGCATCAACACCAGGAGCAAATACACCAGAACTATAAAATACTGCGGCTTTTTTGTTGCTTAATAAACCGAAGTAACCGTCATCTGGAGTGAAACCGAAGGTTAAACCTGGTTGAGTAATGATATCGATGTATTGCTTGAGTTTGTATGGAACGCCGCCGTTCCACATTGGAACTGCAAATACATATTCATCAGCATCAATGAAGTTTTGCGTTACTTCAACGACTTTATCCCAGGCAGTTTGACGCTGACCGTCCATCTCGCCAACACCGAAGAAAGTCATCTTCGCAGCAGCTTTATCGCCATCAAATTCAGGAAGATCACATGCCCAAAGGTCTAGAGTTTGCACTACTAAACTTGGATCTTGTGCTTTACGAGCAGCAACGTATGCGTTTGCGATTTTGTTAGATTGTGATGATTCTGAGCGCGGTGACGCAACAATGTGTAACAACTTAGCCATGGTTCGAATTCTCCAATGAGAGCTATTCAGCAATTTTAGGTTTTATACAGACATCAAAGCATTGTTGGGCATTTCTTGGAAAAGCCAACGTCGATATAGTAACTATCAATACTTAACTTGAAAGGTTACCCAAACAAAAGATAACTTGTCAATACGCAATTGACAGGTTATGTTTACAAGATCGTATAAATGTGAGGACAAGGTCTTGAACGAATTACAACGCCCAGATCCGTTTCTTGTCGCCGATAACACAGCTTTGGATTTTTTAAACTCGATTTGCGCGCCATGGGGTGACGATATCGAATGGCTCGAAAACGGGGATGATTTGGTAAGTTGGCTCCATCACGCCGAATTAATTTCGGATGAAGAGCGCGACACGATCTATAACAAACTCTCTAACGCGGAGCTTGATGACGCGGCCGAACGTGCGCGCAATATGCGTGAATGGTTTCGGGGTTTTATTAAAAAATACGCAGGTAAAGAAGTAACTGCCAACGTGTTGAAAGAGTTAAAACCCTTAAACGATTTACTGCGCGGCGATCGTTTATATCATCAGGTAGGCATTAGCGAAGACGCCCACAGTGGTTTTGAATTCCATGAGATTCGCCACTGGCATAAGGCTGACGATCTACTTGCCGCTGTTGCCAGCGAAATGGGTCGCTTAATTTGCGAGTCTGATTTTGGCTTAATTAAAAATTGTGAAGGCCCAACCTGCACCTTGTGGTTTTTAGACATCAGTAAAAACCATAAACGCCGCTGGTGCTCTATGGCCGTTTGCGGCAACCGCGCCAAAGCCGCCGCTTACAGAGCTAAAAAGCAACAGCCATAAATTCGCGCCAAAACCATTTTGGTTCTGCGAATTAATTCCCCGACTGGAACTCGCTGATACTAGGAGTTCAGTCGAGATTTTCCAAAAACTAATTGCATCCATAAATTTTCAATATCGAATTCAATATTCGAACACTGAGCTCCTCTTCTTATAACTATCTTCAAAATTGTCTTTAAAAGCTCACTCCTATCTATTTTTAGTCATTAATTTCTAATTACATGCTCGTTTAAATTCAGAAAACCGGTTTCAAGCACGCATAAATTCTCTAAGAATCTCTGATTAACTCAGCCATGATTTAATCAGACGACAGAAACGTAAAATACGATTTCCAATTTTTTCACAATTTTAATCACTTACCGTTCTTGAAATTGGCGACACATTCTGGTGTTGTTGGAAACTCTAGGCTAATCAGAGTCTCTTGTAATTTGTCTCTATTGTTAGTGTAAATAAATATCAAATACAAATGAGAAGTCTTTTTATTTGATACAAGTTGTCATAAGATCCCGCCTAATTTCAAACTATGCAAATTTAGGTGCAAGTAATGACACGGTCGCCATCGGTTTTAGGCACAACGCTCTCTCTCCCCTTCAATCTGCTGGCATTCGCTGTCGGTGTCGCCCTAGCACCGCTATCGTTTGCCGAACAAGACTCGAAGATCATCGAAGAAGTTATTGTTGAGGCCGATGGCTCACAGATCTACCAAACACGTCCCTACGCAGGCGGACAAGTCGCCCGCGGCAGCCGCGCAGGCATCTTAGGTAACCTTGATCTACTTAACGCACCATTCAGCTCTACGGCCTACACAGAAGAGCTTATTCACAACCAACAATCTCGCAGTATCGCCGATGTTGTGCAAAACGATCCCAGCGTGCGTCCGGCCCGCGGTTTCGGCAACTTTCAAGAGGTATACATTATTCGCGGGTTTCCGGTGTTCTCCGACGATATGACCTTTAACGGCCTGTACGGTGTCTTGCCTCGTCAGTTTGTCGCTGCCGAACTGGTTGAGCGTGTCGAAGTCTTTCGCGGTGCTAACTCATTCATCAACGGTGCTGCACCCGGTGGCAGCGCGACCGGCGGCGCGGTAAATCTGGTACCCAAACGCGCCAGCGATAACAGCTCTCGAATCAGCCTAGGACTGGAAGCTCCGAGCCAATACTCAGCGGCCTTTGATACCAGCGTGCGATTTGGCAATAACGAAAACAGCGGCTTACGCATTAGCGGTGTGCGTCGCGATGGCGAAACGTCTATAGAAGATCAAGAAAGAGAGTTGAATGCGCTGTCGATCAGTTTTGATCACTCTGGTGATCGCTATCGTTTTACCGCGGATTTGGGTTATCAAGATCATCATATTGATGCGCCACGCCCAAGCGTTACGCCATTGGGTGAAATTCCTGATACACCCGATGCCGACAGCAATTTTGCCCAACCCTGGACTTTCACCGACGAGAAACAATTATTCGGTGTATTCAGAGGCGAGTTTGATATTCAAGACAATATTACCGCATGGGCAGCCATTGGTGGCCGCGACGGTGAAGAAGAAAATGTATTAGCAAACCCAAGCGCTTTTGCCGACGGTTCAACAACTTTCTTCCGATTTGATAACACCCGTGAAGATACTATTATTTCTTCCGATGCTGGTATTCGTTTTGAATTTAATACCGGCGATGTTGCACATCGTTTAATTACCTCAGTGAGTCGCTATTCACTGGAATCAAAAAATGCATTTGCATTTTCAAATTTTGCCGGTTTTAGTGGCGATTTAAATAATCCATTTACCGTAGAAATACCACCAGCGGATTTCTTTTTGGGTGGTGATTTAAAAAACCCACGAGTTACCGAAGATAACGATACCTTCAGCTATGCGATTGCCGATATTATTACCCTACCCGATGAAAAAACGCTGTTAACCTTGGGTTTGCGTAGTCAAACATTAAAAGTAAACGCTTTTGATAATACCACCGGTGCTCGTACATCTAGCTACGACGAAAGCAAAACCACGCCGGTTGTAGGTATTGTGTATAAAGCGTTACCCGAAATTTCTTTATACGCTAATTACGCAGAAAGCTTATCGGCAGGAGAAACGGCACCTACCGTGAGTGGCGGCGAAGCCGTTATCAATTCTGGCGAAGTGTTTGAGCCTTCAGTATCGGAACAATTCGAAATTGGTTTTAAATTTGATTACCAAACCATTGGCGGATCTGTAAGCCTTTACCAAATCGATCAACCTGTATTTTTTGTTGAAAATAATCGCTTTGGTGAAAACGGTAAGCAAGTCAATACCGGTGTTGAGTTAAGTATTTTTGGTCAATTAAATGCCAATACAAAAATTGTCGGCGGATACACCTACACCGATGCCGATCAAAAAGATACTCAAGACTCAAGTGTAGAAGGTAAAGACGCCGTTGGTATTCCTAACCATCAATTTAATATTAATTTAGAACATGCGCTAAATAATCAACTCAGTATTGATGGCCGATTTGTTTATACCTCCAGCCAATACGCCGATGCAGCCAACACCCTAGAGGTAGACGGCTGGAATCGTTTGGATTTAGGCACCCGATATCAAACCAATATTCTCGGTAAAAATACCCAATTCAGCTTACGTATAGAAAACGTATTTAACGAAGATTATTGGGCATCTGTTGGAGGTTTTCCCGGTGCAAACTACCTAGTGCTGGGAAATCCAAGAACCGTTTTGCTTTCTGCTTCGTTTAATTTATAAAAGACTCGGATATACCTAGAGTTTCCAGCGACACAAGGATGTGTTAGCAACTCCAGTAATTCTAGAAAATAAAAACTGCAGAAATATTGGTAATTATAACGTTGAGATCTCTCTCGGACCAATTCAGGAAGAATATGACCCGAGTTTACTTTAAAAAATAAGTTCCGATTAATTTTCAAGGAACGCTTTTGACAAAAGATGACGGATAAGTTTTAGACCATAACTGCGCATTAACCAAAGGTTTATTTTTTGCCTCTGCTGGACATTTATCTAAAGCCAGCTGCACTTCCTCTTCACTGAGCGGCCTTAACTCTAAATACCCTGGAAGACCTTGATTTGTAGTTACTTTTAGCTGATCGATATTGGTTACCGTTTGTGATTTTAAATTAAATGAGACATTGTAATGATCTGCCTTCTTCATGGAATAACCACTACCACCACCAGCAAAATTCCAATAACGAAGGTCATAAAATGCATACTCTCCCTCAGGCAAAACTCGGCAAAAATAAAAGCTTTTCTCTTCAAACTCGGGTTTTATTTCGTCGTAAATAGAGTTATTTCTGATACCACCGTGAGTAGAAGACAAACTATCAATAAAACCATCACCGTTAGTACTCTTGTAATGAACATCTATCAAGTTAAATGTTTGTGTACATTTTGTTTTCGTTGAATTACTAAAGCATTGCGTAGAAAACTTTCCTATTAAATAAGCACGCTCTTCAGGAGCAAGGCTATTTTCAAGCGCTTTACGCTTTTCATCCATCGGCGCACACCCTGCAATCAACAAACCAATTGCAACAGCGTAATATTTAGAAACTTTTAACATACCTAATCTATTTCCTATAAACTAAAGTGTTATCAAGAGTCACTTATATGACGCCACATAATATCCCTAACGCATTACGAAATACTAGGGCATTTAATTGCTTATATATTTCACTCGATAACAAACCTCGGTAATTTAGATATTTCCGAGAACAGTATTAACCTTATCTTCTAACTCAATAATTAATTCAGCATTCATATATTGGTATTCGTCTGGAATATCGAGAATATAAAGTGGCTTGTGATTAAGCATTTTTGGAAATTGCGCGACTAATCTATTTTTATGTTTCTTCTCCATAACAAAGATAATATCCGCCCAGCCGATATCCGATGCATTTACCGTTCTTTTTGCTTTTGGGCTGGTACCGGCCGATCGAACTTGAACTCCAGAACGTTTTTTAAAAATCGTTTCGGCGGTTGGGCTTCGCCATTGATTGCGACTGCAAATAAATAAAAAATTTGTCATTTAAGAATACTCATTTAACACTCAAAATTTTTCCGTATCTGTTACTGATTCATGAACAGATCATCTTTATGTTTCGGTTGTTTTAAAGAAAATTTTGCCAAACCCAGAATTTATTACACACAAGAATAAGCTAATTAGAGGTTTTCATATTAGGTTTGTTGATCGACCTATTAATCTCACTATCGTCCATTTTGTTTTAAAAAACGCATAATCTCTACCTTGTGACCGCCCTCTCCTTTATGAAACTTTTAGGTGACAGTCTCTGTCTCACCACATATAATCGTTTTTATCTTAATTAGCTTTTACCGATAAGAGAGAGCTACCGTGAATCACATTCAAAACGACCTGCCCACACCCAACTCGACGCCGCCACACGAACAATCTCGGGCGTTATCGATAGCAAAATTTTCTATCGCCCGCAAAAAGTCAATTTTTTGGATATTAGCGGTAGTTGTCATTGTTTTTCTGGCACAGTTCCCCAAAATTATGACCGATACCGACCCAGAAAACATGTTGCCAGCATCCGATCCTGCGCGCATGTTCCATAATCAGGTAAAACAAACCTTTGCCATGCATGATTCGTTAGTGGTTGGGTTGGTAAATGAGCAATCGATATATCAGCCGGACACTTTGGCGAAATTAGCCGCCGTTACCGATTTTATCGATGGTTTGGATGAAGTTGTTCACGAAGATATCTTATCTCTGTCGACCGCAGATAATATTACCCAAGCCGGGCCGGGTACCATTCGCTTCGAATGGATGATGGCAACACCACCAGACTCTCTTGAGCAAGCACAAAAAATTCAAGCATCGGTAAATAGATTACCAACTCTTAAAAACACGCTAGTTTCAAACGACGGTCAGGCGGCAATAATTTATGTTCCTCTAACTGAAAAAGATTTTAGTTATCAAGTTTCAGAGAAAATAAAAGAATACATCAATAATAATGTAAACAGTAATGCCAACGATCAATGGCACATTACCGGTCTACCGGTTGCTGAAGATCAATTCGGCCACGAAATGTTTGTGCAAATGGCAATTTCTGCGCCTTTAGCGGGTTTAGTTATTTTTATTTTATTGTGGGTATTTTTTAGAAATATCGCCTTTATTACTGCACCCATGATTATTGCCATGGCGACAGTGATTATTACCATGGGTGCTTTGATCGCTTGTGGATTCTCTGTGCATATCATGTCGTCGATGATTGCGATCTTTTTAATGCCAATTGCGGTTGTTGACTCGGTACACGTGTTGTCGGAATTCTCCGACAGCTTCAGACCAGGAAAAAATCCGTCCGAGGTAATTTCTGAGGTAATCGGTAAATTATTTCAACCCATGCTTTATACTTCGGTAACGTCAGCGGTCGGTTTTTACTCTCTGTATTTAACCCCAATTCCCCCAGTACAAGTATTCGGTGTGTTTATTGGTTCTGGAATATTGGTAGCATTTGCACTGACTATTTTATTTTTACCCGCTTACCTTTGCAGCCTAAGCAATAAAACTCTACAAAATCTTGCCGAAACCCATACCGACTCCGAAAACTCCGCAGTTGCTAACTCGGTAAGAAAATTTGGTCAGATGGCCGTGTCACATCGTCCGTTTTGGTTGTTGACCTTAATAGTACTCGGCGGTGTGTCAGCGTATGGCATTAGCAAAATTCAGATTAACGACAATCCTGTGCGATGGTTTAAGCCGTCGCACGAAATTCGAATAGCCGACAAGGTACTAAACAATCATTTTGCCGGAACCTACGACGCTTATTTAATTTTTGAAAAATCCAATGCATCTGACCAAAAAATAACAACCATACTGAATTCCGCTTTAACTCAAACTACTGCTGATGGAGAATTAAGAGCAATTATTGAAAAATCGTTGGGTGAATATTCGAGCCTGGATGCAAATAACATTCAAAACATTACCAATAGTTTAATGATTGCGTTGGATGATTACAGTTTTACCAGTTCTGATGCAGAATCTTCGGCCCAAGCGGCAGATTTACTGTCGCAATTAGAAACTCTGAACAGTTCTGGTCAATTATTTTTGCAACCAGAATCGCTTAATTATTTAAAAACCTTGCAAGAACATCTACAAACAACGGGATTGGTTGGCAAGTCCAACAGCCTAAGCGATGTGGTGATGACGGTAAATCGCGAATTACGTTCTGGTAACGACGAAGACTTTACCATACCCAACAGTGCAAACGCTGTAGCCCAAACCTTATTACAGTATCAATCGTCCCATCGCCCTCAGGATCTATGGCACTTTGTGAATAAAAGCTATGATCAAAGTTTGGTGTGGTTGCAATTAACCAGTGGCGATAACAAAGACATGAGCGCTGTTGTTGCTGAGGTTAAAAATTACATTGCCAAAAATCCTTTGCCCGAAGGAATGAGTTATCAGTGGGCGGGTAAGGCGTACATCAATTTAATTTGGCAAGAAAAAATGGTCTCTGGCATGTTTGCCAGTCTTGCCAGTGCGTTTGTAACTGTATTTATTATTATGGCGATTTTATTCCGCTCGATTATTTTCGGTGTGATTGCCATGATGCCTCTGACGTTATCCATTGCATTAATTTACGGTGTAATAGGAATTATCGGTAAAGACTACGACATGCCAATTGCCGTTTTATCAGCGCTTACCTTAGGTATTTCAGTGGATTTCGCCATTCACTTTATCGAGCGCCTAAAAGCCATTTATGCGATCAAACAAGATTGGCAAGAAACCTTAAAAGCCATGTTCGAAGAACCCGGACGAGCCATAACCAGAAATGCCATTGTCATTGCCATTGGTTTTACACCGTTGTTATTCGCACCGCTGGTTCCTTACATTACGGTGGGCGTTTTATTGGCAAGCATTATGACAATTTCGGCTGTCGTCACCCTAATTATGATTCCCAATTTAGTGGCACCCATACATAAACGAGTTCTTTCTTAAAAAGCTCGTCCATACATTCACTGTAAGAATAACGTTTTATAGGTGTATCAATATGCAATTCATAAATACTGTAAAAAAAGCATTGGCATTGAGTACCGGAATTTATTTGTCGTCTCTCGCATTATCACCTGTGTACGCTCAATCCGATATCGACGTACGTAAAATTGTTAAAGAGTCTGAACTCGCCTCCTATTACGCCGGCGATGACGGTCGATCAATGGCGCGCATGGTGATCGTTGATGCCAACGGTAATTCGCAAATTCGACAATTTATTATCTTAAGAAAAGATATTGAAGATGGTAAAGACCAAGAACTCATGGTTTTTTTTTCACGCCCTGCCGATGTCCGCGATACCGTTTTTAGAGTCGTAAAGCATACCCAGACCGACGACGATCGTTGGTTGTATTTGCCGGGTCTCGATTTAGTGAAACGAATTTCTGCCGGAGATAAGAGAACGTCTTTTGTGGGTTCGCACTTTTTTTACGAAGATGTCTCTGGCCGAAACACTGAACTCGACGACTATGAATTGGTGGAAGAATTAGAATCTAGCTATCGTATTAAAGGCACACCCAAAGATCCGTCTACGGTGGAGTTTGATCATTATTTTGTGAACATCGATAAAGCAACGAAAATTCCCTTAGAAGTAGATTTTTACGATTCCAAAGATCGCCTGTACCGAAAAGTAAGCGCCGTTAAAGTAGAAGAAATCGAAGGCATACCAACCGTTGTTCACTCACGTGTTGAAGATGTGTTAAACGGCGGCGCTACTGAAATGCAATTTCGATTTGTCGATTACAACCTTGGCTTGCCTAACGATATTTTTTCTGAACGCAGTTTACGTACACCACCTAGAGATTGGTTAAAAATTACCAATTAGGATTTAAATACTATGCTTCCTCTAACGCTGACAAAGGCGTCCTATCGAGCAAGGACGCTCATTTTTTTTATTTCGTCTTTATCTTTTTCGGTGAATGCTCAACAAGCAACCGAAACAGACGATTTATGGAACGACGATGATTGGCTCGAAGAAACTCCAGAGGCAAATTCGAACGCATTTAGAATTACCGGATTTGGAGAAATACTTGCTGGACAGAGAATCACCGAATCGGAGTTTCATTCGGATACCAGCGCCGCCGATATACGTTTGCGTTTAGAAACTAAGTTTGATTTTAATGATGTACTTTTTTCGGTTAAATCAGATAGTTACTACGATCATGTTTTAGGTGATCTTCGCGGTGACTTTCGTGATTTAACGGCTAGCTATTCATTCAATAGTTTTGATCTAAAGGCGGGACGACAAATATTAACGTGGGGCACCGGCGATTTTCTATTTTTGAATGATTTTTTTCCAAAGGATTGGCAGTCGTTTTTTTCGGGACGCGACGACGAATATTTAAAAGCTCCGTCTGACTCGGTGAAGTTGTCAGGCTACTTTTCTGCATTAAATATTGATCTCGTCTGGGTACCTGAGTTCGATTCTGACAATTACCTAACAGGTGATTATTATTCTTTTTTTAATCCGCAAATTGGTAATATAGACGCGCCGAAGTTTCTAGCAGACGCCCCCAATGACGATGAAATCGCTGTTCGTATCTATAAAACTCTGAACAGTACCGAACTTGCAGCCTATTTCTACGACGGTTTTTTTAAAAGCCCCAATGCCGTTGATGACGACGGTGAACTGACGTTTTCTCGTCTTAGAAGCGTTGGGTTTTCTGCAAGGTCTCCCTGGCAAAATGGTTTGGTGAATATTGAAACCTCTTATTTAAGAAGTCTTGACGATTCCTCGGGAAGAAATCCGCTCATCAGTAACAGTCAATGGCGATTTTTACTGGGCTATGAACGGGAGTTATTTACTCGTCTAACCGGCTCGGCTCAGATTTATCTAGAACGAACATTAAATTACGATAATTTGATTCGTTTTTCTGCACAGCCACAATTTGAACCCGAAGAAAATCGCACACTGACAACAGTTCGTTTGAGCTGGCGTAACGCCAATGAAAAACTTCGTTTTTCACTTTTTACCTTCTATTCTCCCTCAGATGAAGACACTTACTGGCGAATTCAATCCAGTTATCGACCGAATGATCGCTGGCTTTTTACTCTAGGAATGAATTGGTTTGATGGCGCAGCTGAAGATACTTTTTTTGGTCAACTCACGGACAATAAAAATGCGTATCTAAGATTGAGATTGAGCTTTTAACAAAGGGTTAAAATTGGCGCCACAATGATGATTTTTATGAAAATGGTGTTAATATAACTTCGGGGACTATATTAGAGTGAAGATAGACAATTATTGATTTAAACACTAGCTTAACTTAATAAATATCTTTTATTGCGCATTGATAGCTGCAAAAAATGAACAAAAAGCAAGGGCTAAAATCAATATAAAAATATAACGGTCTTCATATAACCCATAAAATATAGGAAGCTTGTTAAACTCAATACCAGACAGGTAAAGTGTGATGGAAATGCCAAAAGAAATGCCAAAACTACCTGAGGAAGATGCGGCAAAAGCTGCCGAATTTCTACGATCTTTGGCTAACGAATATCGACTGCTCATTTTATGCCGCTTGGCAGAGGGAGAAATGAACGTCGGTCAACTACATGAACCCTTCGATTTAAGTCAGTCGTCGTTTTCACAGCATTTGTCCGTGCTTAGAAAACAAGGCCTTGTTAAAAATCGTAAAGTTGCCCAAACCGTTTATTATTCTCTTAATGATCCCGATATCGAAAAAATCATGATGATCTTAAAGGACAAGTTCTGTCCGGATCTATAAGAACAGTTGATTAACTCTTCTGCGATTTAATCAGAGGGCAGAAATTGCAAACATAACTTTCAATTTCTTCGCAACTTCAATCACTTATTGTTATTGAAGTTGGCGGCACGTCCTTACATTGCTAGAAACTCAGGGTTGCTCCGAGTCTTCTTTAATAAATTCGCAGCTTCTATTTTTACTGAAAGAAATAACACCTGATTGATTTTTAAGGTAAAAATAGAAGTTTTTAACACTCTTTATTTTAACGTTGCGCGATTGCCTAAAAATAGATCGGTTGCTGATTCACATAATTTATTTATGTTTAAAAACAGTTATTCTCACAGCAGCAACAAACCTACTCGTGCTTTAACTTATCTTAAATTAACGAACACCAACATTTATTAGCCTGCAATAAATCGAACAACAAGTAATTTTCTAATTTCGGTTTTTCGCAATAGATTAAACTTCACAAAAAACCACAAAAAAATTCTTTTCGGTAAGCAGTTTGTAATAATTAGCTTTATATTTGAACAAACTTTGCCCGACATAAATTGTTTTTTTAACGTCTTCTAATAGCATTTTTCAATAATTATAAAAATGACTTAACGTTTCTATTTTAATTAACCGGAATTTTTTGAACTATCGTCAAGATCACTTACGTCCTGTTCTTGCAGCCATACGTAAAACTCTAAATCTTCTTGTAATAAAGGAAGATCCTCATTTACAACCACTAAATTCAATTCATCCACTAGCTGGCTGGAGTCGTCTAGACTGCTTGATGAGTTAAATACCGCAGCCACGGCAACCACAAACATAGCCGCAAAAGCTGTTACACCGACTGCCCAAGAGTTGTTTGATAGAAATCCAAAAAACTCACGGCTGGATTTATCCTGTTTAAAGTTCAACGCCGCATTACGTGCGACATTAAGTCGCACCTGAATGTGTGCTGGAAGAGCCTCTGCTTCTTGATCAAGTACGCTAGAAACTTTTTTAGTTAATTCTTTTTCCGCGTCAGAAGTTTTATCAAACGGATTTTTTGGAGATTTCATAAGTCGCTCCCTAAGTGCGCGAGCTGATCTTGTAATGCCGATAAGGCTCTAGAGAAGTGTGTTTTTACGCTGCCTTGACTACAGCCCATAATTTCGGCAGTTTCTTCGGTGTTATGTTCCCACCAGGCTCTCAAAACAAAGGCTTGTTGCTGACGTTTGGGCAGTTTTTTCAACGCGGTTAAAATGTGCTTTTTATATTGTGTATCTGCCAAAGATTGAACCGGTGTGCTTTGCTGAGTTGAACCTTCATCTATATCTAACTCTTCTTCACTTACCTCGTGCTGCTGCCACCAGAACATCACTTTACGAACCTTTTGACGTCGATACCAATCGCGAATGGTGTTTTGCAATATACGTTGGAAAAGACCACCCCAGAGTTCTGGATCAGTATCGCGATAACTTTTTACCATTTTTAGCATCGATTCTTGCACGATATCTAACGCATCATCTTCGTTACTGACGGCAAGTTTTGCCGTAACAAAGGCACGGCTTTGTACGGCTTGGAAAAAAGCATCTAAGGGGCTATGGCGAGCACTCACGATATCAGTCCTTTACCATTGATAACGCAGTGATAGTTCTCCATACACAATGGATTCATCAATTGACGACGAACCCAATGCACCCATAGTCCAGGCATCTGACAGCGCGTAGTCAGCGCCAAGAGTAATGCTGGTTTCTTGTTCTTCGACGATGGCAAATTGATATTGGGAAACCTGTGAAAATAAGCCCCAATCACCCAATACGTATTGAGCACCAGCGCTCACTTGCCAGTCGACTAAATCAAACAGTCCAGAAAGGTTTTGCTGAGCAACCAGCAACACAAATTGTCGCTGTGCTAGATTCTCTGGAAACTCTTCGTCGTAGTCGTAAACAATACCGTCAATACTCGCACTGAAATTATTCCAATAGCGAACAAAGCGCAATTGATAACCGGTGCGATCAAATTCTCGACTGCGACTGGGTGAGCGCTGGAATCGTCGCAGCACACCCTCACTGGTGACAGTTCCAATTGAAACGCCGAGCTCGGCAGACCAAGAACCGGGAAAATAACGAAGGCTAACACCAACATCTTCCGTTTCAACCGAACTGTCGGACTTGGTTGTTGTGTAGTCGAGGCCAAATCCCCAAGTTTTTAAGGGGTCGGTGCTAAATCTGAGGTAGGTTCTTTCGCTGTGTTCGGATTGCTGAGCAAGGTCGAATTCAGACTCACTGTAGCTCGCCTCAAATAAGTGATAACCGGGCAATTCAAGGACTAAATCTGCGGCATACAAGCGCTGGTCTTCGGAGTCTGAGCCAATTCGCAGGGTAATATCGTTGTGTTTTGCGTCCGAACCCAACCATTCGTCGTCGGCCCAGCACAACCCCGGCAATAAACACAGCCATAAAAGGCGGTAGCGCATAATACAATTCCTATTGACGACGATTCTTTAGTTTCTGAAAAAGCTCTTGTCGTTGTTGTGGCGACAAGCTTTTAAAACGCTGTTTAAGTGCTTCACGTTTTTCGGGTGGTAGCGATTGAAATCGATGAAACTGCTTGCGAATTTTTTCTCGATCGCGCTCGGGTAATGCTTGAAATTTTTCAAAGCGTTCGCGCACGGCTTGCCGTTGCGGTTCGCTCAAGCTTTGCCACAATTCGCGTCGTTCTTGCGCTTGTGTACGCTCCTGTGGCGTCATTTGCTGCCAAATAGATGCTCCTTTTAAAAGGCGCTGCTTTTGTTCCGGTGAAAAACTCTGCCACTGCTCTTGTACTGCCGCGAGAGCGGTCTGTTGTTGCTCGTTGAGCTCGGCCCAGCTCTGCGCCTGTGCTTGGTTTGCGGTGAACACTAAGGCACACAAACATAAGCCATACAACGGTTGCAATAAACGATAAATAGTCATGGTTCTTTACTGCCCTGCGGTGTCGAGTCTGCCTCAGCTTGAGGCTCAGCTTGTTGCTTTTCGTAGTCTTCCAAGCCGTGGTACAAAATTACGTTGAAAGTTAGGTCGTCGGTACCGGAGAAGTCTGCTAAAAACTCCAATAACGCCTGCGACGGCGCCTTGGTTGACAAAGACTCTGAAGTTTTTACCTCACTGTCAGAATCATCCGCCCATACGGGTAATGGTGTCAGCGACAAGCACAAGAGTGCGTTAACTACCTGCATGTGCCGTTTTTTTCTGTCTGTCATGTATAAAACCTAGCGATCCAATCTAAGATGATATGCACCTGAATAACCTACTGGAAATGGACTGTTTTGATGGTCGACTCTTGCAGTCTTTCCGTGTTCGTAACTTAAAGGAACCTCTGATTAACTCATCCTTGATTTAATCAGAGGGCAGAAATTGAAAATGTGATTTCCAATTTCTTCACAATTTCAATCACTTACAGTTCTTGAAGTTGGCGACACATCCTTGTGTCGCGAGAAACTCTAGGTTAATCAGAGTTTCCTAAAGCTTTAGTAAGCGACCGTTTTCTCTGCTTCAAATAATTCTGACGCTTTTACCCAAAAACCATTTGCGTTAAAAACCCCTAATGATTTATTTAAAATGCATTTTTATTGTAAATGCAGGTCATCTACCTGTCAGACAGTTAACCATGCCAATCACGCAATCGGCAATACAGTCACTCAACCAGTAAGTAATACAGCCACACGACCAGCAACATAGCCTCACAATTATCAGTGGGATGATGAGCGGCGGCTTGAAAGGCAATCAGCCACATCTACACCATGATCCACGTCTAACTGAAGAGCTCATAGCAGGGCTTTGGAAAATACGCTTTCTGATTTGCTCAATCTCTTAATGACTCGCAGGAATCGACGTCAACGTATCCGTTCTTGTATACCATAAAGCTCGGGCAAATCAGCGTTGGCGGTAGGCGAATGCCAACGAGATCAATAGAATCAATCTGATGATAAAGATTAAATATGAGGTTTTTCTAATAATGAGATCGGAAAAATAACAGGAGAGGAAACTTGAAAACAAGACGATTAAAACAGCAGTTGTTGGTTGATCGTCTTAAAAATAGAAAACTCCGACAAACCTAGAATTTTCAATGCAACTCGTTCAATACATTAAGTTCAATGCGAAAAAGATGTGTCGTCAATTTCAAGAACGATAAGTAATTGGAATTTTGAAGAAATTAAAATTCGCATTTTTCGATTTCTGTCCTCTGATTAAATCGTGAAGGAATTAATCAGAGGTTCGAATACGCATAAAACCAGAAACTTACATCATTAAATCAACGCCGCACTCAAGCTGCTCAAACCAATTCAAGAATTGTCTGACTTGGTCTTTACCAACAAAAGGCTTGCCGTGTTGAGGCAAAATCATTTCGATGTCTAGATTTCTAACACGATCTACCCATGCTCGACAGGCTTTGTTAGAGGCCATATAACGTCGATGAAATCCTTCCATTAACGGTACATGCTCTGCGAAATTAGTCACCGCCATATGATCTTGTCCCGGTGTTACCGCAGCACCCACATCGCCCGAGAATAAAATCTTAGAGATAGGATCGTAAAAATGGAAATTACCCACAGAATGTAGAAAATGCGCTGGAACCGCTTGTATGTGGGTTTTTCCTAATGGAATTTTGGCGCCTTTGTCTGGAAGCTCAATCATTCTATCGATTAAAGATTTATTCATTTTTCCAGATACGAAACCAGACACCAAGTGTGGTAAGAATCGTGCCCACAAACGCGAGGTTACCACCTGGCAGTCTGTGTGCATTAACCAACGTGGCAAAGACGAAATAATATCGGGATCTTGGTGAGACGCAAAAATTAACTTCAAGGTTTTCAGTGAAATATGTTTGCTTAACTCAATAGATAACGGGGTATAAGTTAAATCACCACCTGGATCAAATAAAGACGCTTCGCCATGATCCACAATCACTAACTGGTTACTTGGAATTCCCTCACCGTCAACGAGGCCAGTAACGAACAAGCATACATGCTCGTCTTGATCATAAACTCTAACCACTCGTTCAGACATAACTCTCCACCACCTGTTTCAAAAACACAGCCTGCCAATTTGATAGAAAAAATATAAATAGAAGCATCTTAAAGGAAGGATGCATAAAAACGATTCTTGCTATTTGCTCGACCTTTCTACAAAGGTTAGGCATTTAAGAATTTAAACATCGGCGGAAAAACAAATACATAAAACCGCTAAAAACGATGTTAATTATGTATTTAAAAGCTTGCTCATTGTTGTAAATAAAATCAACCCGCGAACATTACCGATAGCCCGAAAATATAACAGCCTATTTTTTCGGGGTTGGAATTGTAGAACATTAGAAAAAGAAATGTGACAAAAATTTTCTTAAACACCAACATAAACTCAGGTGTACACATTTAATTAAGGCAAATATTTGTCTCGATTAAAATAATACGTGCGAATTATTGTTTGTTGTACAAACTCACCATTTTTTTGATTTAAAACAAATGTGATCGAATTATCGTCAAAACTTTACTGCTTTTTGGAACCGATTTAATCAAAGTGAATACTAACTGATAATTTTTCCGCCAAATTAATCAAATTTTTTGAAAAATACGATTAACGTCAATTTTTGCTCAAAAACTTGACTACAAAAACTTTTAAACCGATTTAAGTTCGCTATCAAGAAAACTCTAAAATAATCAATTACGTAATAGAAACTGGGCTTGTTAAATTAAATTCAATGTAACGTTAAAGATTTATCTTATCTTATTTAGACTGAATAATTTTAAATTATAGATACATTTAATAATCTAGTTATTAATGCAAAGACTAGTGAATTAGAAAAAATTAATTTAACAATATAAATATAGCAAAGAAGTGTAATTGAGATAGGAGATATAAAAATTTATTCGAATTATACGAGGAGGATTCTTACGGAAACTCTGAGTTTCCTGAAAGTCGCCATCAATACAAAGACATGTCGTCAACGTTGATAAACGATTGTAATTGCCGGGCAGATCTGAGCTTACAGAATCCGCCTCTGATTAAATCAAAGCTGAGTTAATCAGAGGTTTCTAAACAGAATCTATTGTTGATTCAATTTAGCGAGATTACAAGGCGTCTTAATATTCCGCGTTGTGATAAACGTTTTGGACGTCGTCAACGAAGTTCAGCATATCGATAAACTTCTCGAACATTTCCAAATCTTCGCCTTCGATGGCGGAACGCTCGTGCGGTACGAATTGGATTTCGTCGACATCAAAATCGATGTCACCAAACGCTTCGGTTAACGCGGAGCGCGCTTTGGCGTACTCGGTATGAGGAACAAACACACTAACTTTTCCGTCTTCGGATTCGATGTCTGTAACTTCTACATCGGCTTCCATCAACGCTTCTAGGGTTGCTTCTTCTTCACCGGAAAACACAAAAACGCCACTGTGATCAAAACTGTGACCAACAGTACCTTGGGTACCGATTTTTGCTTTGCACTTGGTAAAGCATTGGCGCACATCACCAAAGGTTCGATTGGGGTTATCGGTTAGGCAGTCAACGATTACCATGATGCCACCGGGACCAAAACCTTCGTAGCGAGCCGATGAAAAGTCTTCGCCAGCCCCACCTCGGGCTTTGTCCAGTGCTTTTTCAATAACGTGACCGGGTACTTGGTCTTTTTTTGCGCGATCAATTAGGCCGCGAAGTGTTAGGTTCCCGTCTGGCTCAACGCCGCCCGCTTTTGCGCACACATAGATTTCACGGCCGTATTTACTGTAAACCTTCGCTTTCGCATCGGAGGTTTTCGCCATTGACTCTTTTCGGTTTTGATAGGCTCTGCCCATTGCGTCCTCGTCGATCTTCTAAAAGTTGGCGATTTTAACTTCAGGCCGCAAATTAGTGAACCCATCTTATTAGTCAGATTTTAAA
Organism: Sessilibacter sp. MAH3; assembly: GCF_054658275.1. Lineage (NCBI taxonomy): Bacteria > Pseudomonadati > Pseudomonadota > Gammaproteobacteria > Cellvibrionales > Cellvibrionaceae > Sessilibacter > Sessilibacter sp. MAH3. The sequence continues at coordinate 145,799 of NZ_BAAGIE010000004.1, read as the reverse complement.
TCAATAGCGATTTTATGGATTATTGTTGAGCTTTACCGTAGGCCTCGACCTTACTCCACACTCGTAATAGGTTGCCGCTCCAGATTTTTTCGATGTCTTCTTTGCTGTAACCACGGTTGACAAGCTCTTCGGTGATTGCCGCGCTTTGGCTGATGTCGTCCCAACCTTCAATACCGCCACCACCACCAAAATCAGAGGCAATACCGGCGTGATCAATGCCAACAAGCTTAATAACGTACTCAATGTGATCAACAAAGGTTTTTATGGTAGCTCTTGGCCATTGCGCGTTTAAAGCCGCTACCGCGTTTCGGAATTCACCCATTTGGGTTTGGGTGACTTTTTTGTACCAATCGGCACCCTCAAAACCCATTTTGGCTTTAATAGCTTCGATCTCTGCTTTGGCTTCATCGGGAAGCGCGCGTAAATAGCTATCAAAAGCTACCAGCTGAATTACGCCATCGTACTTAGCGATGGTTTTAATTTCTTCATCGGATAGATTGCGCGGATGATCAAACAGAGCTTTTACGCCAGAGTGCGAAGCAATGACCGGAGTGCGTGAGAATTCCGCCGCTGCAAGCGTACTTTCTTTTGAAGTATGGGAAACATCCACCATAATTCTCCAGCGATTCATCGCCGCAATAAGCGCTCTACCCTTCTCACTCAAACCGTGGTTAACAGGTTCGGCAACACCTTCTTGTTCGCCTTTGGGGCCAGAACTATCGCCAAAATCGTTGTGACCGAAATGTGTTAAAGAGATGTATCTGGCGCCGCGATCGTAGAATTCTTTTAAATGCTCGTAGTTAGAACCAAGAGAAAACGCATTCTCAACACCAACGGCAACCGCAAACTTACCGTCGGCCACGGCCGCTTTTAGCTCCTCTGGATTTCTCACCAAAGCGACATCGTTGGGGCTGTTCGCAACCATGCGCTCAATCGCGGTAAACTTCTGCTGGGCTTCTTCGTACGCGGTTGCATAACCTTGTTCAGACACCGGCCCTTGGGCCACATACACAATCAAAAAGCCCGCATCCAAACCACCAGACCGCGCCTTAGGCAGATCAACCTGCATGGGGCTTAGTTCGCGAGGATCTGCGTCATCAAGTCCAAGGGTAATGGGAATATCAATGTGCGTATCAATAGTCAGTAAAGACTGGTGCAGTTGTGAAATGTCGGCAGCATCAGCGGCCGATTCAGAAACACTTTTTGGTTCAGAAACAGTTTGTTCAGATGAATTCGTTTGTTGGACATTTTCTTCAGACGCCGGTTGTTTGGCATCACAACCCAATAATGCCGCGCCAACAATGCACATCGCCAACAACTTTTTTGGGCCTAATAATTTCTTCGAGCCCGAAAGCGGATTTGAGGCTAAAAACTGGGGGAAAATAACCGATGTAGATTTCATCAAAGCCTCTTTTTATTGCTTAACAAACATTTATTGATCGCCAAAACACCTAGTGCCTATGCACTCAAGTATGTTTAAACCAAATTTGCACAACCACGTTGAGAACAGGAAACTCTGGCTAACCTAGAATTTCCAGCAAGACAAGAATGTGTTGCCAATTGAAGAAACTATAAGTGATTGAAATTATAAAGAAATTAATAATTACATTGTCAATTTCTGGCCTCTGATTAAATCATGGATGAGTTAATCAGAGGTTCTAATGTGATCGCGCGCCGCTGGCCTTAAAAAACCGCTGCGGCATCATCACCACGCTTGTCGGCGCCGGTTTCATAGGTGCCATCGGGTAGACGCAAAATCGCATCAACCTTACCAATAACCGGTGCTCGACCGCGGTTCACTTGGTAACCTTTTGCTTTTAAGCCTTCTAAAAGCTCCTCGCTAAAACCCTCGTTTTCAAACAACACTAAATCGGGCAACCATTGATGATGGAAACGCGGCGCGTTAACCGCTTCTTGCATACTCATCTCAAAAGCCGTGACGTTTAAAAATGTTTGTAACACAGAGGTAATAATGGTTGAACCACCCGGCGCACCCAAGGCCATAAAAAACTCGCCGTCTTTTTCGACGATGGTTGGTGTCATGGAACTCAGCATACGTTTACCGGGTTGAATGCTGTTGGCTTCGTTACCAATTAAACCAAACATATTCGGCACACCGGGTTTTACACTGAAGTCATCCATTTCATTATTAAAGAAGAAACCGAGTTCATCGCTAAACAGTTTTGAACCAAAACCACCGTTAATGGTGATGGTGGCAGCAATAGCGTTACCGTATTTATCGACGATGGAGTAATGGGTCGTTTCCATGCTTTCGGCAAAATTAATATCCCCGGCGCTAATGTCAGAAGATTTTGTCGCTTGATCAAAACTAAAATCGGCCATGCGATTTTTAAGATAATTAGGATTCAGCAATTTGTCTTTAGGAATATCGACAAAATCCGGGTCGCCCAAATATTCGTTGCGATCGGCATAAGCGCGGCGCTCTGCTTCAACAATAATTTGCGTAGAAGGCAGACTATTGTGATCGTATTGACCCACGTCGTAGGGTTCGATCATGGTTAAAATTTGCTGTAAGGTCACACCACCGCTGCTTGGTGGGCTCATCGAAATAATGTCGAAGCCGTTGTAAGAAAAACGCACGGGTTCGCGCCAAACGGCTTTATATTGCGCCAAATCTTCTTCGGTAATATATCCACCTTTTTCTTGAATAAATTGGGCGATCTTTTTGGCCGTCTCGCCTTTATAAAATTCATCACGTCCGTTGGCGACGATTTTTTTCAAGGTTTCTGCGAGCGCATCACGCTTAACTATTTCACCCACTTGATATTCACGGGCAAATTTAGAATCGCTGCCACTGATTTCCGCAATCAAAGGACGACTGCTATCCAAACGGCTTTTTTGATATTCGGTAACCACCACACCTTTTTCGGCCAAATCGATAACGGGCTGTAAAAGCTCGGCAATGGGTTTAGTTCCAAAGCGTTCATGCATCGCAAAAATACCGGCGATTGTGCCAGGTACACCTGCTGCTGTTGCGCCATTACGGCTCATGCCCGAGATAACTTCGCCGTTCTCATCGAGATACATATCTCTGTGTGCTGCTAGAGGCGCTTTTTCACGAAAATCCAAAGCACCTACCGAACCATCTGCCTGACGATACACCACAAAACCGCCGCCACCGGGACTACCGGCAAATGGATAAGCAACCGCTAACGCCATTTCAACCGCGACCATGGCATCAAAGGCAGTACCGCCTTTTTTAAGAATTTCTAGGCCAACTTCTGAAGCTTCAATGCGTGCAGACACCACAGCGGCTTCATTCGCTATAAGACCGGTAGGTTTTGCATAAACAAAGCTAGAGCCTGATGAAACAGAAGATGATTCGACAATCTCGGTAACACTTGAAGAAGTTTCTGTGGAGCTGGTTTCAACGGGAGGCGTTTTTGCTTGATCGTCACTACAGGCAGTTATTGCCACGAACAAGGAGCACAGTAGAGGTAACTTAAGATTTGTCATTAATGTATTTCCTGGGCGAATTTCGCTTTGGGTACCATTTAAAAATAGAAATTAAAAAATTGAGACCGTTTTTAACGCCAAAAAAACTACCGTTAAAACAGATTTTGTCTAAGAAGCAGCTGCAATCAGGTAAGAATATGTAGCCGAAGTAGGTTTCAAAATAAAAAATATTTCATTAAACACTGATGCATTGATTATTTGCTAACACATTTATTTGCTGACATATTCGCTCGACTTCATCCGACCTGGACATTTTTATCAGCTCAGACGTTAAAAAAACTTTGTTCTTTGTGCAACCGTAACAATACGCAATTTAACTTTTCAGAAATTGCACTACTGTCATTGCAGAACTTTTAACGCAGAGTATAGGAAACTCTGATTAACCTAGAGTTTCGAACGAAGAAACCAGTAGCAAATGCTATTCCTAGAAATGTTGAGAAGTTTTAGTGTTTAGTTTTTCCAATCGATCTAGCTCACGAGCAACGTGTTCCGGCGACGTTGTTTTTTTGGCGAGCAACTGATAAAAACCTGGCACCACATAAAGCGTTAACAGCGCAGCGAAGGCAACACCAAATAAAACCACAATGCCAAGTACATTACGACTCGCCGAGCCGGGACCCGCTGCCATTACCAATGGAATTGCGCCAACCACGGTAGACACTGTTGTCATTAATACTGGGCGCAATCGCAAACGGCAGGCTTGGGTTATAGCATCTTTGAACGCTATACCTTCGTCGCGCAGCTGATTAATAAACTCTACCAGCAAAATACCGTTTTTGGTTGCAATACCAATTAACATTAAAAAGCCAATTTGGCTAAAAATATTAAAGGTCGAATTGGTTACATACAAACCCAGTAAACCACCGGCAATGGCTAGAGGTACGGTAAACATAATTACCGTTGGATGCACAAAGCTTTCAAATTGTGCAGCCATTACCAAAAATAAAACTAACAGTGCAAAACCAAACACAAAGAACAAACTGTTGGTGGATTCTTTAAATTCTAAAGACTCACCTTTGTAATCAATTTGCGCCTGATAGGGCAGCGCCGATTTAACGGTTTCTTCTAAAAAGCTTAAACCCTGTTCCAAGGTAACGCCTGGAGACAAACCTGCGGTAATGGTTACTGCACGCAAGCGGTTATAGCGCTGTAAATTAGAAATGTCGGCAGTGTTTTCAATTTTTACCAAATTAGCCAAAGATATTAATTGACCACTGTTTGACGAACGCACATAGGTGTTAGAAATATCGTCGTTGTTATCACGCTGATTGGCTTTTACCTGCAAAATAACTGGATATTCCAAGCCGTCTTTTACGTAACGCGAAACTTCTTGGTCGGCCATTAATGCCTGTAGAGTTTCACCAATGGTTTCGATAGATACACCTAGCGCAGCGGCGCGGTTTTTATCCACCGATAAATGCACCTGCTGCTGTGTTTCTTTTAAGTCGGAATTAAGGCCGGTAAACATACCACTCTTACGCGCCGCTTCCATGACAATATCACGCCAAGCAATTAGGTTTTCGTAGCTATCACCTTGAATAACAAACTCGATGGGATTGTTACCGCCGCCACGACTTAAACCATTGGGTACGAATACACCGGCGCGAATACCGGGAATATCACGCCATTCCTGCATTAATTCTCTTTGAGTTTCAAATACAGACTTGTCGCGATTTTCCCAGTTGGTAAACGAAATTCGAGAAAACGCCGAAATGGGATTTAACGATCCAAACGATGGTGAAACAAATAAAACCCGTGTTAATTCCCCAGACTCGACCCGGCTTTCTAAACTGCCATTGAGCTGATTAATGATTGAGCGCATTTTTTCGATACTGGTACCTTCTTCAGCACTCACGACGGCCATTAAGGTGCCTTGATCTTCCGAAGGCGAATATTCTTGTTCGACTTCGCCCATAAAAAAGTACACGGAAGCACCCGCGATAATACACAACAGAACTGGCAGCAGAACGAACTTCATTGAGCCACGCAGCGAGCTTTCGTAGCGATTACTCATGCGATCCATTGCCGAATTCATCCAACGAATAAAACCAATTTGTTTTTCGTTGGAATGCAATAATTTACTGCACATCATCGGCACGATGGTCAGCGCTAAAATCGTTGACGCGATAACAGCCGCCGAAATCGCAACGGCGAGTTCCGAGAAAATTTGACCGGTGTTATCGCCCAAAAAGCTAATAGGCACAAATACCGCCACTAAAACCACGGTAGTGGCAATGACCGCAAAGCCTACTTGTCGAGCACCATAATAGGCAGCAACCAAAGGCGGTTCACCTTCTTCAACACGGCGGTGAATGTTTTCGAGAACAACAATCGCGTCATCAACCACCAAACCAATGGCCAGCACCATTGCCAACAAGGTAATCAAGTTGATGGAATAACCAAACGCATAGAGAGCAACGAAAGATCCCAGTAGAGATAGAGGAATACACACCACAGGAATTAACAGTGCCCGCAAACTGCCAAGGAATAACCACAACACAAATGCCACAAGTAAAACTGTGGCACCGATGGTCCAGTAAACGCCATCAATGGCGGCTTGAATAAATTCAGAGGCGTCACCCGAAGCAGTGATCTGTACCTCCGGCGGCAAGCTTTCGGCAATTTTGCGCAGCTCTTCGTGGACACCTTCAAGCACTTCAACAGTATTGGCGTTGGATTGCTTAACAATACCAATAGCCATACTGTCGCTGCCATTGGTCAAAAAGATTCGACGGAGATTTTCGCGATCAATTACCACATCGGCAACTTCGCCTAAACGAACCAAGTGGCCGTTTTCACCGCGACGAATAACCAGTTGCTTAAAGTCTTCAGGGTTTTGGTAGTTACGGATAATTCGCACCGGAAACTCACGCGAGAAGGATTCGATGCGACCCGCGGGTAACTCTACGTTCTCGCGTCGCAACGCATCGACAATATCCAATACCGTTAAGTCACGGGCGGCGAGTTCTTGGCGATCAATCCAAATACGCATGGATGGATTACCACCACCAAAAATATTGACCGAAGAAACACCGGGCACAACGCTGAAGCGATCTTTAAGATAACGCTCGGCATAGTCGGTCAATTCCATGATCGACCAAGTATCGGAAACCAAGCTGATAAAAATAATCGGACGCGCATCGCCATCGGCTTTGTTAATCACAGGATCTTCGGCTTCTTCTGGAAGTCGCCGCTCAACCCGTGAGACGAAATCACGAACATCGTTGGCAGCCTGATCAATATCGCGATTAAGATCGAACTCCATGTTGATGGTCGAGCGGCCGTCGATACTGGTCGAGCGAATCGATTTAATTCCTTCGATACCACTCACTTCGTCTTCAATAACCTGAGTAATACGATTTTCAACGATGTCGGCGGCAGCACCGGGGTATTCTGTACTAATTGAAATCTGTGCCGGTGAAATATCTGGGTATTCGCGAGTTGATAATTGCTGAAAAGAAAAGACACCGAAAACAGCCATCAACAATGCAATAACGGAGGCAAATACCGGTCGTTTGATACAAATATCAGATAGCGTCATAACCTACTCAAGCGACTGAAGAATCTGCGACAAATACGCAGACAGGAATAAATATTCGATGAGCCAAATTAAAATTTATCGGCTCACCGCGTAAGAAGATTTGTTTAGGATTTATCCCGATTGGGACCTAGCGAATTTCCCGATACTGATGATTGCTCATCTTCGACAGCGTGCACTTTGGCGCCGTGCCTTAAGTTAAGAGTACCATCGACCACAACACGATCGCCGGCTTTAACCGCGTCGCCAGAAATCACTACCTGTCCGGGAATGCGCTTTACTAAGGTCACCGGTGTTTGTTGTGCATTATTGTCTTGGTCAATAATAAATACTGAGGCACGACTACCGGTTTGTACCAGCGCACTCTCTTCTACCACCAAACCCAAATATTGACCCGAATAGAGCGTGACATTCATCAGCATGCCGGGACGCAATTTAAGTTCGGGATTGGGAATTTCTGCACGAACAGAGATGGCACGGGTAACAGGATCAACGCGAGAGCCCAAGGTGACTACACGACCAGAAAACTCTTGGTCTGGCCAAGCCGGGCTAATACCAGTGACGAGGTTTCCGGGTTGAACCTGAGCCAGATACACTTCGGGAACCGTAAAATCGAGTTTAAGGGTTTGAATATCATCAAGAGTAGTGATTTCAGTCCCCGGAGTCACCAAGGCACCAACACTGACCTGGCGAAACCCGAGTACGCCAGAAAATGGCGCGCGGATAATACGGTCGTCTAAACGTGCCTCTATCGCTTGTAGTCGTCCACGATTGGCATCAACCGCGGCGTGGGCAAGATCGATGTCAGACTGCGATGCTAAATTTTTGCCAATGCTTTCTAAGCGCTCAAGCTGGCGAACAGAGTCTTTTAAATTGGCACGAGCTTCGTCTAATTCTGCTACTTGCTCGTCACTGGTTAAGGTGACCAGAACATCACCCTCTTTCACCAATTGACCGTCTTTAAAATTGACCGATGAAACATTATCGGTCACCGACGAGCTGATCATGACTGATTCAAAGGCCTCCATGGTGCCAATGACTTCAATCTCATCAACTAAAAATTGCTCTTTGATTTCACCCAACACCACTGGCGTTGGAGGGCGGTCACCAGCACCTGGACGTAAACCGGTCTCTGGACCTTCTTTTGAACACGCCGACAAAGCCGTTATACAGCCCACCAAAATGATCTTACGGATATGTTGGGAACATAAAGAATTAACGATACGGGCTAAGCCCTGCACTAACATGGATAGACACTCGCATTAAAATCGGAAGGTGGTATCAACGAAACAATTCGATCTAAACCACAAAATCAAATTGGGTAATTATAAATAATAATCTTGATTTCTCAGTTAAAAAATAATTCCCGCCCAAGTAAATACTTACAGTATTTAACATGCAAGACCAGCAAAAACACCACCGGTAAGTTACACAACGAACAGTAACTAAATTCCCTGAGTGTATAAGAACTCTAATTAGCAGAGCTTCTAGTGATACAAAGATGTGCCGCTCATTTCAAGAGCTGTAAGTGATTGAAATTGTGAAGAAATTAAAAATTGTATTACCAATTGCTCTCCTTTGATTAAATCATCCAGCAGTTAATCACATACACTCACCGTTCTCGAATTATTTTCGCGGTCGCCGCTAAAGATATCTTGTATGAAAATTTTAAAATGCTGAATGGAATTAAAATACGCCTCGACAAAAGCTCCAGATGAATTACACATTGGAAAATTTTGCTCCAAATTAAGACATTATGGCTATAGGAACCTCTGATTAACTCATCCCTGATTTAATCAGAGGACAGAAATTGAAAATGCGATTTCCAATTTCTTGACAATTTCAATCACTTACCGTTCTTGAAATTGGCGACACATCCTTGTGTCGCTGGAAACTCTAGGTTAATCAGAGCTTCCTATAGTGCAAATATTAACGATCTAAGCAACGATAGATAGAAAACCTTTCTAACCCATACGAGCTTTTTATTCGTTAGATATAAAAAAGCCTTTCCAGAGGAAAGGCTTAACAGTCACGCATTGAGATTAAGATCAGTCAGCAGGGTTAAGCACTAACCCTGCTTAAGCAGAAATTAGAAGTCTGCTTTCAAGCGTAGGTAGTAGTAGCCACCTTGCCAATCAACGATGGTGTCAGATGGGTAGATACGACCGTTACCGTAGTCACCGATTTCGTCTTCATCTGGGAATTCATCAAAGATGTTACGACCACCCAAAGAAACCGTGAAGTTATCGTTTACGCGGTAGCTAGCTTCCAAGTCCACGAAAACAACTGGATCAAAGTCTTGATAAGTTAAACCGTTAGGATTATCCGCAGTAACTTCACCATTGTTGTTTGAGTTTTCAGATTCACCATAGTAGTTAGCACGAGCAAGTAGAGACAAGTCACCGATGTGATGAACAGCCGTCAAGGTTGCACGCCATTCTGGATCGAAGTTCTCGAAGTCGAACTGGTCTTCTGGGTTTAAGAATTCGCTTGGGTCAGAATCGAATTCGGTTTTGTTGAAGTTAATAGACGCAGTGAAATCGGTAGATTGACCGTTGCTCCACTCGTAAGGCGCAGTTGCTACGATATCAACACCCGAAGTAATCGTGTCGAAAGCGTTTGCAAAGAAGAATACGCCGCCGATTGATTCAGCACCAACAACGCCTGCGTTTTGTAACGCTTGGAAGTTTGCAAAAGCGTCAGCATCAGTTGGATCGGTAGAAACGTTACGAGTTGATACCGCGAAGGTACGGTCTTCGATTTCGATACGGTAGAAGTCAACAGTTAAGCTGAATGCATCGTAGTTAGCGGTGAAACCGAAGGTGTAGTTCAAAGAGGTCTCAGCATCTAACGGAGAAGCACCCAATGCTTGTGCTACGTCACTGCTAGCTGGGAACAGACCCGTGGCAACTGGGAAACCGTTTGGCAAACGAGTTGATACGTTGGTGGTACCTTGCTGACCAGGAGTTGGTGCACGGAAACCGGTACCGATAGAAGCACGGAAGCCCCATACGTCGTTAATGTCGTATTGCGCAGCGATCTTACCAACAAGCTCGTCACCGAAGTCAGAGTAGTCTTCGTAACGTAAAGCACCTTGTAGGAATAGCTTGTCGGTGACGTCTTTGCTCACATCAACATACACGCCGTAAGAGTCACGGCTGTAGGTATCAGAGAAGTCCGGAGAGAAACCTGGGAAGCCGTTAGAACCAACACCTACGATATTGTAAACAGCATCCTCTGGGTTGTCACAATCTAGAGTTGAACCATTGGCAATAACTGCAAGACCTGCAGCAGTTTCGTTACCATTGTCATCACAGAAACCGAAAGGGTCGGCACTTGCGTAGGGACCCGCTTCGTACGAGCTTAGCTCACCGGTAGAAATATCGTATTCTTCATCTAAGTAGGTAGCACCGAACGCAACCACTAAGCCGCTATCGAATTCTTTAACAAAATCCGCTTGGATTTGGAATTCTTCGTTACTTAAAGAACCGGGTTTAAAAGAAGTTGGAGAATCTGGGCCCAAAGATGGGTTAATGGTGTTGCGAAGGGTGTACTCAATTTCGTTGTAACCGTAACGAGCGCTAAGATCGTAGGTAAAGGTAGAGTCGAATTCACCTTTAATACCGCCAGCCAAAGAGTAGTCTTCAATCTCACCGAAGAAGCGAGGAGTGAAACCGCCCGGGAAGATATCTAACGGGTTGTAAATATCACCGTTTTCGGTACGCAAATCTTCAACAGTGCCGTTGAATGGGAAACGGTAGAAGAAGCTGCCGTCACCTTCACTCTGGGTGTAGTTACCAAACGCATATACCTGAGTGCTATCACTTACGTCATAACCAGAGTTGAAGAACAACTTAGTGCCTTCAAAGTTTGGCTGCCCCCAAGGCTGTACAACATCGCCTTCCAAAGACGCGTTGCGTGATGCAGCAAGAAAGTCTGGATCTTGAGCTAGAGCAATACGAGCTTCTAAAACTGGATCATTCGTTGTGTCTTGGTTAATAAACGTTTCGTACAGAGGGTTAGAAGGATCTAAACAGAAGAATAACTCACAGTATTGCTCACCACGAGAAGTCGCTTCGTTATCGGTGTATTCACCTGAAATACTTAAGAAGCCGTTTTCGCCCAGTGCAAAACCAATGTTACCCGAGAAGGTAGCCTGCTCACCGTCGCCTTCGTAGTATTCACCGTAGTTAACAGAGAAAGAACCGCCTTCACTGTTGTCTTTTAAGATGAAGTTAATTACGCCCGCGATCGCATCTGAACCGTACTGTGCAGCAGCACCGTCACGTAAAACTTCAATGTTTTTCAACGCTTCAGCAGGAATGGTTGCAACGTCTGGACCTTGAGTACCAGAACCGCCAATTTCAACCAAAGACGCACGGTGACGACGCTTAGAGTTAACCAATACCAAGGTTTTATCGGTTGGCAGGCCACGTAAGCTTGCTGGACGAATAAAGGTTGCACCGTCGGCAATTGGGCTACGGTCGGCAGAGTAAGAAGGAACAAGAGTTTGGAGAATGTCGTTGGTATCGCTGTAGGAGATTGACTGGATGGTTTCAGCGTTAAAAACATCGACCGGTACTGGAGAATCTGAAACTGAGCGAGGCTTACCACGCACACCCGTTACTACCACTTCCTCCAAATCCGAACTTTGCGCGTACGCAACGTTTGTGATTAAAGCACTTTCTGCACAAATTGCTGCTACAGCAACAGAAAGTAATTTTGTCTTAAAATGCTTCATATAATCTCCAAAGCTTATTCACCTAAGGTCTACAAATTCAAATAAAAGCGATACGGATCGCCGAAATCACGGCAACACCAATACATTCATAAAGTGTTAATCTTGATTTGGTAGCATGAACACATCATGCATTAAGTCGCCTTAGAAATTTACTAAGGAACTAATGCTTTGCTACGCGTTCTGAAAACGTAGGGAGCAAAGCGCATACCATTTCCTGACTAATTTTTATTAGCCAGTTAGTTATAATTAAAAAAGTTCCTTATACCGGGTAAATTCAGATCAACCCGGCCAGAAAAAAAACGGTTTTTTTGGAAATAAGCAGAAATATTTTTCTCAATATTTCGTTCAAATTAAAATTGTGCTCTCAAAAAACACATCACACAGTACGCTAAAGTAAGGTACGCACTATACAAGTGCAGAGAAATAATCTTATTCAGAAATTCTATTTTCTTAAATAATTCCTTATGGTGAATAAAAATAAATCACCCAGCAAAATTATTCACAAAGCCCTATAAAAAAGATCGACACAAAATTATTTATTGAATTTATCTTCTAAAATCCAACACTTAGCGCACATCAACGACGGTAAATAACGAATTTTATTTTTATAAATAATCGTGCACCAGCCGCTTACCATGACCCAATTTAAACCATTCTACAATGCCGAAAAAAGTTTTTTGTGATAACAAAACTTAAACAAACTATTTATTTCGGTAATTTCATGCACACTAAGCACCTATTAAAAAAAAGCAAAAAGCCACCTATTTTAATCAAAGTGCTAATTCTACAGGACCGTAAAACTTGATCGGAGTCTGAAAACACTTTTAAAGAATTCAACAAGCGAGGAGGAATAAACCGCCAATCGCCGCAAGATACAATTTCCTATTATTCGATCTTATATGTCACGGAGAGAAATTGATTGAGAAAACTGGGCGATAAATTAAAGTGAAGGAATAAAAATCTCAACTCTATAATTGCCTGATACTTTTTGCGGTTGTATTTATGATCGGTAAATGACTTGGAAGAAAACTAACGGATACATCGAGGATTTATTCAGTTGTAAAATTTAACGATGAGTTTTTGGAAAATAATCTTTTACCAAATTACGGAAATTATTTTCAGTATTGAAAGATAAAACTCTCTAACCAATGAAAATACTTTTTATTAGAAAAGACCAGAGTTGTAGACTTTGAATGGACTCGGAAACCGTCCAGGAGATCGGAAATTGCCGAAGAGCATAGACTCAGAAGGTTCGCCGAGAAACTCAAACTAGTGACAATATCGATTAAGCTTATTGATATACTTTATATAGGTGAATTAAGCGCAACAGGTATCTATGAATGTCAACTTGAACTAGCCCAGCTTGCAGACAGCACTAACTAGAAAATAGAAGTTAATTTCCAATTAACCTAATTTAGATACATCCAAAACTTTGCAAGCAAAAAAAGTCGCAGACATATCGGTCAGATCAGTAAAACAACGACACAGTAATTGCCTCAGACAACAGGGTAGCTCACCTGAACACAACTACCGCCATAAGAATATTCTAAACGTGTACATAAAGAGCGAATAATATCGAGCCCTCGACCAAAGCTTTCAGACTCGTCAACGTCCTTGGATTCATCAGTATTAAAACCCGCACCACTGTCATGAATTAGGATGTCCACGTTACCATCGACAAACGCAATTTTTATTCGTATCCAACCGTCAGTGAGCATTTCTAAACGCTCGGCCCTTGCGCTGTAGTACTCCAAAAAGCCTTCGTCGGTTTTCTTAAGCTGCGAATCCAATCCGAGCACGCCATGCTCAAGCGCATTGCTGTAAAGCTCAGAAATAATCGTTGATAAAAAATCCTGATGAACATCTAACCCAATCGCATTAGATAGTAGGCGAATAATTTGCGGAGTAGGATTTAAAGACCGTAACTCTTTTGCCGTTAGATAAATATCTAAACTCCAAGGCAGGGCAACGGCTTGTTTGTCTCGCTGCTCAGATTCCAGCTCAGAATCCGTGTCGTCACATACCAATTCAACAAAGACCGAATCAGTGTGATCTGAACGCTGAGCGATTACCTGACACATACGCGAAAATGCGGTACGAATATCCGATTTAATGACATCCAGTAGATCGTTTTCGGTAAATGAGATACCACCGTCGATATTGGTTTGATCTAAGCTATCAGTATAAAGGTATACGCGATCACCCGACTTTAAAGAATAAACATTAACGTCTTGGCTAAAATCGATTTCCGACACAACGGTTAGAGGCGCATGTTTAGGAACAATTTTTTCACGAAATTCACCGGTTCTCGAAACAATTAATCCAGGAGGCATTCCACCAGACCAAACCGTAAGCCTATCGCGATGGCAGCTTAATTCTACTATACACACCGCCATTAACATATTGTCCGGCAACATTGTCAGCAAATTGCGATTCATCTCGGCAGCAATTTTACCGACCGGTAAACCTTTTTTCGCCATGGTACGAAACGTTGTAAATGTCGGTAACCCGCCAAGCGCCGCCGGTAAACCTCTTCCAGAAACATCACCAATGACAATATAAATACTTCCGGTTGGCCCGGTTTGCGTAATAAGGATTTCGCCATTTAACATAGCTTTAGCAGACACATTGGTAAAAATGTTACCCTGCTCAATTAAATGCCGAGCACAGTGAGTATCAAATATTTTTTCGACAATATCCTGCTCTAAAATAATGTTTTGACGATATTCTTCATAAGAATTAAGATCTTTGTTGGTATTAACAAATCGTTTTATTAATCTATTTTGCGCTGCCAATCGTGCCTTTAATAAATCCGGATATTGCGAGCGCAAAAATATGTCATCACCCACCGACAAAAAGCGATCCAAACAGTTAGACTCACAGTGCTGCTCAATAACAAAATTAATGATTACATAACGTTCATCAGCACGGCTGCGAACCTCTTTGGCTAATTCAATACAATCAACATCGGTTACATTATCGGCAATAACAACTAGAGTCGGCCAATCTTTATCTTGATCTAAAAATTGTAATAGCTCAGCACCGGTAGCCGCAACATTAACGGCCGCTTCTAGATGAGACAGTAGCTCCAACGAACGACAGCGTGATTGTTCGTTACTATCCACCAAAAAAATTGACATGTTATTTTATTTCAAATTTACGTTGAAAATTCGAGATTTTTAAGACTTTAAGAATTTGTGGCCGACAGTTAATCAATTTAATAGAGACGTTACCATCACCGAAGTATCTAAGCATATTTAACAACATGCCTAAACCAGAACTTTCCATATAGTCTGTATTGCGAAAATCAACTTGATAATTAACGCTTGGATTATTGACATAAGCACTACGAAATGAGTCAATTGACTCAAAATCAAAGCTATTACCCAATGTGATGGTAACAACACCATTGTCGTTACGGACAGAAATTGTCATTATAATTACCTTTACCGGTGACTTCTATCATTAACCAAAAACACTTATTGAAATTTTGATCTACCTTAAAACAGCTCGACTTCACCCTCGTCCATACTGTTTTGCTCGACTTTCTGAGCAAGATTCTGCGCCCGAAAATCTTGTCGCATTTTATCCAATCGTTCGGCAACGCTGTGCAATTGTGGTATATCTTGGGCTTGCGCCATGTCAACGTGACTGACCGAAGCAACCTCTCTAATGTGGCCCAAACGTTGTTGAATATGATCAGAGAGCTGACTGATAATATCCTCAAACTGTAATGCGCGAATGGAATTATTGATTTCAACTTCAATTGAAGACGTCGCCTGGGTAAGATTACCTAACATTGCCTCTGTTTTACGGTTAAACGCTTCTATTTTTGTCAGCATACTATCGATATTAAGCCATCCTTCAATGGCAGAGTTAATATCAAGAGATGCAATGGCCCCAACCTCAGCATTTACATCTGCCATGCTGGTTTTAGCCATTTGAATTTTAATCCGTATTTCATGATTTAATGATGCCGAGGTCACCGATAAAGATCGAACTTCGTCGGCAACTACCGCAAAGCCGCGCCCTACTTCACCCGCACGCGCTGCTTCGATCGCAGCATTTAAGGCTAAAAGATTAGTCTGCTCAGCAAGTTTTTGAACACTATCAAGAATCGAAAACATGCTCTCCATATGCCGAGTCATATCATTAATTTTGTGAATAGCCGAGATACTTTTATCGCTAATATCCACTAATAGCTCGACATAGCCCTGGAGAATTTCGTCAACATGGTTGACAAAGTTTTTAAAATTAAACGATTTTTCAGCGTCATTTGCCGCTTCAATCTCTTGATTTTTACCTAAGCCCTCAACAAAACTCAAAGCCATATTCGATTGTGATTTTGTTTGGCTTACTACATTGGCAAAACTTTCCTGGAGAAGAAGCGTGGAGTCCTGAATCAAGCCGCGAATACGATTGATATGTTCGTGCACATGAGCGGATTCTTCATTTAAGATACTTTCAATTGCATCGCCGATTTTTTTCATTTCAGATTGAAAGGCAACATTCATATCGGCCTCAAAATCAGTATCCGATAAATTATTTCGCCCAGATGCATTGATAAAATAGATCGCGAGAAACCAAGAAAAGGTTGTAACAATAAAACCGCCAATCAACAACCATTGAGTCAAATCAATCATCAACAGTCCAAGAAACACGATGCTCAAGATCGCGGGTATTGCGACCTGTTTGACTATTTTCGAAGACAACATCGTCTCTCCTAAACCAACCTCATTTTCGTATTAATAAATACCGTAATAACAACAACGATATAACTATGAAAAACTCCAAATAAAATAATGGAAACTCTGATTAACCTAGAGTTTCTCGCGACACAAGGATGTGTCGCCAATTTCAAGAACAGTAAGTGATTGAAATTGTACCAACATTAAAAATCACGTTTTCAATGCGTTCACCCAGATTAAATCATGGTAGAGCTAATCTTAGATTTTTAGAGTCTTCCATAACTCAATAAAAAATGTCTTTTACGTTAACCACAAATGCTCTAGTTTGTATAACATTGGAGCTACGCCGAAAAATTCCGATCTGTCGTTTTGTTTATGATACTTAAACCTAAGATACTTAAACCTAAGATACATAGATCTAAGATACCTAAATAAAAAACTCCTAGAGCCCGCCTACAGAACAAAGCTGTTATCCTAAGCTTCACCACTGAAGTAATAGACCAATTTTTTATTTACAACAAAAACGAATAAAAAATTTTCTGGCACACTTATCAAAAACTTTAGAAGCAGAACCTAAATTATGCAACGTATTATAAACTTGCACGATTAATTTGCTTTTAACAAAACATACGCTACGCACACCGGTCTACCAGAAACTGTGCAATTTTATTCAGCGGTAAAACATAATCGACAGCATCATTTTCAACAGCAACTCTAGGCATACCCCATACAACAGAGCTTGCCTCATCTTGCGCTATCGTCATCACACCTTTTTTCTTGAGACGCAACATACCCATAGCGCCATCGGCGCCCATTCCTGTCAAAATCACACCAATAACTTGATCATTGCACCAACTGGCAACCGAATCGAACAGAACATCCACCGACGGTTTATGGCGATTTACCGGTTCAGTATCAACCGCTGAGCCTTTTAATCGACCAGCAATATTTTTCACCGTAAAGTGCTGATTACCGCGTGCGATATAAATGTGGTCTGGCTCCAAATCGCATCCGTCTTCACTAAATTCTTCTACAGAAAGCTCACAACAATTATCTAGCCTTTGCGCAAACGACGCCGTAAATCCTTCGGGCATATGTTGAACAACGGCAATAGGCGGCATACCTTTCGGCAGTGCGGTAAATACCTGTTTTAGCGCTAAGGTACCACCGGTAGAAGCGCCTATTACAATGAGTTTGATATGACCCGATTTATTTGAACTACCTTTTATCACGGCTCTTTTAACCGGTTCTGCATCAATATAGTTTTCAAAGATTGCCGAATTAACGCGCGCAGCTTGTTTTATTTTCAGACAGATGGTTGCCGCCATAGCACCAAGGCGCTCACCAGGCATAGATTTGGGCTTGGGAATAAAATCTACAGCGCCAATTTCGAGTGCTTCTAAAGTAATACCGGCACCCGATTGAGTGAGTGTAGAAATCATGACAACCGGCAATGGACGTAAACGCATGATATTTTTCAAAAACGTAATGCCGTCCATTTTAGGCATTTCGACATCAAGTGTGATCACATCCGGGTTTAGCTGCCGGATTTTTTCCCGCGCTTCATAAGGGTCGTAAGCAACTCCCACCACATCAATATTAGGATCTTGAGAGAGAATCTCCGAGAGTATACGGGTAATTAATTGTGAGTCATCAACAATAATAACTTTAATTTTTTTCATTATTAAAATAACTCGATATTGCCTTCAATAGGTGTATGCTCGATGTCGTAGCGATAACTTTGTTCACGCGCAACAATATTATCGTTATCGAGAGTACGAATTTTCTTCATTCGTGCCCGACCTGTTAAAGGATCAAAAAGCACTTTTCGTGGATATATATCCCCAAGATCTTCACTTAATAAGGTTATATTTTCTTGATGCAAATAGAGCCGTACAAATTCGGCATTGCGCGCGCCAACATCGTTACTCTGATTAAGCACGCAACCGCCACCAAATACCTTAGCGCGCAGATTACGGCGAATACCGCCATTTTTTAAAATTTCGTTGATAAGATGCTCCATAGCGTAGTTACCGTAGCGAGTTGCATCGCTTGCAACATTACCCCAAGTCACTTTACTGGCTTCAACATCTGAAACCGGCAGCATAAAATGATTCATACCACCAACGCCGTTATTCTCATCCCAAATACAGGCCGACACGCAAGAACCCAATGTTGTAGCAATCAATTCGTTGTCGTATTTCGAGACATAAAATTCACCCGGTAAAATTTTGGCAATAAATCGCTTTTCACTTTTATCCAAGTAACGACGAATAGACTCAAATCCGTCTAACGCTGGGTACAGCTCTAATGCAGGTTCGTAATGTTTATTTTGCATAGTCGTACTAATTCTTCTCTGCATAAATTTCTGATGAATGCACAATTGCCGATCTAGATAGCTGCGCTTACCTTATTTTTTAACGACGCCTTACATATATGGTTTTCCCACGACACTCAAGCTCATCGTAACCTTTGGCGATGCTCTCACTGTGCCCCAACATTAGTACACCATTTACACGTAATAAACCCATAAACTTACCCAACAACTTCGCTTGCGTTGGCTTATCAAAATAAATAAGAACATTGCGGCACATAATAACGTCGAACGGGCCTCTCATTGGCCAATCGTGCATCAAATTCAATTGCTTAAAGGTAATTAAATCTTGAAGATCTTGTGAAACCTTAACATATTCACTGTTATCACCACTGCCACGTAAAAACCATTTTTTCTGAATTTTTTCGGGAATATTTTCAACACGTTCGAATTTGTAGATACCGTTGATGGCTGTTTCTAGCACTGTGGTATCAAGATCCGTCGCCAATATTTTGCAATCCCAATTATTTATACGTGAGCCAAAATATTCTCGTAAGGTAATAGCAAGGCTATAAGGTTCTTCACCTGTAGATGAGGCAGTTGACCAGATTCGCAGACGCTTGTCTTGTCCGTAGTCGCGTTCATGCTCCGGTAAAAAATCCGTTTTTAAATAATCAAAATGGTGATTTTCTCGAAAGAAACTAGTGAGATTTGTTGTAATTGCATTTAAAAAATTAGGTAATTCTTCGCTATTCGGATCAGAAATTAACCGAAAATATTCCGAAAAACTACCAATTCCAATGGCTCTTACTCTACGCATTATTCGTCGATACACCATTTCGCGTTTACTCTCGACAAGAACAATACCGGTATAGTCGTATACCATTGAACAAAGGTCTTCGAACTCCCGTTTATTTAAGCTATGTTGATCGGCTCTTGCGGTTTCCACACAATACCCTCAAAAAAGGCGTTACCGATTTTTTTTAGTAACAGCGGTATCGATCTGAGCCTGGGTGTAACGGATAAATCGATTCCGTTATTTGTTGCTCTAATTGTGTATTAATGAGCGGTGCTCAATTAAATCTGTGAATAAATCACGCACCCAAGCCGGTTATTTTATTCAGTCTTCGCTGATGTAGTCTTAACGACCTCGATATTTCTGATCACACATTAATGCATTAACAGAAATACCGAGCGCTCTTTACATGCTTCTAAAACTCTTCCCACTCATCTGTTGAGCGAGTTTTTTGGGCTTTAACTGGTACTGATTTAGGTCGCGCGTTGGAGCGACTCGGTCCAGAACTGGCTCCATAGCTGGCATTTGCAACCTGGCCGGTATCACCACCGGAAATTTGGAAGTAACTGACCTGTTTTAGCAGTGTTTGCGCCTGCTCTTCCATAGAGCGACTGGACGCCGAAGCTTCTTCAACAAGTGCCGCATTTTGCTGTGTCATTTCATCCATTTGCGAGACGGCTTTGCTGACCTCGGTAATCCCAGCTGATTGTTCGCGACTGGCATTATCGATACTTGAAACCATGGCAACAACTTCTTTAACTGCGCCGACTAATTCGCCAAATGTATGGCCGGTATCATCCACTAATTTCGCGCCTTTAGTCACCGCATCAACACTGTCGTTAATTAAACCTTTAATTTCTTTAGCTGCCGAAGCACTGCGCTGCGCAAGATTACGGACTTCTGCGGCGACAACGGCGAAGCCGCGTCCTTGTTCACCGGCGCGGGCCGCTTCAACAGCAGCATTGAGGGCCAATAAGTTAGTTTGGAAGGCAATCTCGTCAATCACACCAATAATGTCGGCGATTTTTTTACTGGATTTATTAATGTCTTCCATGGCTGTCACGGCGCTTTGCACAACTTCGCCACCATTGGTTGCTTTTACCATTGCTTCGCCGGCTTTGTTTCGAGCCTCGGTAGCAGAATTCGCATTTTGTTGTACCGTTGCCGTTAACTCTTCCATTGCAGAGGCGGTTTCTTCCAAGTTTGACGCCTGGGACTCGGTGCGTTGACTGAGATCGTCATTACCTTGAGCAATTTCTCGCGCGGCCGAAAATACATTACTTGAGGCAGTGCGAATTTCAGTGACCAAATTATTTAAACGATCAATAACATCATTGAGCGAATCTGCCAGCAAGTTAAATTCACCTTCAAGCTTTTCGTCAACGTAATTGTTTAAATTTCCTTCCGATAGGGTATTCAATACCGATCTAATTTTCGCAACAGCACGTTTTTTACCGGTAATATCGGTTGCGTATTTAACAACTTTAAAAGGCCGTCCGTTTAGATCGAGAATTGGGTTATAAGAGGCAGAAATCCAAACATCATGACCGTGTTTATCAATGCGTTTGTATTCCCCAGCGTCGTACTTTCCTGAATTAAGTTTATCCCAAAATTCACGATATTCGGCAGAACTTGCATAGCTTGGCTCTACAAATATACGATGATGCCGACCTTGAATTTCATTTAATTCATAGCCCAATGTTTTTAGAAAGTTTTCATTGGCAGTAATAATTGTCCCATCTAACCCAAATTCAATCACGGCCTGAGACAAGCCAATGGCTTCTATTTGACCGCTAAAGTCTGCGTTTAATAATTTCTGCTCGGTGATATCTGCGGCGTATTTGACCACTTTAAAAGGCTCACCATTAGAATCAAGAATTGGATTATAAGAAGCCTGAATCCAAACCTCTTTACCATTTTTGCCAATACGTTTGTATTCGCCAGAGTCGTATTTACCACGACCTAATTTATCCCAAAACTGAGTGTATTCAGCACTATTGGCATAATTCGGATCAACAAGAATACGATGGTGCTTACCAACTATTTCCTCTGCACGATAGCCCAAGGTCGTTAAAAAATTTTCGTTAGCGCGAATTATTGTACCGTCGAGCTCAAACTCAATGACAGCATAAGACTTACCAATGGCTTCTACTTGGCCGCCATAATCAGCATTTTTCTGCTTTTGTTGAGTAATATCAGATGCGTATTTTACAACTTTATACGGTTTACCGTTTAGATCGAGAATAGGGTTGTATGAGGCTTGAATCCAGACCTCTTCGCCGGATTTTTTCAATCGTTTAAATTCAGTGGAAAAAAACTCCCCTGACCTTAATCGTTTCCAAAAATCATTGTATTCAGAAGATATGGCATAGTCTTTATCGACAAATAAGCGATGATGTTTCCCTTGGATTTCCGGCAAAGAATACCCCATTGTCGTTAAAAAATTGGGGTTGGCCGTAAGAATATTACCGTCTAAATCAAACTCGATAACCGCCAACGAGCGATTTATCGCGTTTAATTGCCCCGATAGATCTGCAAGTTTGACCTGCTCTTCAGTAATGTCGATAGCGTATTTGACTACTTTATAAGGCACACCGTTGGCGTCGAAAATAGGGTTATAAGAGGCTTGAATCCATATATCATCTCCCGATTTATTGTGGCGTAAAAACCGTCCAGATTTAAATTCACCCTTGGCCAGTTGTTTCCAAAACGTTTTGTATTCATTACTCTCGGCGTAATCTTCGGAAACAAAAATACGATGATGTTTACCCTTAATTTCATCGATTTTATAATCCATTGTCGTTAAAAAATTATCGTTGGCCGATAAAATATTACCTTCCAAGTCGAATTCGATGGTTGCGAATGATCGAGAAGCAGCGTTAACAATGCTTTGACTATCGTTATCCGCAAATCTAAGGTCGGTAACATCCAACCATTCCATGGAGACCTGATCAGAGTCTGGTAGCTTACATACAGAGACCGAAAATATTCGATTTCCGAAATTGACATCTGCGACTACAGATTCTTCATTAGCTGAGGAAAACAGTTGCCCGAGATTTTTTTCATGATCAATAATTTTCTTGAGATTTTGACCTTGCAGGGCAGTACCATCGAAATTTTCATCTAATGACTGAAATAATTTTTTGTTTTTAAAAAATAATTTCTCTGCGCTTCGATTAGCATAGTCAACGGTTCCATTTGCATCCGTCACTATGACACCGGAACGCAAGTTATTGGCAATTTCAGAAAGTTGATCTTGTTTATCGATAACTTCTTGTGTAGTCATGGCGAAAACTCAAAATAAAATTTAGAAAATTGAACATCATGAAAAAATATCGACTTCCGTTTAAACCGTTCAGATTAATCAATGGTCGATACTGTACATAGTAAAAAATACTTAAGGAACCTCTGATTAACTCATCCATGATTTAATCAGAGGACAGAAATTGAAAATGTGATTTCCAATTTCTTCACAATTTCAATCACTTACCGTTCTTGAAATTGGCGACACATCCTTGTGTCGCGAGAAACTCTAGGTTAATCAGAGTTTCCTTAAATCTAACGTGTTTATTCTGAAAATAACTCTTCGTTTTACGACAATTCGAAGCTAAATGCATATACAAACGTCGTAATTAAAACTCTTCCCATTCATCAGAGCTTCTTACCGGACGAGCTGTTGCACGTTTTGCCGGTGCCGGTGAACCTTGGCGAGGTCTCCTTGTCATTGTGGGCATATCACTGTTGCCAGCTAATTTAAAGAAGCTCATCTGTTTTAATAACTCTTCGGCTTGCTCTTCCATTGATTTGCTGGATGCCGAGGCCTCTTCAACTAATGCGGCATTTTGCTGGGTCATTTCATCCATTTGTGAGACAGCTTTACTGACTTCAGTAATGCCAGCGGATTGTTCGCGACCTGCGGTATCAATATTCGATACCATAACCACTACTTCTTGCACCACGTTAATCAAATCATTGAAGGTTACACCGGTATCATCAACCAATTTTGCTCCGCGAGTTACCGCTTCAACGCTATCGTTAATTAAACCTTTAATTTCTTTAGCAGCAGTCGCACTGCGTTGGGCCAGATTTCTAACCTCAGCGGCCACTACCGCAAAACCACGCCCTTGCTCTCCAGCCCGCGCAGCTTCTACCGCCGCGTTTAAAGCCAACAAATTAGTTTGGAAGGCAATCTCGTCGATGACACCAATAATATCGGCGATTTTTTTGCTGGATTTATTAATCTCATCCATCGACGCTACAGCGTTACCCACGACCTCCCCACCGCTTCTGGCACGGGCCATGGCGCTGTTGGCCTTCTCAGTTGCCTCGGTGGCTGATTTTGCGTTCTGCTGCACAGTTGACGTTAATTCTTCCATCGCCGACGCAGTTTGTTCTAAGCTCGACGCTTGACTTTCTGTGCGTTGGCTTAAGTCATTATTACCTTGTGCAATTTCACGAGCTGCATTAAATACGTTGCCTGATGCCGAGCGAATGGCCTCAACCATTGACGCCAAATTGGTTAACGAATCGTTTATCGCTTCAGACAATTCAGAAAATTGTCCACGATATTCACCATTCATTTTTTCTTCCAAATTACCTTCTGCCAGGCCTTTGATAACCGATATGGCTTCATCGAATGGTTTTACAATCTCGTTCATTAGAGTGTTTATACCTTCACCCAGATTGCGAATAAACCCTTGATAACCACTGACATCGATTCGGTGTGACAAATCGCCATTGATTGCCGAATTTATTAATTTTTCGATTTGACGTTGTGCAGTTCTCTCGTCGCTGACATCGATCCATTGCACGGCTATTCCCAAACTTTTACCCTCTTTATTCTTTAGAGCCACCGCGGTGAGATTAAACCGCAAATCACCTACCGATATTTCGGTATTTAAAGGGAATTTACTGGTATCAGCGAGCAGGTTACGCTGATGAGATGGATTTTTATGGAAGATATCTATATTTGCGCCAACAATGGTGCGTGTATCAAACGCAGGAAGTATTTTTTTAATTTCGGCTTCACGCCGTTCTAACATAGCTCTTACGGAAGGATTTAAATAAACAATAATTCCGTGTTCGTCTGCCATCATTAAATTGGTCGTCATGCCTTCAACAGCGGAATTTAAGCGACCTACTTCTATTTCTCGATTGCGTATCTCGGTAACATCCTGCCACTCTAGTGCGTTGCCAATATATTCGCCCCTTGAGTCATTGATAGCGGTAACGTTGAGCTCGAAGGCTAAGTGCTCTATTTTAATATCGGTTTTATAGGGTAGATTATTTTTGTTGGCTAAAAATTGGCGTTGATGCTGCGGATTTTTATGAAACATATCCACACAGGTGCCAATTAATTTCTCGGGATCGGCCCGAAAGCTTGGCCATTTTCTCTGAAATGTAGATTCATGCTTTTTTAATAATTCGAAGGTCGCCTTGTTAGCATGAGTAATCATAAAATCGCGATCAATCATAATGGAAGCAGTTAATGACTGCTCAATAGCCCCGGCCATTTGCACTGCGCTATTTTTGAAACTTCTGTTTTCGGTAACATCATACCATTCAAGCGTATTACCAACGTAGTTATTATTAGCGTCTACAATTGCCGAGACATTAAGCTCAATCGTTAAGTCAGCTATTTTTATATCGGTTCGCAATGGCAACTTGGATGGGTCACTTAGCATTTTGCGTTGATAACTGGGATCTTTGTGGAAACCGTCAATGCATTTTCCCATCAGATAATCTTCGGACGCAGAAAAATCCGACCAGACCGTTTTTAATTTATCTTCTATACCACCGAGCAAATTGAGTGTTGCTTTATTAATGTACGTTACATTAAAATCTCTATCCACCATCATGATAGCGGTAATCATGTTATCCAGCGCATTAACGCAGCGTTCTTTTAATTGATCTAACACTTCTGGGCTTTGCTCTGTTTGCATAAATATGGCTCCTGAGTTTTAAACTCAAGCTCAGTGAAATTATTATAAAATATTTTTCTTAGAAAACCCTGAACACTCTAGAGCTTTCAACACTACAACGATGCGCTACCAGTTTTTGTAAAAAACTATCGGAATTGATAAGAATCGAAAATCAGACGTTGACTTATGATCTCAAACTTCAAGAAACAACCAAAACTTTAAAACCCGATTTACAACCGTTTTTTACAACAACTTTTACAGACCCTTGCCTTAATTATGTCGATCATTTACTAATTAACTTTAATAAATGAGCGCTGCTTGGCAATAACTTTTTATAGAAACATTAAATTAGTTATAAAGACATTAAATTAGCTCGCGATAGGCTCACCAATTTTGGGACGAACATGAGAAACTACACTGTATAAATCATTCACATTTAGCAGTTTCTTTGCATCAAGCAAAATAATAATTTTGTCGTCCACAGTTGCCATTCCAAAAATAAAGCGACTGTCTATTTGATTACCAAAATCCGGTGCTTTTTTGATATTAATGGGATCCACTTTGTAGACTTCCGATACCGCATCTACCACGATACCAACAACTACACCAGAATCGCTTTCGCTGGTTCGCAACACAATAACAACGGTAGTATCGGTATATTCTACCGGAGCGCGGTTGAATCTCTGACGCATATCAACAATAGGGACTATGACGCCGCGCAAATTAATCACACCTCGCAAATATTCAGGTGTTCCGGGAATCGCTGTTACCGGTGCCCAAACCATAATTTCTTGGACACGTAAAATATCGACTCCGAACTCTTCGCCATCCAGCAAGAATGTTAAATATTCTTGAGATTGATTACTCATAATGCAAACCTTCATCATCTAACTTTAATAGCTGCTCGACATTTAGCAGTGTCACTACATCTGCTCCGACATTCACCAAACCCTGAATGTATTGAGGAGCAACTAAGCCACCAAAGCTTGGGGCAGATTTAATATCTTGCGAATTAGCATTGAGCACATCGGAAACGGCATCTACCACAAAACCCATTGTGCATTTCATGCGATCATTTTTTACCGCTAAAACAATAACAACGGTTGTGGGTGTATAACTGGCCTCACCAATTTGAAATCGAATACGAAGATCTAAAATTGGCACGATAACGCCGCGTAAATTAATCACACCTTTAACATAGTTCGGAGAATTGGGAATCAGTGTAGGTTCATCCCATCCTCTAATTTCGGTCACCGATAAAATATCCACACCGTAGTGTTCTTCGCACAAACGAAATGTTAGGTATTGATTACCGCCGGAGATAAAATCGATTCCTTCTAATGAGATATCGTTTTTATCGAGTCGATTAATCTCTGCAACTTCTATTATGGCATCCATTTAACTCACCGTTTATGCTGCACGCGGACTTACATTTCTTCGACGCGAACGCGAGGCGTTGGTAATTATACCGGGAATATCAAGAATCAATGCCACCGAGCCATCACCAAGAATCGTCGCGCCAGATATACCGTCAACACGTTTATAATTTGTCTCTAAGCTTTTAATAACGACTTGTTGCTG
Organism: Sessilibacter sp. MAH3; assembly: GCF_054658275.1. NCBI lineage: Bacteria > Pseudomonadati > Pseudomonadota > Gammaproteobacteria > Cellvibrionales > Cellvibrionaceae > Sessilibacter > Sessilibacter sp. MAH3. The sequence goes on along the minus strand of NZ_BAAGIE010000004.1, from coordinate 118,743 downwards.
AGCCAGTAAATCATCAACCAGTAAACCAATTTTACATCCCTCACCTTCAACAACCACGAGCAAAGCATTATCTAAAGCAGTATTATCGGCTTGAATATTAAATTCTTTGTGAATGGGAATAATCGGTACGTTATCTTCTCGCAGGCGATATAAAACCATGTTACCGGAGACGCGATTAACTAATTCGGATTTAATTTGCAACGATTCAACGATTGCAACCAAGGGAATTATGTAGACTTCTCGTCCGACTCGAACTAACTGCCCATCCAAAATGGCTAAGGTTAATGGTAAATGTACATAAATTTTGGTTCCACGCCCTACTTCAGAGTCAATTTCTATACGACCACCAAGTGCTTTAATATTGCGTCGCACCACATCCATGCCCACACCACGCCCAGATAAATCGCTGACTTCGGCGGCTGTAGAAAAGCCTGGCTCAAAAATTAAGTCGTAAATTTCTGCTACAGAAAGCTCCGCTTCTGCGTCGATAACACCCTTCTCAACCGCTTTTGCACGAATTTTTTCGGGGTCCATACCGCGGCCATCGTCAGAAATTTTTATAACGATGTTTCCACCTTTATGCTCGGCATTTAAATGAATTTTACCGGTTTCATTTTTTCCTGCGGCACGTCGTTCTTCGGGCATTTCTAAACCGTGATCTATGGCATTACGAACAAGGTGCACCAAAGGATCGCCAATTTGTTCCATAACGGTTTTATCAAGTTCGGTCTGCTCACCTGACATGATTAAATCGACTTTTTTACCGGTTTTATTGGACAAATCGCGAATCATGCGCGGAAATCGATTAAATGCGAAACTGATGGGTAGCATGCGAATTCGCATTACATTTTCTTGCAATTCGCGCGTATTTTGTTTGAGCTGTTCTAGTCCGTGTGAAAGCCGCTCTAATTTTTCTAAATCAAAATTATTGCCCAGTTCCGAAAGCATCGATTGCGTAATGACCAGCTCGCCGACTAAATTGATGAGATTATCAACCTTGTCGATTCCCACGCGAATGGAAGTGGTGCTACTTTGTGCAGATTCGGGTGCGGATACTTTTTTGTCAGCAATCGCTTTGCTTTCAGAGATTGTTTTTGCAGATGTAGATTTGGCAGCACTGGGCTCTGGTTTTTTAGTGGTAGTTTTTTCGGGGATAACCTTGGCTGCAACAACACTTGCCGATGCACGAACAAACTCCAGATCATCACTTACAGATTCGTCGTAGTCGTCTTCGGCGGTAATTTCATCACCGCGGTTATCGAGGTTAATGTGATCCTGCTGTAGACGAGTCTCAGTATTAACATTGTCATCGGTATCGACCGTATCATCGCCACCGCTTTCTGAAAGTGTGATGTCTAAATCACACTCATCAAGAACCCAATCAAACGCCGATTTAATCTCGTCTTGATCAACATTGCTGGTTAAAAATAACGTCCAATGAATAAAGCATTCATCGAGAGTGATCTGATCAAAATTTGGAACTTGATCGGTGTGCGCATGAACCTCGAGATCGCCCATGCTTTCTAATTCGCGAAAAATTCTAAGTGGTTCGTTCCCGGTTAATAATATTTGTGGTTCCGGTTTAAATACGATTTTCCAGCGTTTTTCGCCATGATCATCATTCTGCTCACCGTCATCACCCGAGAAAAATGTTTGGGTAATAGCATCTTGTGCAGAGCTGATCACTGTTGCGTCGGAATCATCAGGATTTTTTTGAACTTCTTTCTGCTGCGGTTCGGAGACAGCACTTTGACCACTATCGTTTAACATCGCCTCGAAGGCGTCTAGCAGCGGTTTACTGTCGTTAACATCGATCGGCGTCTCTTGCTCTAGGCAATGCACCATGGCTCGAAGTGCGTCGCACGACTGCAATAACAAATCAATGGATTCGGCTGTCAACTTTCTTTGACCTTCACGCACCTCGTCTAACAGAGTTTCGAGTACGTGAGTAAAACTGGCGATTTCACCAAAACCTAAAGTTGCACTGCCACCTTTTATGGAGTGTGCGGCTCGAAAAATTGTATTAATTAATTCCGGATCGGTTTCGTCTTCATCACTGAGTGCAAGCAGTGATTGCTCCATTGAGTCTAAGCCTTCGTAGCTTTCGTCAAAAAAGGCTTGATGGAATTGCTTTAGGTCGATGCTCATTATTTTCCGCCAATGTCTATCCTAAAACTTTTTTAATCGTTTCTAATAATTTCTCTGGATTAAAAGGCTTAACTAACCAACCTGTAGCACCAGCGGTTTTTCCGAGGCTTTTCTTATCCATAGAAGATTCTGTGGTTAACAGGAGGATTGGTGTGTATTTGTAATTAGGAATCGCTCGAAGCTGTTTTGTGAGATCAATACCATTCATCACGGGCATGTTGAGATCGGTAACTACAGCATCGAAGCGATCAGCTTTAGCAACAGCTAATGCTTGCTGGCCATCTGCCGCGTCTTTAATTTGGTGACCGGCCGATTGCAGCGTAGCGGCAACCATGTTGCGCATAGATGCCGAATCATCAACGATTAAAATGCGAGCCATTAAATACTCCTTGAAGCAATTCGGTGTTGAAAATGTAAAATTTATCGGATGGTAAATTAATTAATGTCTAAAACTTTTGATAAACCAAGCAATTTTGCTGCGTTGATGAGTGCATCACTCGGTGATCGCCATATAATTTTTCCGCCGTTACCAGAGATTTCTTTTTGCAAGCTAACAAATAATTGCAGTCCGGCCGTATCAGCTTTAACAACCTTGTCTGCTTTTAACTCAATAACAGAAGCCTTCGCTATCGCCTTTGATAACCTAGCGTGCAAAGATGCGACTTGTGTAATGTCTAAATGCTCACCACAAGAAAAGGAGGTTTTCTCGCTCATCGTAATTCCGAAAATTTGAAATCTACTAAAAATGCCTTAATATCAGCACAATTTCTGCTGGACCCTGACGTTTTGAGTTACAGCTATCGACGCATAAAAGAAAAGCTTTAGATTATGGTGGTTTTCCACAGTCCTCTAAGACAAGGTCTATCCTACCGAGAAACAAGAGGTAAACCCGCTGTTTTCTCGTAGACTAATGTTAGTCTCAACTAAGCTATTTTGCCTAAAAAGGATGAAACTAAATCTTAAAAAATTTGACTTACGATAATGCTTATAACTAAGTGTTAGAGTAAAAAAGATAATTATTTACATCAGTATATTCTGCTATAAATTAACTGCGCATCAACTCGGATTAGCCGTGGGAATCTAAGCGGTCTTGCTGACTTACAAACCATTTGTGACTAAAACGTTATTAAATTGCAAATCGTATCTTTAACTTTCTGTGCTTAGATTAAAACAGAAATATGTCTATGAATAATTTCTTGCGGTTAGACTCTCAATTCATACTTACATAAGTTTTTTTGTTTAATCGATATATTTACAACAGCTAATACAACGCAGTGCAAACCCATACCGATATAAGTCAATAATTTTTCTATTCAGAAATTAACTGAAAAAATAATACATTTTTTGCAAATATCGGAACCGGCCATATTTAAAGTAATTATTATTGACAGCCCATAGGCACGCGTCTAAATCTTAACTAGGCAATAAAAAAATATACGCGCCGAGATCGGTTGAACATTTTGATAAGCTGATAGATCCAAATCGCATTTTTGGCAAATATTTTAGGCACAACTTTCTGATTCTTTAAAATAACTATTTATATAAAGGAAACGTTGGCAACAACTATTATTGGCACATGAGTTTATTACCAGGGCTTTCTATTTTTTTAGCCGCTGATAAAGAGCATTCTCAAGTTCTAAGAAACATGCTTGTATCGGTGGAAAAGCAGTGCGATAGCAACTCGCTCATTAAAATAGAAGAAACTCATTCACTATTTGAATTAAAACCACTTCATACACATCATTTTGATTTAGTTTTGGCGTATTTCGGCGAAAACAATTGGAGTGAAGACGCGTTATCTCACCTTGTCAAACATTCTCACAACAGTTTTGTTATTTTAATAGTTGCTGACAGTTTAGAGCTAGAAGTTAAGTCTTTTCTTAAAATTGGTATTTGTGATTACTTAATAGAATCGGAACTAAACGAACGAGCATTCCAAAGATGCATTCGTTTTGCGTTTGACCGACGCGAATACCAAAATCAATTTTTGCAAATATCCAATATTGATCCGGTTACTGGATTACCCAACCGCCGTGGCTTTCACAGGTATTTAGAGCGAAAATTGGACGAAGCCAAACGTTTGGATTTATACATTGGTTTGCTCTACATTAATGTGGACAAGTTTAAGCTTATTAACGATACCTGTGGCCAAAAAAAAGGTGACGATTATTTGTCACGCCTTGCGGTGTTAATACGCTTAAACATGCGCAGCAGCGATTTTTTGGCGCGACTTGGTGGCGATGAATTCGCAGTTGTGCTCACCGCTAATTCTACCAAACTATCGACGTTTTCATCGATTGCCGAAAAAATTCTCCAATCTCTACATCGCGGCGTTACCTTATCAAGTGGTGAGATACTGGAAGGTAAATGCAGCATTGGAATTACTCAATATTTTGGAAATCATCGCCACATCAATACCGATCACCTGTTATCTCAAGCACAAGCAGCAATGCTTTCTATGAAAAAACGTGGCGGTGATGGTTTTACATTTTTCGACGAAACTCTTGCCGTAAAAGCAATCCGCAGAATTCAGCTGCTAAAATGCATTCGCATTGCCTTTAAAAAAGGCGAGTTTTATTTAAATTATCAACCCATTATGGAGGCATCAACCGATCGAGTACGCGGTTACGAAACACTTCTACGCTGGCAGCGAGAAAACGGTGAAATTGTACGTCCCGATGAGTTTGTACCTATTTTAGAAGAAACCGGTATGATTCACGTATTGGGTGCGTGGGTTTTACAAAAGGCGTGTGAAGATTTTTCTCAATGGTTAAGCAATGGCGATGTCGATGAACGCTCGTGGATCAGCGTGAATCTTTCGCCGGTGCAATTGTTGGATATCTCGTTAATTGACCGGATTAAAGAAGTTATCGCCCACAATGGACTAGACGCTCATCAATTGCATATTGAAATCACCGAATCTTCATTAATGGAGTACAACGAGTACACCTTTGATTTACTGGCCAAAATAAAGAGATTGGGTTGTAAATTAGCACTGGATGATTTTGGCGTTGGTTATTCGTCTATGAATCATCTCAAACAGCTACCCATTGATACACTTAAAATCGATCAGTCGTTTATTCGTCACTACCGTAACGATCCATCTGATCAAGCGATTATTCGAGCCATGGTGTCTTTGGCTCAGAATTTAGGGAAAACCGTTGTCGCTGAAGGTGTAGAAACGCAAGCCAGCGCGAATTTTTTAAAACAGCGTCGCTGTGATTATCTGCAAGGTTTTTTATACGCAAAACCCATGTCTTACGAAGCAGTAATACAATTTACTCGAATGCAAAATCGTAAAATTTCCAATCACTAGCGGTTTATCATCGCTGCGCTCTTTCAATTTTTTTTCAAGTTGCTTTTCTTGCTGTTATTCTTCTTACCGTGGTTTTACTTGGAGAAACTCGTATTCACCGGCGAGTGGTGCCACACAGAAAGTGATTTTAATTTCGATGAATAATTGAAATGGGTGAGAAACCATCTTGAAATTACAAATTGTAATTTCAAGATGGTCCACCGATTAAGTCAACAAAGATTAATCGGTGGATTGCAGAGATGTTATCTAGCCTTTTTCGATGGTTTGATGAATTTCTTGATGATTATCGGCAACATCTGGATGCGGCGGAGTCATTTTAGAAACAACCACAATTGCTAATGATGAAAGCACAAAGCCTGGTACGATTTCGTACAAATCAAAAATTCCACCACTGACCTGTTTCCAGAGAACAACAACCACACCGCCTACAACAATACCAGCCAGCGCGCCGTATTTACTCATTTCTTTCCAGTACAGGCTAATTAATAAAGCCGGGCCAAACGCCGCACCAAACCCCGCCCAAGCATAGGAAACCAAGCCAAGTACAGAACTACCCGGAACTAATGCAAGAGACGTTGCAATCACCGAAATAGCCAGTACCGAAATACGACTGACCCAAAGTACTTCGGTAGGGCTCGCAGATCGACGCCAGAGTGCTTTGTAAAGATCGTTAGCAAACGCCGAAGATGAAACTAGCAGTTGTGAATCAGCGGTACTCATAATTGCAGCTAAAATGGCCGCCAGTAAAATACCAGCGACAACCGGATGAAAAACCGCAGAGACTAAAACCATAAAAATAGTTTCGCTGTCTTCTAATGAAGTGCCTTGTTCGGTGGTGAAAACAAGACCCACTAAGCCCACCGATAGCGCACACAACAAGGCGATAAAAGTCCAGCCAATTGCAATTCTACGTGCGGGTTTTATATCGGCTGCGGTTCTTACCGCCGCAAATCGCGTTAATATATGTGGTTGTCCAAAATAGCCTAAACCCCAAGCAAGTAGTGATGCAATTGCAATAAACGTCAGAGGTGTTCCCTTATTATCGGTAAAGGGATTGAGCAGTTCGGGATTAATGGCATGTACGTGGTCAGAAATATTTCCTGCGGGTAAATCGGTCCACACAATAATGGGGACTACTGCTAAGGCCGCTGCCATTAATAATCCTTGGACAAGATCGGTCCAGGCGACGGCAAGAAATCCGCCAAATAATGTGTAACCAACAATGCACAAACAACCGATTATCACCGCCCATTCATAACTAAAACCAAAAACCGTGGAAAATAATTTGCCACCGGCGACCAAGCCCGAACTGGTATAAAATAAGAAAAATAATAAAATAAAGATTGCCGAAACCCACTGTAACAAACGACTTGTATCGTGAAAGCGGTTACTAAAATATTCTGGCAGCGTAATCGCATCGCCCAGGCGCTCTGAATAAACTCTTAAACGTTTTGCAAGAATTCGCCAGTTCAACCACGAACCAACGATAAGGCCAATGGCGATCCAAGATGCTTCTAAACCCGAGAGATAGGCGTAGCCGGGTAGGCCTAAAAGCAACCAACCGCTCATATCGGATGCACCGGCACTCAGTGCCGCAGGCCAAGGTGATAGCGATCGACCTCCTAAAAAATAATCGGCAGAGCTGTCGGTTTTTGTCCAAGCCCAGTAGCCAATTAACAGCATACCTACTAGGTAGACAATAAACGTAATAATTAAACTGATTTGATCTGAGGTATTGAGCGTATTTGTAATCACGGTTTCGATGTTTCCATTGGCAAATCTGTCTCTGGTAAGACACACGTTAATTGGGCATTTAAAACGACGTTGATTCTCTCGAAGCTTTTATCAATTATTTTATTTTTTGTATTTAGAACAATGCTGTATTTTTATGATGGAAACTCTGATTAAATTAAAAAATGGGGTACTCAAAAGTACCCAAACATTTTGAACAACTTTCTACAAACGGATATTTAATTACGCTTAAATGCCGGCTTCAGAATATTATGCAGTTGTCACTGATGAAATTTTGAATTATTCAAAGCTTCCTTTAAGTAACAGATGCTTTACAGGATCGATTACTTCATTCGTTAAATACGATGCTCAGTTTACCGTATTATGACGGACAAAATTGGATGTTTACGAAACAAATTATTTCACAGCGCCGGTGATTACGCTTTTTTCAAGGAGAAATCTGTGATTCCAGATTCACTTAAGGATTTTTATCTTTCACATGTAAACGCACAAGTGGCTATGGCAGAGTCTGCTTTAAGTTCTGGTGAGTTTGATAATTTGGTGATTTACGGTGGCGGCTTGAGCTATCGGTTCAGAGACGATACCAGTTATCCTTTTCGTATCAATCCTTACCTAGCGCGTTTTGCTCCGTTGCAAGCATTCACCGATTGCTGGTTAATTCTTGCCGATGGCCGCCCAAAGTTACTGGTTCGCCAATCTCGCGACTTCTGGCATAAACAGGCAGAATTCAATGATTCGGTACTGAAAGATGCTTTCGATATTGAAGTGTACGACGAAGCTCAAAAGGTCATTCAATCGCTGAATGGTTTAACCGGAAAAACCGCGGTAATTTCTGAAAAAACACCCGACGTCTTTGAACAGCTAAATCAACTTGAGCTATTTTCATTAAACCCAAGTACGGTTTTAAACTACATTGATTTTCATTGTGCGATTAAAACCGAATACGAAATTGCCTGTATAAAAGAAGCAAGCGATCTGGGTGCTGTTGCACATACTCAAGCGTTACGTTCATTTGAGCAAGGTAAGAGCGAGTTTCAAATTCATCTCGATTATCTGCAATCAATTGCTGTTGAAGCCCACGAACTTCCTTACGATAACATCATCGCGCTCAACGAAAATGCTGCGATTTTGCACTACACTCATCGGTCTAGAACCGCTCCGCAAAAGCCGCTGTCGATGCTGATTGATGCTGGCGCCTGTTATTTGGGCTACAACAGCGACATCAGCCGAACCTACCTATATCCTTCTGTGCAAAGTTCTGCGGCTCGCGATTGTTTTCGGGGAATGTTGTCGAGTTTAGATCAAGCGCAAAAAACACTCATTGATGACATAAAACCCGGTGTTAACTATCGTGATTTGCATCTGCGTGCGCATCAAAAAATCGCGCAAATTTTAGTGGATGTAGGCTTGGTAAACGCTTCTGTTGATGCAGCTTGGGCGACCAATATTACTTCTACGTTTTTTCCGCACGGTCTCGGCCACTTTTTGGGCTTACAGGTTCACGATAAAGGCGGCTGGCTAGCTAACGATCAGGGTGAAACCAATCCACCACCAAAAGAGCATCCTTTTTTACGGTTAACTCGACCCATTGCGGCCGGTCAGGTTTTTACCATAGAACCCGGAATCTATTTTATTCCTATGCTGCTTGAGCAAGTAAAAGCAACCTCAAACGCCAAACTTGTAAATTGGTCGCTACTGGATGAGCTGCTGCCCTACGGTGGTATTCGCATTGAGGACAATATCGCCGTCACCGAGACCGGTTCACAGAACCTGACTCGCGCAGCGTTTGCAAACATTTAATGTGAATTGGATTGGAACCCAAGCAACTCAGGCAATCAAAGGGTAGAGTAACGACTGTACTCTGAGGTGGTGATAATCGGTTGGTGAAGAGTTTGTTTAAGCAATTTCAGGAAGGGTAAGTCATTGAAATTGTGAAGAAATTGGAAATCGTATTGTCATGCTTTTCTCTGATTAAATCATGGATGAGTTAATCAGGGGTTCCAATAGATCTTTATCGCGAAGATTCTTCTACGGATTCGAGATTGTAACCGTATTCCACTCGGTTACGGCCGTTGTATTTAGCGCGATACATGGCGCGGTCTGCCTCGTTCAACAGCTGCTCAATGGTTCTGCGACGAATTGAAATAGCAACGCCAACACTTACCGTCATAGATAACTGAATACCATTAGCATTAATGGGGGTTTCTTCGACGGAGCGACGAATACGCTCGGCCGTGCGCAAAGCGCCAGCACGATCGGTATCGGGAAGTAAAAATCCAAATTCTTCACCACCAAGGCGACCCACCATATCGGTACCTTGACGCACTAATTCTTCAAATTGAATGGCTAGCGCTTTTAAAACTTCATCCCCAATTAAATGACCGTGCTCGTCGTTAACGCGCTTAAAGTGATCGATATCTACCAATAAAATCGCTAAAGATTGGCCACTGCGTTCGCTGCGTTGTAACTCTTTATTAACTTGCTGGGTGAAACAACGGCGGTTGGGTAAATCGGTGAGGTAATCCGATAAAGCTTGGTGCTCTAACTTTGCCGCCAATGCTTCGGTGGCTTCGACTTGCTTTTGCAGCTCTTCGGTTCGTCGCGCTACGGCAAACTCTAAGTGCTGTTTTTGCATATCCAAGTCGGCGATGGCTTGGTCACGACTCAACCGCATGGAGTGCAATACCATGCACGAGCCCATAATTATCGCTGCGTAAATTTGCAAGGCAACAAAAACACCGTCGTTAAAATCCACCACCAGCAATGTCGTCATGGCTAGGCATCCGGTCAGAACGATTACCAGACAAATGGTTGCCAAAGCGGTATTACGGCGCATTCCTAACCAAAGACAAATCGGTAAAGACAGCAGAATTGCTGGGTATTGGCCTAAAGACTGAAATAATTCAGAGCGAATTAAAAACCACATAAATACTAGCGTAATAATCGCGACGATTACTGGCAGTACTCGCTCTTTAGTGGCGGTGTAATCCGCAATTTTAGATTGCGACACCGCCAATAATAGCGGGCAGAACAAGACGTTGCCGGTGATATCGGAAAATAACCAGCGACCAAAGATCACTTGCAACTCAGATAAATCTAAAGAGCGAACAGTGGCCAAAGCCACACAACCAACCAGCGCTGAAAATAGGCTCTGAACGGGTGTTGCAACCAAGGTTAAGCTCAATATTGATCGCAAACTGCTGACGTTGTAGTAACGGCCACCAAGATAGAAATAGGCTAACGCCCCCAGCCATGCAGCGGCGGTATTATTGAGGGTCATCCAGGTGAAAAGAGGTTCGTAGGGCAAACCGGCAATGATGTGATAAAGCTCTTGCCCGAGAATAACCGGAAAAACCGCTAAGCGGCCATAGCGGATAAACAACCACATTGAGAAGGCGCCGGCGGGCCAGATGACGGTAATTTCGTAGGTATCGTGTTCGAGGGCGTGCGAGCTGGCAACGGCCAAAATGACCAGGGCGGTAGAATACAGTAGCCAAAATAAATTAGCACTGATTCCAACTTTTCGAACAACGTACGAATCCATCTTGAGAGCGCGAAACCTGAAGAACTACCTAAGACAATTAGAAACTATGAACATGCAACAAAAGATGAACGTAATAATAAAGGTTCAATCAACTTCATCAGGCTTAACGATGAAGTATTTAAACCCCGCACTGATTACTAATGCGTGATTGAACTTTAATTAAAGCCCATGCGGCACAAAAATGTTAGTACTTTCAGTATTTTTGTATAATCTAATGCCAATAGTATTACAGACGTACTTATAACAAGCTTGTGTAGTAGATACAAAATGTTTCTTATAGAACCTGATATCACTTGGTAGTTGTTATAAAAAAATTGAGTAATGCCAGAAAACAAACAAACTTATATCGATTATTAAAATAACGTGCCTCCAAAAAAGAAGCGCGAAAGATAGGGTTATTAAGACGGGTAATTAGCTCGAAAACGCTTGAGCAACCAATGCCTGAGCGTCTTTTTCTAACTCAGTAAGATGTTCTTCACTGACAAAGCTCTCAAGATAGATTTTGTAGATGTCTTCGGTTCCAGAAGGTCTGGCTGCAAACCAACCATTTTCGGTTTCGACCTTCAAGCCACCGATGTCTGCATTGTTACCCGGAGCTTTAGTCAGTACTCGCGTAATGGTATCTCCGGCTAAACGATTGGACTTTACGTCGTTTTCCGAGAGCGAACTGAGCCGCTGCTTTTGCTCTTTAGTGGCAGGTACGTCAATGCGGCGGTAGATAGGCTGACCAAATTTTTCGGTCAGTGCTTGATAATGCTGAGCGGGATCCTTACCGGTAACAGCTAGTATCTCAGCGGCTAATAACGCCAAAATAATTCCGTCTTTATCGGTACTCCAAACCTTTCCGTCTTTTCTTAAGAAAGATGCGCCCGCGCTTTCTTCGCCACCAAAAGCCAATTGACCGTTAAATAAACCGTCTACGTACCATTTAAAGCCAACCGGAACTTCACAAAGTTGACGCTGCTGACCGTTCACCACTCGATCGATAATGGCGCTAGATACTAGGGTTTTGCCAAAACCCAACTCAGGCGACCAATTAGGGCGATGATTCATCAAATATTCGATGGCAACGGCTAAATAGGCGTTGGGGTTCATTAATCCAAAACCCTTACACACAATGCCATGACGGTCATAATCTGGATCGTTACCAACGGCGATATCAAAATCGTCTTGCAACGCCAATAGATTCGCCATGGCACACGGAGATGAGCAATCCATACGGATTTTGCCGTCTTTGTCGAGCGGCATAAAACTGAAACTTGGATCAACTTTGGTATTGACCAAGGTGATGTTTAATCCGTAACGTTCAGCCATTGGCTGCCAGAAAGCAATGCCAGAGCCACCCATTGGATCAACACCAATTTTTATGTTGGCATCAGCAATGGCCTTCATGTCGATCACTTGATCAAGCTGACTAACATAGTGCTCAACGTAGTCGAACTCTTCAACAAGCCCCTGCCCTTGAGCCTCCGCAACCGTTATACGCGCCACGCCCGCCAAATTGGCTTTGAGCAACTCGTTAGCGCGCTTGGCGACCCAATTGGTGATGTCGGTATCCGCAGGGCCACCCATCGGTGGGTTGTATTTGATGCCACCGTCTTCGGGCGGATTGTGAGAAGGCGTGATAACAATGCCATCGGCTTTGCTGGTGTGAGTATCGTTGTGCGTCAAAATCGCGTGGGAAATCACAGGCGTTGGCGTGTAGCCACCGCCGGATTGAACTCGTGCGGTAATACCGTTGGCACATAGAACTTCAATAACCGATATAAATGCCGGCTCGGACAAGGCGTGCGTGTCTTTACCCACGTAGATTGGACCATCAATACCTTGCGCTTTACGATATTCAGCAATAGCTTGGGTAATAGCGATAATGTGATGTTCGTTAAATGTGGTTTTAAGAGCACTGCCGCGATGACCAGAAGTACCGAAACTCACCGCCTGAGCGGGATTATTTTCGATATCGGGCTGGCTGCGGTAATAACAAGAAACTAAATGAGGGATATTACAAAGAGAGTCACTGGGTGCGGGTTTGCCCGCTAGAGGATGTAATGCCATGGTATCCTTCCGCGAAGTGTTAATCCTAGATTGGGACTAAGCCAAATTGGGCCTAAGCCAAAATTTTAGCCAGCCTATCATAATTACCTCTTTTATAGTGACGAACTGGAGATATTTATTGCAACAAATTGTTCGAGTAAAACAAACAAAACAGCTCAAAATACAACCAAAAAGCACGCTACTTTTAGATCTATAACCATCTTTCTTTTCCAAATACGTACAGAAAATAAACGGTCATGGTTTAGTTTGCTTTACTGTATCTATATAATCCGCCCCCTCATTTTTTAGGTCGTAAATTTTGGCCTCACTATTACAGACGACATCGAGTATCTATTTAATTAATTGGTAATAGGCTAATTAGTAATAGGCCGAGAGTCGGAAGTTAACGTCAATCTACTTTGTCGAGGAATACCCATGGAAAAGGTCGCAATTGTAATGGGCTCAAGCAGTGACTGGCCAACGATGCAAGCTGCCAGCGAAATACTGACCGAACTTGGCGTAGGTCATCATGTGGAAGTGGTTTCTGCACACAGAACTCCCGATAAGATGTTCCAATTTGCAGAATCTGCCGCCGACAAAGGAATTGAAGTAATTATCGCGGGCGCCGGTGGTGCTGCGCATCTCCCGGGTATGATTGCCGCAAAAACTCGCTTGCCAGTATTGGGTGTTCCCGTGCAAAGCAAAGCGTTAAGTGGCCAAGACAGTTTGTTATCGATCGTACAAATGCCAAAAGGTATTGCCGTGGGCACTCTCGCCATTGGTACTGCTGGAGCGTTCAATGCCGGACTTTTCGCAGCGCAAATTCTCGCCAACCACGATCCTGCACTTGCCAAAGCCATTGAAGATTTCCGAGCCAAACAAACTCAACAAATTCTCGATAACCCAGACCCTCGTTCCTGAGTAATTTAGAGCAATTAACGCCATGACAAATGACGTAAAACCACAAAAAATATGGGTCTTAGGCGATGGTCAGCTTGGCGCCATGCTAAAACATGCCGCTATGCCGTTAAATTTAACGGTCGAACCCATCGATATTAACGCTACCGAGCTACCAAACCTTCAGCCTCTAGATCGAGTTACCGCCGAGCGTGAGCAATGGCCGGACACTCCAGTTACTCAGGCACTCAGCGAGCATCCGCATTTTTTAAATAAGAATACCTTCTCAACCTTGGCCGATCGCGCCTCCCAAAAAAGCCTGCTCGACGAATTAAAAATCAGCACAGCACCTTGGCAAAAAGTCGAAGTCTCGACGATCGAAGCAACACTGCATGAGCAACTTGGCCCGCGCGTTTTGCTGAAAAGACGCACCGGCGGATACGACGGACGCGGACAACATTGGTTGAAACAAGCAGAAGCTTCGAAAATTCCCGAAGACTGGCACGAGCAAGCCATCGCCGAAGCCGCGATCGATTTTGACGAAGAAGTATCGATCATTGGTGTTCGTGGTAAAAACGGTGACTGTTTTTTCTATCCGCTCACGCTAAATCTAAATACCGATGGTATTTTGATGGCCACTGTGTCGCCTACTGAACGCTTGTCACACCTACAAGCCACAGCCGAAACCATGCTAAAAACGCTACTTGATCATCTCGATTACGTCGGGGTTTTGGCAATCGAGTTGTTCCGTCTTGGCGATACTTTAATGGTCAACGAGCTAGCGCCACGCGTTCACAACACCGGACACTGGACCCAAGCGGGCGCCAGTATTTCGCAGTTTGAGTATCATGTTCGAGCAGTTGCCGATCTACCATTAACGGCTGCAACTATAAAAGCGCCTAGCGTAATGGTGAATTTGATTGGAACCGAATGGGATGAGCGCTGGTTGGGTGTTAAAGGAGCTGAAGTTTATTGGTATGGCAAATCTCATCGCCCCGGCAGAAAGCTCGGCCACATCAATATTTGCAGCGGCGACAAGAATCTACTGCGCGCCAGTTTAGAAGAGCTGCGTGGCTTACTTCCTGAGAATTATGCACCTTGTCTGGACTGGGTGCTCAAGAATATCTGATGACAAGATAAGTCGATCAAGTAAGCTCGAATGAACTCTTGATCGACGCTACCCCAATTTTTATCAGCGCTAGAAAAAGCGATTAAAGCACCAGTGATTCTGAGCTAACACCCTATAAATCAATCTAACTAATGAGTGTAAACACTCACTATCGAAGTTTTATATAGTGTGTTTCCCGGCTTTCTTGGCGCGCTTTTTCTTCGGCACACAAGTCTGCCGTCGGTCGCAACAGCAAGCGGCGTAAACCGATGGGTTCACCGCTGATTTTGCAGTATCCGTACTCGCCCTCTTCGATCTTTTTCAAGGTTTTAACAACCTTGTGCATCAACTTAGTTTGCCGATCCGCCATGCGCAGGCGCTGCCGGTTTTCTTCTTCGGTTAATGCACGATCCAACTCGTCGGCTTCGCGCTCTTGCCCAATAATCTGAGTGCGTATGCCTTCCAGTTGCTCTTCTATTTCAGCTTTGTTTTGCAGCAGCAAATTCCTAAAGAATGCTAACTGCTCCTCGTTCATGTACTCTTCTTCTGGCATAGCCAGTAACTGCCGCTCGGAAATCATCAAATTCTCCCGTCAACAAAAGCAATCACAACGATCAATATCGGCGGCAAGCATATAGCGAAGTTTTGGCAGTTCTATGACAATAAGCCGCAAAATATCGGCAATTTTGCTGATTTAAATGCCATTTTTGATAAGATTCGCCTTTTTAGCGTTTACGTATTGAGATTAAATCATGACCCAGTTTCGCCCTTGCATCGACCTCCACCAAGGACAAGTAAAACAAATCGTTGGTGGCACTTTGAACGATGAAGGCGCGACCACGAATTTTGTCAGTGAATACGACGCAGCCTATTACGCCAATCTTTATAAAGATCACAACCTATTAGGTGGGCACGTTATTGGCCTTGGGCCAGGCAACGAAGAACAAGCGAAGCTTGCCTTATCGACCTGGCAAAAAGGTTTGCAATACGGCGGCGGCATCAATCTTCAAAACGCTGAAGATTACCTCAGCGCTGGTGCCAGCAAGGTTATCGTTACTTCTTATTTGTTTGAGAATGACCAACTGAGCTGGGAACGCGTAGAAAAACTCAATACGTTGGTCGGCGCTGAACAGTTGGTATTGGATTTAAGTTGCCGACGTGTTTCTGAAGGCTGGGCCATCGCCACCAATCGCTGGCAAACCGTCACCAGTACATTAATTACCGCAGATAGCCTAAAAACGTTATCGCAATATTGCAGTGAGTTCTTGATACACGCCGCGGATGTGGAAGGCCTACAACAAGGCATTGACCAAGAATTAGTAGCCTTTTTAGGTGAACACTGCCCTATCCCAGTAACCTATGCTGGAGGCGCGCGCAGTATCGAAGATCTGGAACAGGTCTTTACTCTGTCTCAAGGTCGAGTCGATCTTACCATTGGCAGCGCGCTGGATATTTTTGGCGGCAGCGGTGCGAAATTTTTAGATTGCGTGGCTTGGAATCTACAACACCAATAGCGTTGTGTATTACCAAACGGTGATACACCAACAGACCTAGATTAATACGTCTGTGATTTAATCAGAGAACATAAGCCAGCAATGCGATTTACAAGCTCTTCACGATTGCGGTCACTTACCTTTCTCGCACTTACCATTTTTGAAATCGCAACACATTCTTTTATTGCCGGAAGCTCTGGGTTAGCTGGAGTTTCCGGCAATATTCTTACATCCGAAATCTCGTTACCTACGTACTGGCTACCGAGTAACATAAGAAATCGTGCCTGCCGTAAAAACTCAATGACTTTAGAGCATGCATGAACAGCCTAATAAAGAACCGCATCAAGCAGTTCTTGCTGAAAAGGCTCATCAATTATTGAATAGATCGCAGACTCCCGCTTTTTTAGCATCGAGCAACTCTGCGGTTTAAATTATGTTTGTCGGTGGAGATATTTGTTGTGAGACGATTTTCAATCCGTGATTTAGCCACAAAAAGCGTCGATAAAATTATTGTTCACAGTCATGGAAACTTTCTTTATACGATTGAAGTACTGGTGGGTGAAGAGTTCTTCTCACTGTCCGATAACAACGGTCGAACCGCCCGATTTTACAACACGGAATCAGCCCGACAATTGTTTAAACAATACCAACAAAATCTCGATAACGCTTTTTTGGTACAGACCGCAACCTACGGTGAAATGATTGGTTTAGAAGAAGTCGCCGTAGAACCTATGCAAATTTCTCTACACTGGAACAAAGCGCATTACGACGAGCTACAAGAGTGGTAACAGTGCAGCAAAACACAACGACTCACCGGCCGTTATTCACAACGCTAATCACAACTCTAAAATCATCAACTCTGGTTAACCCAGAGTTGCCAGCCATACAAGGATTTTCCGCCGGTTTCTAGAACGGTAAGTCATTGAAATTGTGAAGAAATCGAAAATCGCCTTTCCGATTTTCGCCGCTGCTTAAATTGCAGATAAATCACAAGGTTTTTTCTGTAAACCAGACCGAAAACTTACCGACCTCTAATTAAGGTTTTGCTTAACAGCAACTCATTCATTGTCTATTGATGTCTTTCCATCAATGTCTTTCTGTTGTCTTTCGGCAATTTATCCAAATAACGATTTAAATTATTCGGTTAATGATTTTAGCGCCTTTATTTTTATTTGTTTGCACAAGCTGTAGGTAAATCTGTTTTTCTCGATAAAATACGAAAGAAGATTCAAGATCCGACTTTAGTGCGTAAAACCAACTCAAATTTCGATTAGCAAGCCAATTCTTGATCTTGTTTATAGCTATTTCTACTAGGCGACACTACAAATTTTTTGTTGTAGTTTTTAAACCTCGATTTATTAGCGTTAAATTTAGAAATCCATGATAAAAACTTATAAAAACGTGACTATCTGACCGCCAGTTTTGGCGTGAATGATATTAAAGCGTAACAATTAAAAATCTTATATTGGCAGCTAATAAATAGGTTTTGCGTTTTTTAAATCAGGTAAAACTAATACAGACAAGTCTAGAGTAATCATTTTTCGTACAAAATATTCACCTAATGAAGTGTATTAAAGCGCTTACCAGCCGAAGCATAGATACACTGTTTTGATTACGCACAAACCGCCGAAATAAATGGAAGTCATCCTCTGTAAAAGGTTAACACTGGGCTGTTAATATATAGATGTAATAACATCCCAAAGTCTCTGAGCAGCATTAAGCTACTGACAGACGACTTAAATATCTCTCGACCGAGAGATACATAAGGTTAGTAAAGCCAGCAAAGTGGCGTCTAACCGCAAAACCAAGGAAATAGCAGGTATCGAGGAATTATAGACAGGGCTCGTCTTCACTAGGCAAAATCATGAAACATCAAAGATATACCCATATTTTTTGTAATGTTTCTGAGAGCTCGATCTTATATCTAAGTAGAAAATATGGATAAGTGGCTTTTTTTATAACTAAAGGTCGCTAAATCAAATTTTTTATTATTTAATAACCATCCTCGATCGCTAAATGGATATAATCGCTGCGCAAGTGATGCGCTAACCTGCAGAATCGAAGCCCGTGACCGACTCAATCAGCCCAGCCAAGAGCTTTCTAAGCTTAAAATGGCAAGCCGTTATTAGCGTGAGCCTAGTACTCATCTTCAGTTTTGGCCTGCTCACAATTAATGGCCGTTCCAACCTCGAACAAACGTTCGAAAGCGAACGCGAAAGGGTTTTCTTCGACCGTCAAAAAGCGGTCTCAGCATCACTCGATACCATCAAGCTGCAATTGCAGCGCCTGGCCGGCCATATGCAAGGCCAAGCCATCCTTATTAAAGACACCACTCGCTCCCAAGCCTTAATTCAAACCATCGCCACCCACTGGGACCAGCTCAATTTCGACTGGGGCGTTGACTCTATTACCATTTTAAGTCCAAGCAATAATGTGAGTGGCCATTGGGGCCAAGAAATTGGCCTAGAAACCTTTCCGGTAGATTGGTTAGAAACGGCTCGTTCAACAGAGGCAACCGTCAGCCAAGTATGGTGCCCAACCATTTGTACTCAAGTTGCCATTGTTCCGGTGATTTTAGAACGCGGCTCTATTGGTTTGATGATTTTATCGAGCTCACTTGCCGACGCGGTGTTGTACTTCCAAACCATTACCGACGCAGACATTGGCATTTTAGTTGACCATCAACGTCAAACCGAAAGTGCCGATCATCAGTTAATCAGCTGGCGCTACGATCTTGCCGCCTTAACCGGTGCGCCAACGACCTACGAAGTGTTAAAAGAACTCTCTAAAGAACGAAAATTCGCCGAGGTTAAAGATCAGCGCAATATTCGTCAGTGGAATTGGCAATTTTACGAAGTGAGTTTTATTCCGTTAACGGCATCACTCGATGAAAATATTGCCCAGCTGGTAGTGATTGACAATGTCACTACCGAAATGAATCGACTAGATACGACACTACGGTATTTAGTTATCGCTTCGGCCATCGCCCTGATTTTAACCGAGGCCGTACTGCTGGCAATGCTTTGGTTGCCGATGCTACGCCTGCAAAAAGTTTCACAGGTGTTGCCTTTATTGGCCAACAATACCCACCGTAAAATCAACAAGCTGCTAACGCCTAGCATTGGCAAGGCTGTGATTCGTAACGAAATTCACGAACTGTACGACTCCACGATCTCTCTTTCTCACACTCTTGAAGAACTCGACAAGATGGTTGAGTCGAGAACGTCCCGACTGAAAAATCGCAGCCAAGAATTACTGCAAGAAAAGAACTTTGTTACCAGCCTTCTGAACAACGTTCATATTGTCATTTTGACCCAAGACTACAACAGCAACATCAAGCTATTAAACTCCGAAGGCAAACGCATTATCGATTTCGACGAAGAGAGTGAAAAAGACTTTAAATTCGTCAATCAATTGGAAGACGAAGATAAGGTTAAATTCTTTGATGGCTTAGAAAAGCTTAATAACGGCACCCTAACCGAATTCCGACATGAGCTAGATTTTGTTGATATGCACGGTAATCCGTTGCATATGGAGTGGTTCCACAGCGTGTTGCCTAAATCACTTTCTGAAGGCGATTTAATTCTCTCGGTTGGTTTGGATTTAACTGCTCGAAAAATTGCAGAGAAAAACCTCGCTTGGCTCGCCGACCACGACCCTCTCACCGAACTGTTCAACCGCAGACGTTTCCAAAAAGAATTCGAACGTGTTCTTAAATACGCCAATCGCAACAACAAAGCGGGCGCATTAATATTTTTCGATATCGATCAATTTAAAGCCGTAAACGATACCAGCGGTCACCCAATGGGTGATCAGTTGTTACGCGAAATCGCCAAAAAACTCAAAAGCAGCGCCAATCCCAGAGACATTATTGCTCGTCTTGGCGGCGATGAGTTTGCGATTTTATTGGAAGAGTGCGGCAGTCCTTGCGCCATTAAATTTGCCGAAGATTTTTGCGATGCCATTAAGCACACCAAAATTTCCAACAACGGTTCCACACATCGCATCAGCTTAAGTATGGGCATTGCGGTATTCCCAGACCACGGTAAAGCCGCCGATGAATTAATGGCCAACGCCGACCTTGCGATGTATCGCGCAAAAGCAACTTCAAATGCGCGCAGTAATTGGGAACTCTACTCCAGCCAAACCCAAGATAAAGAAGAGCTTTATCATCGCATTAACTGGAAACAACAAATCGAACACGCGCTAGAAAATGATCGCTTTGTCTTGTATTTCCAACCTATTTTAGATATTCGCAGCGGCTATATTTCCCATTACGAATCTTTAGTGAGAATGATCGACGACTCGGGCAAGATTATTCCGCCAATAACCTTTATTCCCGTCGCCGAGCAAACCGGATTAATTTACGAAATTGACGTGCATATTGTGCGACTGGCAGTGAAGGCGTTAAGAGCTTTTCATCAATACGATCCCGATATCAGTCTTTCGGTCAACTTATCAGCCCCCGCACTGAGCAATAAACAATTTATCAACCTTGTCGAGCAGTGCGTAAAAAGCTCGCCTCTTGAGCGTTCTAAATTATTATTTGAACTTACCGAAACCTCGGCACTTGAAGATGTTGATGCCGCAGCGCAAGAAATCGAGCGCTTCAAAAAACTTGGCTATCGTTTTGCCATTGACGACTTCGGCGTTGGTTTCTCGTCTTGGTATTACCTGCGCCAACTGCCTGTAGATTACGTAAAAATTGATGGTTCATTTGTTCGCAAACTTTCAAGCAATATGGAAGACCGATTGTTTGTAAAAGCCATTAATGATGTTGCCCAAGGCCTCGGCAAAAAAACCATTGCCGAATTTGTTGAAGACCAATACTCGTTAGCACTACTTTCAGCCATGGGTGTAAATTACGCTCAGGGTTACCAAATAGGTAAACCACAACCGCTAGACGTTACGCTGGAATCTCTCGCAGAGCCCCTCAAACAATAAAATTAATGGCCGCGAAGACATGTTTTATTTTTATTCATTGTTATTCAAAATTGCTCACACGTTGTATGCAGGCAATGTGTTTAGGTTGAATGTGAAAAAACTTATTTTTCGAACCTTTCTATTAGGATTTATGCTTTCGGCTATGGCTAATTTAAGCTTAGCTCAAAGCCTAGACGAAGAAAACGCAGCTGATGACGGCGACCTTCACCCTAATAGAATTACCATCATTGCGAATAAAGATGTCGATACTGAAAGTTTATCGACGGTGGATGTGCGTTCGATTTTCGCGATGCGGCAACGTGTGTGGCCAAGCGGTGAAACCATAAAAGTGTTTGTTTTCTCCGATAATAATCCCACACATGTGCGCTTCACCAAACAAATTTTAAATACGTTTCCTTATAATCTACGCAGAATTTGGGACCGCCGAGTGTTCTCCGGTATCGGACAATATCCAACTCGCCTTAACACTGAACAAGAGATGATAGACGCCATAGCTAATACCACAAACGCAATTGGCTATATTCAACACGAATACCTAACGGATGAAGTCAAAGTTTTGGTGGTCAATAATGACTAAAATCCAAAAATCCAAAAAACCTGTCATCGCACTGTTGTGCCTGTCATCATCCGCTATCACCTTAGCCGACGAAGGCAGTCTCATGCCTGGCAATATTGCTTTCCACGGCTTTGCGACCCAAAACTTTGTTCACTCCTCCGATAACCAGTTTTTCGGTGATAGCGAATCGGGCAGTTTTGAATTTTTTGAAGTTGGTGGTAACGCACTTTGGAAAATCAACGAATCTCTGTCGTTTTCGGCGCAACTGGTTGCTCGCGATGCTGGTAAAACCGACGACGGCGACCCGCGCTTCGATTACGCATTTTTAGACTATCAGTATTTTAAAAATGATTGGACCTCAGCCGGTTTTCGCGTTGGTCGTGTTGTTCAGGCATCTGGCCTGTATAATGAAACCCGAGATGTAGCAGCAACTCGCCCAAGTATTATTTTGCCGCAGTCGGTGTATTTCGACACACTAAGAAATCTCGCGCTCTCTTCTGACGGAATTTCTTTTTATAACGATTTTTTCCGTGGTCAACACGAGCTTTCTACTCAGCTTGTTATCTCCGAACCCAGAGCCGAAGATCCAGATTTAGAACCAACCGTATTCTCTCAGGCTCGTCCGGGTCGCTTTGATGGCTCGGCCAGCTGGATTGGAAGAATTCTCTACGATTACGATTTCGGCCGCTTGAAATTCGGCATTACAGCCGCCGAGTTAGACATTGCCTACAAAGAACGCGGCGACCCAGTACTGTCAAACGGTGAATTTAGTTTTCGTCCCATTATTTTATCGGCGCAATATCAATCCGAAAAAATTACATACGCGGCCGAGTATATTCGCAGAAAATCCTATTTAAAGGGTTTTGGTTCGGCTGTTAATAATGAAGTCACAGGCTCTAGCTATTATCTGCAAGTGCAATATCGATTGAATAATCAATTCAGCTTTTTTACGCGTTTCGATAATTTAATTCGCGACGACAAAGATATTAAAGGCGAGAAGTTTGCAGAAGTAACCGGGTTTGAAGCAACCACACGCTTTTCTAAAGATTTTGCTGTGGGTGCTCGCTGGGATATAAACAATACTTGGCTGGTAAGTGCTGAATATCACAATATTGAAGGCGCTGGCTGGTTGTCGCTTCTAGAAAATCCAGATCACGATGTTCAAAAATTCTGGAATTTATATTTGATGTCAGTTTCAGCTCGCTTTTAAGCTGCGTGTGATTTCACCCTAATTAACCAGACTAAGCCCTAAGCAATTTACAGCTATCACAGTATCGCGCTTTGAATTTTGGCACTCAAAAATCCGTAGATTAACCCATCACTACACAACATTTTATCGGTGCAAACTAACGGTTTTTATCCGCTATTATTTTCAAGAAATAAAGTGCAATTACAGTTGCGGAAAGACGCAGCGGTAATTCTAATTTCTTACTGAAAATGAGGATTACGACCAGTAAAATGCTCGTTATACAACGACTGAATACTTATCAAATCTTCATCTAAATCGCCGCTTAAGTTGGCGATTCCAATAAAGTTAAATGTTTTACTGGGATAATCCCAGGCGACCAATAAAAGCGGTACTTCTAACTCGTAGGCTAATCGTAAAAAACCGGTTTTATAGCGCTCTACCTTGGCTCGTGTTCCTTCTGGCGTAATCGCAACCCAGCAGCGTTCGTTTTTCTTAAACCAATCACTTACTTGGCTAATAACCTTAGCGTCTTTTTTGCGATCAATAGGAATACCACCTAAACGCATAAATAAGCCTTTGAAAGGCCAGAAAAACGCCTCTTTTTTCATGAGGTATGAAAATTTAACACCCACACCAAGCACTAAAAACATCGCGACAATAAAGTCCCAATTAGAAGTATGTGGCGCACCAGCAATGATTATTTTTTTGTAATTGGGAATATCACCGCGGATTTTCCAGCCCATTAACGCCAAAACTTTTGCCCCAAGCCAGCGGGTAAAATGATTACCCGCTCTAGGCATATATTCTGGCGTTACTACTAACTCAACGGGTTTCGGTTCACTCTGTTTAAGTGCCTGTAAATCCATTCGTTACTACTCAATCTAATCTTAAGAGAAATCGCCGAGTCTTAGTGCTCGCGTGTTGCTCTAAATCGAACCTTGGGATGTCGCTCTTGGGCCAATGATAAATTAACGCGTGTTGGCGCTAAATAGGTTAAATGACCACCACCGTCAATGGCAATATTATCACTGGCTTTATTACGAATTTCAGCAATGTATTTCTGATCTTCGGCATCAATCCAACGCGCAGTTTGCACACTTACCGGTTCGTAAATCGCTTCAACCTTGTATTCGTCCTTCAAGCGATAAGCAACCACCTCGAATTGAAGTACACCCACAGCACCAACCACGATGTCGTTATTGTTGATTGGGAAGAACACCTGCGTTGAGCCCTCTTCAGACAGTTGCTGCAAACCTTTTTGCAACGCCTTAGTTTTGAGAGGATCTTTCAACCGAATACGACGGAACAATTCCGGCGCAAAATGCGGAATACCCCGATATTTTAAATCTTCACCCTGGGTGAAGGTATCGCCAATTTGAATAGTACCGTGGTTGTGTAAACCGATAATATCGCCCGAAACCGCCTCTTCTACCGCAGAACGATCACCGGCTAAAAACGTCACCGCATCGGCAATTTTAACGTCTTTACCGATTCGAACATGACGCATTTTCATGCCTTGGGTGTAGGCACCCGAGCAAATACGCATAAATGCAATACGGTCACGGTGTTTAGGGTCCATGTTTGCCTGAATTTTAAAAACAAATCCAGAAAACTTGTCTTCAAAAGGGTCAACCTCTCTCTGCTCGGTCTGACGCGCCAACGGTTTTGGCGCCCATTCAACAAAGCCATCGAGCATTTCGCGAACACCAAAGTTACCCAAAGCTGTACCGAAATACACCGGCGTCATTCTGCCGGCGAGATATTCATCAATGTCGAAACGGTGAGTTGCACCACGCACTAGCTCGATTTCTTCACGCGCATCATCGGCGTAAGGCCCCATGAGGGCATCAAACTCTTTCGAATCAATACCTTGGATTTGCAAATCGTCGTTGATAGTGTGGCCCATACCCGCCTGAAACACATGAATGGTATCGGTATAGAGGTTATAAACTCCTTTAAACTGTTTACCCATGCCCAACGGCCAGTTGATAGGTGCAGCGGCAATCTTCAACACATTTTCTATTTCATCCAAAACATCAACCGGATCGCGAATGTCGCGGTCCATTTTGTTAATGAAAGAAAGAATTGGCGTATCACGCAGACGACACACGTCCATCAGTTTGATGGTTCGGTCTTCAACACCCTTGGCGCCGTCAATAACCATCAAAACCGAATCCACAGCCGTTAAGGTGCGATAGGTATCTTCCGAGAAATCTTCGTGTCCGGGTGTATCCAGTAGATTAACCGTGCGGCCTTTATACGGAAACTGCATCACCGATGAGGTCACCGAAATACCCCGCTCTTGCTCCATGGTCATCCAGTCAGACTTGGCGTGAGGGCCTTTCTTACCCTTTACAGAACCGGCAAGCTGAATGGCATTTCCGAATAACAACAACTTTTCGGTAATGGTGGTTTTACCCGCATCCGGGTGAGAAATGATCGCAAACGTACGACGTTTGTTGATCTCGGAAGTTAACTGACTGCCGGACATGCTAGAAGCCTTGAATGTTCGAAATAGATCGCAGACGCCGTTATTGGAACACCTGCGTAAAAAGCGCCGCATTATACCCAACAATAGCCAACACATGGTACTTATGGAATGCTAATTTGGCGGCTATGAAGTTGTTTTCAGTGATCGAAACCAGCGTAAGCTCCGATCAATGCCAACAAATGATTCTGAAAAGTGATTCTATAGGAAACTCTGACTAACCTAGAGTTTCTCGCGACACAAGGATGTGTCGCCAATTTCAAGAACGGCAGTGATTGAAATTGTGAAGAAATTGGAAATCACATTTTCAATTTCTGCCCTCTGATTAAATCAAGGATGAGTTAATCAGAGGTTCCTATAAATTGTAGGTAATAAATTTGATAATAAGCTCGTGACTCACAAATAACCCCGACATGAACGTGGCAAAAATTCTTGATCAACATCAGTTTTATTTTCGCCAATCGCCTGCATACCTTCCACCGGTTCATCGTAACCACACAGCCATGCAATTGGGCTGGTAGGACTACCGATTACAACCGCCGGACGAAATGTAAGTGTTTTACCTTGCAAGGGTTGAGAGGCTTTGTTGCCCATGGTGACATGAACTGCACCATCTTCAACTGTGACGGATGTAACCCGATTACCGATTAAAAACTGTGGCTCTGGCACGCCAGAATCGGCATTATTTTTTGGAAATGCCAAAATATCCCTGTAGTACTCAGTAACATTGCCTCTGATCTCTGAGCCTAAACTGATTGCGTCAACCACCTCACTGCGATGAACGTACTTTTGATACGCGGGCAAAGATACAGATGCAAGAATCCCGATAATAGCCACCACAATCATCAATTCGATTAACGTAAAACCTTTGGCTTTTTTCATACCATTTCTCCCGCAGCAAATAGAGGTATATAGACGCTGTAAAGTAAAAAGAAAACACAAACCGTAATTACAACGCCCATAACGGTTGCAATGGCTTTTAACTGCAAATTGCAAGCAGCCACGAGCTTAGCCATTTCAAGATTGATCAACTCTTGCATTTCTGTGAGTAAATCCATTTTGCCAGAATACACGTTACCTAGATGCGACCCAAGCACGCCGCCACTGGAATTAAGCTCAACAGGAAATTGAATAATTTCAATTAAATTACGGTAAGGTTGCTTTATTTTTGCTGACAAAAGATATTTAAATACCAAACCATCTTCGATATATCTTTCAAATTTAAACAACTTATTAATTACAATAAATACAAATAGAACCAACAATAGTAGCATTATCAATAAAGCAGAAAGATTAGCGCTATAACTTAAAAATGATAAAATAAACTCCGGCGCTGAGGCCTCAAAAACTTCATAAGATTCTAAAAAAGTAGGTATAATTTTCGTTCGGTAGATACCTAATACCAAATAGAAAACAGCAATAACGACAACCAGATAAGCGAACACTCTTCTAAATCTACTCATTTGAACTTGAACATCATCCAACCGTAGATTTTTGTAGATCAGAACGGCCTTACGAGCTTGATCTTCGTCCTCAATGTTAATAACACCATTTAACAAGCGCCCAGCTAAGCTAGACAGCTTAACTGGCTCTCCGTATAAACTCCCCTCGGGCTCACTTTCAATACGCTCTAAACGAGCTTTTATCGACTCGTTCTCGTTGCACTCAGACAAGGCTTTTCTGCATATGTACCTAAATCGAGACCAGCTCATCAAATTCCATTCCTTAGCGTATTTACCATAAAAGAAAAACCCGAAAGTATTCTTATAAAGGCGAAACCTAAAAGTTTACCTCTATTTTTTTATTTTCAATTAATCAACCACCAACAGGTGTTAGCTTTAACTAATATATCTCACCGCATTAAAGAATTTTCTCTAACGAAAATCAGAAAAATACACAACTCTTCTTAAAAATTCAGATAAAGGTCAAGCTAAGCAGAGGAAGTGATAGTTGAAAATTTATTTATTCTCGGCCTGCCACTCTTCAATAGCTTCTTTAGCCGAGCGAAAAGCTTCAATGCCCGATGGCATGCCGCAATACACAGCTGAGTGCAATAACACCTCTTGAATTTCTTCAACCGTACAGCCGTTTCGAAGAGCCCCGCGTACATGGCCTTTTAATTCGGTAGAAGCTTTTAAGGCCGCTAAGGTGGCGATAGTAATTAGGCTTCGCGTTTGCTTACTCAAACCATCACGCACCCAAACCTCACCCCAGGCATTGGCGGTTACCAACTCTTGCAAAGGTTTAGTGAATTCCGTGGCAGCATTTAATGCTTTATCAACATACGCATCGCCCATAACTTCACGTCGAACTTTTAAACCTTTTTGATATTTTTCATTTTCTACTGTCATTTACTCACCACCGTAATTTTAAAGATAACCGTTATGTAAATTTTACGTACCGCATTCAAAAAGAATCTTACCCATCTAACATAATACTACAACTATGAGTAAAGATTTAAATTACGCCGCTAGGCCATTAATAAGATGGCAGATAGGATTATCAGAAAATGGGAACTTACGCAACACACATAAATTATAAAGTACTTATCTAACAATTAATCGCTTAATCGCGTTTTTTATTGCCAAAGACGCAAGGTTGAAATATATATTTCACGTCCAATTAAAAATATAATCTATTATCTATAGGAACCCTTGATTAATTCACCCATGACTTATTCAGAGTACAGAAATTAAAAATGCGGCCTCTAATTTTTTAACAATCCCAATTACTTACAGCTCTTAAGATTGGCGATATATCTTTGTGTCGCTGAAAACTCTAGGTTAATCAGAGTTTCCTATGGTTTCCACTAGCAATCTCTTTCGACTTAACCTCTCATACCAAAACAATTAAGTCTTTGTAGGTTCTTCAACTAACTGAGGTTGCAACTGCCGTTTAAATTAACAAAAAATATTATTCGTGGAGTTGGTATTTTTTGGCTTAGACAATTTTTATTAATGATATTTTTTATCAGTAAATTTAAAACTCTGTATTTATGTTATTTTTATAAAATATTCGTTGATTTTATTAACGAAGCGTATATCAGCAGCACTCAATATTGCAGGTATTTTCTAATGCGATATTTTTCTGAATTTTTTAGATTCTAATTCTAATTTCTATTGGAATTTATCGCGAGTTTGCAGACAGTAGATTTTGGTCAAAAATCGCCCCGCGCTGTATAACGGTCGTTTTGCAGACCTTTTAACAGGTCAGCGTTTTTCTGACCTCACGCCAGATTTTATCCTGCTTTAGCTAACGGTTCCTGCTACAATAGAGCAACTTCAAGCTTATTATCTGGATTTATTTTGTCTACTCTTCAATTTTCTACGCTTAACTTAAAAGCAGCACTAAGTGACAACTTGGCGACACTTGGTTTTAAGCAAATGACGCCAATTCAAGCGCAAAGTTTGCCACTCATTATTGATGGTAAAGATGTGATTGCTCAGGCTAAAACAGGCTCGGGTAAAACTGCGGCGTTTGGTTTGGGTTTGTTAAATAAACTTAATGTTAAGAAGTTTCGCGTGCAATCGCTGGTGTTGTGTCCAACCAGAGAACTTGCCGATCAAGTGGCTAAAGATATCCGCGACCTAGCGCGCGGCATTCACAACATTAAGGTGCTTACCTTATGCGGTGGTATGCCCATGGGCCCGCAAATTAGCTCGCTGGAGCATGGAGCCCATATCATTGTGGGTACACCGGGGCGCATAGAAGATCACTTATCGAAAGAGCGATTGAATTTAGACGATTTAGAAACCCTAGTTTTGGATGAAGCCGATCGTATGCTCGAAATGGGCTTTCAGGATTCCTTAGATAAAATCTTTAGCTATTGCCCTGCGATACGACAAACCTTGCTGTTTAGCGCCACCTTTCCAGACCAGATTAACAGTATTACCGCTAAGATAATGAATGCTCCAGAATACGTAAAAGTGGAGTCTGTCACTGCTGAAAATACCATTAATCAGTCGTTTTACCGTGTTGAGAATAACGAACAACGCATCGACGCGCTGAGGCTTTTATTACTTGCAAACCAACCGGAATCTGCCATTGTTTTTTGCAACACCAAAAAAACCGTACAAGATGTTACTTCGCAGCTTAAACAATTTGGCTTTAGCGCCATTGCTCTGCACGGTGATTTAGAGCAACGCGATCGCAATGAAACCTTGGTGAAATTTGCGAACAAAAGTGCGCTTATATTAGTAGCAACCGATGTGGCGGCACGCGGCTTGGATATTAATGATTTAGAAGCCGTGTTTAATTACGATTTAACTCCAGATGCCGAGGTTCACGTTCATCGCATTGGCCGAACAGGCCGCGCGGGCAATAAGGGTATGGCGTATTCCATTTATTGCGATAAAGATCTGGGCCGTATTGTTAATATTGAAGAATACCAAAAACAAGCCATTAAAATACTTGAATTACCCAATGTGAGCGTTCTTGAGCGCACACCTAAAACACCTAAGATGACAACCCTGCAAATCGACGGAGGTAAAAAACAAAAATTGCGCCCAGGCGATATTGTTGGTGGTTTAACCGGTGAAACGGGAATTAAAGGTGATCAAATCGGCAAAATTCAGGTATTTGATGTTAGAGCTTATGTTGCTGTTGAATCCAAGGTTGTAAAAGCTGCTCTTAAGAAAATTTCGAATGAAAAAATGAAAGGTAAAAACTTTCGAGTGCGCGCCATTTAATCGAAAGAAAACTCTGAATAACTCAGAGTTTTCTTTACCTTTAACCGAAGATCTAAATAATAATATCGAATTATTAAGAGTAAAAATTACAAACCTAGTATTTCAATAATTTCACGAGTATTTTCGATAACGCGTATAATTCTGCCGTCAACACTCACAGTAACAATGCCGTCTGAATCGCGACGAATAATTTCGCCATGGTGGTACACATCGTAATCTAGAGTATCACCAACATGCAGTTTTTTTTGCCAACCGGGAGGTAATGGCTCGCCTCTGGCGACTTTTTTCTCAAGTCCGGGAGGTAGTTGTTCCGATTTATCGTTTTTAGCTGAAGATGACTCTGCATACGCAACACTCACAAGTGCAGTAATTAATGCAATTCTTGCCCTGTTCATGGTTATTAAACCCTCTTTTAAGCTTGATTTTATAAGTGCCAAGTATGTTGGCTTTTTTGTTTGATAAAAAAGCACTTTAGGAGCCAGTGATTAACTCATTCATGATTTAATCAGAGTTACCTATACACTTGTTGCTCACCTGTTACCTTGACAGCCATTCATTTTTTTAGTTTTGCAGCACATTAAACAAATATTTTGATAAGAATATTGAGCCGCTAAAAAAAAAGATTGTACAGAGCGCACACCAATATCTAATTGATTGAAAATATTGTATTTTTTATAAATTTAACGATAAGCCTTAACTAATATAGCGTTGTATTTAAAAAACTAAATTTTAATACGGAAACAATCTTTAGGGACCTCTGATTAACTTATCCCTGATTTAATCAGAGGACAGAAATTGACAATGCAGTTTCCAATTTCTTCACAACTTCAATCATTTACCGTTCTTGAAATTGGCGACACAATCCTTCTGCCGCGGGAAACTTTAGGTTATTCAAAGTCCCCTTTAATATTAAAGATACTTCAAAACTTGCATTAAAAAGGGAACTTAGTTTTACCTGCGTTCCCTTTTTACGACTTGTTGTTAACGGTTTCTCACTAAATAGGAGAACCCGGCGGCAGTGGTTTTACCACAAATACGTACGGCCAAGTGCCCGTGTTGAAATAAACATCTAATTGATGCGCAAGGGTTTTAAGCGTTGGACTTTTATTCTGTTTAGCGGCCCATTTTTGTAAAGCCAACAACTGTGACTGAAGTTCCAATTTCACTTCAGGTGCAAGTTCGGGACTGCTTAGGGTAGACATCAACGCATTTATTACCAATGTATCAACTCGGCTTTTAACAATATCGTCACCACTAATCACTTTAGACTTTACGGTTTTATCCAGTAGCTCTTCAACTAAACCAGCCACACTTAGTGTTTTTGAATCCACTGCATGTTGCTGAGCAAGCCGATTTAATCGCTCCGGAACTAACATTAATGACAAGGTAAAACCCGCTGATGATTCAGCGGCGCTAATAGGATCAAAGGTGTAACCCGTTCGACCCTGAAAACTCTCACGATTTCTTGAATAGCCGATAGGTTTAGGCGTGATCAAATTTGATAGCGAAGAAGGAACCGATAAAAAATCACTCGACAAGGTTTGCAGCATTAATTCAAACGCTTTGTGCTGAGTGTGTGCGTCTACGGCAACAACACCTTTAGGCTCAGAATAATCACCTTTAGATTCGTACTCGTAATACACACCGCCAATCAGCTTGGCTGCCGCCTCTAACTGATAACGATGAAATAAATAAATCGGTACAAAGGATTCTTCGAGCGACGCAAGCACGTCACCATTAGCAATAGAATTGATACCAAAATTATCTATGGCAAGCTCTCTAACCGCCATCACACGTGTTAACTCATCAAGCGCATTTGCACCGTTATCCCATAAATGACCTACGGCACTGGCGGCATTTGCAGGTCTGGCATCGGCATCAGAAATATATTTTAAACCCGCATTACGAGCCTGTTTTATAGAGGCATTTAAACCAGCACTTTCTTCTGAAGGCGAGGCGAACTCTTGGTAACCGTAGGCAATAACGTAAGAATCCCACTCACCAATGCCAACATCGTAAGCGTCGTCTAAATGAATTTCGCCATCGCGAATGGTCGCGTGAGGATGCGGGTAATCCATAACAGAAGCGCGATTGTTTTCACTGGCGGCAAAGTTATGGGCAATTCCCAACGTATGACCCACCTCGTGGGCAGAAAGCTGACGAATACGTGCCAAGGCCATTTCTTTTTGCGCGGCGGTTGATGCATCTGGCGTTTTAAACGGGCTGGTTAGGCCGAGCGCAATTAAATAGTCTTGGCGAACTCGCAACGATCCTAAAGTGACGTGACCTTTTATGATTTCCCCGGTGCGAGGATCAATCACCGAAGAGCCATAAGACCAACCGCGAGTAGCGCGGTGCACCCATTGAATTACGTTGTAGCGCACATCCATTGGGTCGGCATCTGCGGGTAAGTCTTTCACCTGAAATGCATTGCGATAACCAATTTGCTCAAAGGCTTGATTCCACCAGCTGGCACCTTCTTTTAAAGCGTCTTTTACTGGCTTTGGTGTACCCGGATCCAAATAATACACAATAGGCTCAACCGGATCGCTGTATTGCGCGGCCGGGTCTTGCTTTTTTAGCCGATGCCTTGGAATAAAACGCTGGGTCAGACTCTCTTCGATAGGTACTGCGTAATCTTCGTAACTCACACTCCAAAAACCGGAATATGGATGAAATTTGCGCGGTTGATAATCGCTATCAGGCAAGCGAATTAGCGAATGATGCAAGTGAACGCTAATGCTGGTTGGATCGGGAGTAACCTGCTGAACAAACTCACCGGCATCACTGCCTTGAAAAGTCACCAGAGACTCAAGCTCGGTATTATCCACAAAGGCTTTTGAGCGATGCGTAAAAACACCACTGCGACTGCTATCAGGCTTAAAATTACCTTGATTGGTTTGACTTAAACGAGCACTGATTTGATGAATATCCGATAATAAAAAATCGGTGTAATCAATTAATACATGATGACTGCTTTCGGCAACAATCGGTAAACCTGCGATCACAGAATCGGCAAAGGCTTCATCAATGCTGCGCACTTCAGCTGCGTTGCTGGAATTGGCTCTAAATTGTGTATTTAACTGCTTTAATAAAACTTGTTTGCCAAAGCGCTCAAATTGAACAATACGAGTTTCGCCTAATTGACCGCGATCTAAACCAATATCGTTAGACCCTACACCTTGGGGCAAGCTGCTTTGAAATAAAAAAGGTTCCTCAAAAGTATTAACTTGTAAATAAACCTTGCCATCTTGCTTGTTATAGTAAAAATCAAAAAAGCCCGTAGCCTTTTCCATACTGGCTGTAAATTTGGCAATACTTTCTACCTGCGCAAACGCATTTACCGACGTAAACAGCAAAACTCCAACAATAATGTGACGTAGCATATTTCTCACACCAATCCCGTGTTAACAAAAAAAGTAAGTCGGCATTAACGTCGAATCACCCATGTAATAAACCTCTAGCGCACCAAAGGCACAAAGCTATAACAGCAACGACGAAATCAGAAGTAAAAACTTCAATGCGAAAAATCGTATTGATACAGTGAACAACTTTTAAAGACAGAATTTATTGGACATGCCAATTAGCTGAAAACAATTGCAACACACAAAAATGTATGACCAACTTATAGTGCAATAAATGGTTTAGCCTATGAATAAATTGGATGTCGAATTTTCGGTTATAGATTATTAGAAGCACTTATCCTCAAACATCGCTCATTTGTTAATTTTTACGAATATATTTTTTATAATTGCACGACTCAATATCTCAATCAAAAAGCTGATCGACAAACCATTAAAAATTCCCATCAGCATTTTTATTCCAAAGAAGCTCTATATTCAGTAAATTAAAGAACTATCGATAAAATACGCTTGTTATTTTTAAGATATTTACCATTAACCTTTTTCTTTATGCGTACAGACTCTTGGGGTTTATGGCGGTATTATAAGCCGATAAGTATTTGTAACTTCATTCACTAGAGCAAAATCTATGGAAAATCCATTACCTATTGCTGTACCCGAGTCTGAGCTGCAAGAACGTCGCGAGCGTGTGTTTTTGATTCTGGCAGGTGTGTTTATCTGCTCAATGACCATGTTGAATATCATTGGCAGTACTCGATTTATTGCTCTTGGCCCGTTAACGCTTACGGTGGGTGTTTTGCCCTACCCGCTCACGTTTTTGTGCACCGATTTAATATGCGAGCTGTACGGTAAAAAGCGCGCTAATTTTTTGGTTACGCTTGGTTTATGTTTGAATTTGTTTATTTTTGCGGTTATCTATCTCGCCCATTGGGCTCCGGGTGTTCCAGAGGCGGTAATGCCACCTTGGCAAAATATGGAAATCGTAGGTGAGATGACTTTACCTAATAATCATGTGGCTAGTGGTCATGTGGAGCTGTTTGATTTTATTTATGCGTTAACTTCGGGAGCTATTTTTGCCTCGATGCTGGCCTACACGGCTGCGCAATATATAGATGTGCGCTTATTCCATTTCTGGAAGACTGTTACCAAAGGCAAACATTTGTGGGTACGCAATAACTTTAGCACCATGATAAGCCAAGCCGTAGATTCTGTGGTTGTTATTGGTGTTGTATTCGCGCCTACGTATTTTGCAGGCGGAATTACCTTAGAACAGTGGGTAGGAATTATGATCAGCAGTTATTTATTCAAACTGGTTGCAGCGCTGTTGGACACCGGGCCATTTTATTTCTTAACCGCGAAATTGCGACGTTATCTAAAAATAACGGCCTAGTTATTGAGGCGGTTTTATTTTTGAAAATACGAAATTAAAACTTGCGAACGGCATTCTAAAGAAAACTCTGATTAAATCCTGGTGGAATAAATCGGAGTTTTCTAAATCTCTGTAAAAACAGCTCTCACTTATACGTCTGATGTTATCACTGTGTAGAGCATCTTTAGGGCAATGGAAATTAATAAAACCGCGAAGATTTTTCGAAGTACTGGTACAGGCAGTTTATGCGCAACCCTAACACCAATTGGCGCAGTTAATACGGTGCAACAGGAAATCACTAACACCGCCGGCCAGTAGATATAACCAATAATATGTTGGGATAAATCGGTTTCGCCCCAACCATTTACCAAATAACCTATGGTACCTACTATCGCAATCGGTAGACCCATGGCCGCAGAAGTACCCACGGCTCGTTTTAGCTCAAAGCCACGCCAAGATAAATAAGGCACAGTTAACGATCCACCGCCAATAGAAACCAATGCCGATATTCCGCCGATACCCGCGCCCGCGCCGACTAACTCGGAATGAGAAGAAGCTTTGCTACCGCTCAGTTTTAACGGTCGCCACATCTGAAAAGATACAAAAGTCATAAAGGCGGCAAAAAATCCCGCTAAATAAATCGATTTTAAGGCGGCCACTAAAAAGGTTGCCG
This sequence comes from Sessilibacter sp. MAH3, assembly GCF_054658275.1. NCBI lineage: Bacteria > Pseudomonadati > Pseudomonadota > Gammaproteobacteria > Cellvibrionales > Cellvibrionaceae > Sessilibacter > Sessilibacter sp. MAH3. The sequence goes on along the minus strand of NZ_BAAGIE010000004.1, from coordinate 83,182 downwards.
CAAAGGTTCCAAATAATACGCCGATGGCCATGTAACGTACCGTTGGCCAGTCAACGGCGCCTCTGGCTTGATGAGCACGCATACTGGAAATTGAAGTGACTACGATCGCCGCCATGGATGTGCCCAGTGAGAGATGAACAATTTTTTCAGCCGGGAAATCGAGATAAAAAAATAAACTGCTTAATGTTGGTACCAAAATGCCACCGCCACCTACACCCAGCAAGCCAGCAACAAAACCTACAAAGGTCCCTAAAACTACCAGTATTAGAATTACGTCTACGGTCATGATCGTTTGGTCGTTGTAAAAAGTGGGCAATTCTACACCAAAACCGTGCGACCTTTACTAACCAAACCGAGCGATTTTTACCAATCAAACCGAACTATTCTTACTATCCAAACCTAACGATTTTTACTAACCAAACCTAACGATTTTTACCAACCAAACAAAGGTACACATTTCCAAGGTTAAATGAATCTCTTAAATACAACTGATGGTCTAAGGCGGTTTCTCTCTCTGTTATAGTTCAATCAAATGTCTAAGCTCAGCAATTATCGCCTTTGTCTTTTCATCATTTGGGTAATTTTGAGCAATTAAAACGTATAAAAAACTCTGATTAACCACGAGTTTCTAGCGATAAAAAGATGTGTCATCAACTGCAAGAGCTGCAAGTGATTGAGATTTTGAAAAAATTGAAAATCGCATGATCAAATTTTATCCTACGATTAAATCATGGATGAATTAATCAGAGGTTCCTATAGTCACGCCCGAGCGATACCAAGCCGAAAAGTTACCAGTAAACGATATCGCCTCAAAAACTGTGGATTTTGAACGCGCTTATTCAAAAAAATCGAGATAAACTGTACAAGCATCCAATGAACGCTTGTGAGTTCGGTCGGGGAACAGAAATGGAAAGCGCAATTTCAAGCCTCTTCTTAATTTCAAAGACCTATGGTTACTGAAGTTAGCGAGCCGTTCTTGCGCGCAGGAATATCTGCTGTGTAAGCATTATTACAAACAGTGGGGAAACATCTAGCGGGTACCATTCCTCCCGCTTAACGATAGGTAATGAGTGGTCTGTTAGGATAAATAATGAACGGTTTTTACAATACACCTCAATCAGAACTTCGCAATACATCGAGCAGAAAGAGCAAGTTTGCCGAATTTAAATACATTTCAGCTTGGTATATTTTCGGATTTAACCTCATCACGCTTGGCATTTATGTCATGTATTGGATGTACAGCCGAGCAAACCTTATTAACAGCATTCATCCCAAACAAATTAATCCGTCGGTAATTTCGGGCTACGTTGTTACTTATATTCTTTTAATTGTGCTGCCAATTGCGAGCATGATGGGTTTTCACTCTGAAGCCGTTGAAAAAACCAACCTAGTGCTAACGATAGCGAATTTTGTGTTGCACATGATACTGCTGTTTACAATTCGAGCGCGTTTATTAGAGTTCGCCGACGAGGAAGGCGCCAACGATTTTACTATTGATCCGGTGATTACTTTTTTTGGCGTTAACATCTATCTTCAGTATGTTATCAATAAGCGAATTAATCAGATTTTTCCGCCGTCACAATCAACGAACTAATCCCTTGTAATTCCAGTGTCTTGGTAACCCTGTAACCGCCAAGACGCTGGCAGTTTAATAAGCGCGCTCAGCCAATCCTCCGTTTTTAATAATCCTTTAAACATTGTCGATGTGACCTAATCTTGTTGTTCTATGAGCATCACTGGGGGTTTTTCGTCTTCAGAAGTGAATCCCAGTAGCTTCAAATCTTGTCTAGTTAGACAAATCAGTCTAAAGTCGCGGGCTTTATCAATAGCCCATAAATTATCCGGATTTTGCTCAGCAAGAATCAGTATCGGCCATGACCACATCAGACCCAATCTCATCCCAGACTACAACATCAGCCAAAGTCGTCGTTATTGGCAGCACCAACTGGGACATTTGCTTGTATCTCCCCCATTTACCCAAACCCGGTGAAACTGTAGGCTCAGGCCGACTTAAAACCAATCTTGGGGGTAAAGGTGCGAATCAAGCCATTGCCTGTTTAAAGTCAGGTGCAAGTACTTACTTTATTAGTTGTATTGGCAACGATAACACCGGCCAAGAAGTGCTCGAACAACTGCAAGGTTTAGGTCTAAATACAGAGAGAGTTTCGCAAGTTGCAGATACCACGGGTACGGCGTGTATTTTTATTGATGATAATGCCGAAAACTGTATTGGTTTAACACCTGGAGCGAACGATCACTTATCCACAGAGTTAGTAACCACCCACACCGAAATTATCAAAGACAGCGCGGCACTACTACTGCAACTAGAAACACCCATTGAGACAGTGGTATACGCGGCCCAACTGGCTAAATCGTGTAATAAGCCAGTGATACTAAATCCCGCACCAGCCAGAGAACTGCCCGCCAACATCTTTCCTTATTTAAGCCTAATCACCCCCAACGAAAGTGAACTGAATTCCTTAACAGGACTGCCGGTTGAGTCTTTGGAAGAGATCACTCTCGCGGCCAAATCTTTGTTAGACAAAGGTGTGGCGCAAGTATTGGTAACACTGGGAGAGGCCGGAGCTTTATTGGTGAATAAAAATCAGGTTAAGCAATATACCTCTTACCCTGTTAAAGCCCTAGATACCACCGCCGCCGGTGATACCTTCAACGGTTATTTGGCGTCGCAATTGGCGATCGATTGGGATTTTGATCGCGCTGTTCCACTTGCCTGCGCGGCAGCGGCGCTATCGGTAACGAAAGAAGGGGCTATTGCGTCGATTCCTGATCGCGAAACGGTGGAAGATTTTCTGGCGAGTCGTAAAAGTTGAGCAAAGATTAAAATTGGCGCAAAAATAATGGAGTCGCTCCGTGTTAGACTCCTGCCCAAAGTCCCAGAGTTTTCTGCTCAATGAATATGAGCCCTAGAATCAAGACAAACGGCAACATCAGAACGCCTCTGACTTGAAAGCGTTCTGATCGAAAACAAGCTTCTACAATCAAAACAACAACAAAAGAAAGAGTATTCCCTATGCCCTTCAAAATGCATTTTTTACGGTTCGGATTCCTACTGCTACTGAGTCTTATCATCGCTGGTTGCGACTCAAAAAATACCTCCGAAACATCGGCAAACGATTCTGCTAAAGAAGACAAACCTGTACGTGTTGCGCTAGTCATGAAGTCTTTGGCTAACGAATTCTTTATTAATATGGCCAAGGGTGCCGAGCGCCATCAAGAAGAGCACGCCGACGAATATACCTTGATCGTTAACGGTATTCGTAATGAAAGTGACCTTGCTCAACAGGTTTCGTTAATTGAGCAAATGATGGCAACTCAAGTAGATGTTTTGGTTATCGCACCTGCCGACTCCAAAAGCATATTGCCGGTTGCCAAACGCGCCGCTGAGCAAGGTATTGTGGTTATCAACATTGATAACAAGTTCGATGTAGAACTTCTGGAAAAAATGAACGTGGCCATTCCGTTTGTTGGCCCAGATAATCTAGAAGGCGCCCGTTTAGTCGGCGAACGCCTAGCGCAAGAATTAACCGCTGGCGATAAGGTTGCCATTATTGGTGGTATTCCGGGTGCGTTTAACGCTCAGCAACGCCAAAAAGGCTTTGAAGAAGCTATGAATGCCGCGGGCATAGAGATTGTTACGGTTCAGTCTGCGGATTGGGAACAAGCCAAGGCTGCCACCATTGCCGCTGCAATCTTGTCAGAAAATCCAGACTTAAAAGCCATTTTAGCAGCAAACGACAGCATGGCCTTAGGTGCGGTTGCGGCAATTCGTCAGGCCGGTCGTGAGAGCGATGTGCTTGTGGTTGGCTTTGATAATATTTCTGCTGCGCAAGATATGGTGAAAAAAGGCGCTATGCTTGCTACGGCCGATCAATTCGGTGACAAGCTTGCGGTGTTTGGTATTGAGTACGCTCTTCAAATTCTTAAAACCGGCCAAGCAGAAGCCGATAAGAAGACCCCCATCGAGTTGATCACCGCAGAGTCTCTTAACCAATAGTTAATCCCATGACCGAATCCCTAAGCACGCCGGTAAATTCCGGCGATTTGCCTGTGTTACTGGACGTTAAAGCACTGGATAAAACCTTTGCGGTACCAGTATTAAAAAACCTCAGTTTTCAACTGCGCAAAGGCGAAATCCACGCCCTAATGGGCAGTAACGGCGCGGGCAAAAGTACCCTGTGTAATATCATTGCGGGTATTCATCAACCCACCGCCGGAGAAATGTATTTTCTTGGTGAAAAATACACACCAAACGATGTGAAAGCAGCAGAAGAAGCTGGTATTCGCATGGTTATGCAAGAGCTGAATTTATTCCCAACCTTAAGCATTGCCGAAAATCTTTGCTTTAAAAACCTGGGTAATAAATTTGGCATCATCGACAGTAAGCGCCTGCGTGAACGCGCTACTAAATTGTTGGATTTGGTCGGCCTCGATGACGTGACACCGGAAACACCCATGGAAGACTTGGGTGTTGGCAAGCAGCAATTAATCGAAATTGCGTCGGTGATTTCTGAGCCCATTAAATTATTGATTGTGGACGAACCCACCGCGGCACTGACCGATCCACAAATCGATTTGCTCTTCGAACAATTGCGTAAATTGCGCGATCAAGGTGTGGGTATTATTTATATTTCCCACCGTATGGATGAAATTCAGCGCATTGCCGATCGCGTTTCGGTGCTGCGCGATGGCCAGTTGGTTGCGACCGAAGACATTAAAGACATCGATGTAGAAACCATCGTCAACCTAATGTCGGGCGATCTAGATTCTCACTCCATTTCTATTAAACCGGGAATTCGTCCGCCTAAGTCGTGTGTTTTGCGGGTGCGCACCTTATCGAAGGTTGGTGCCTTCGAAGACATTAATTTGGATATTTATTCCGGCGAAGTGTTAGGCATTGGCGGTTTAATTGGTTCAGGCCGTACCGAATTATTACGAACACTGTTTGGTGCCGATGTGGCCGACGCAGGCTCACTACGTTTTGCCTCCGACGATTTTCTATTCCCACGCCTAATGCGCTCACCGGAAGAAGGTGTCGCCAACGGCATTGGTCTTGTGGTGGAAGATCGTAAGTCCCAGGGTTTATTGCTGCAAAAATCGTTACTCAGAAACATTTCGCTGTCGATCTTACCGCAACTGACCAACAAATTTGCGGTGGTTGATAAACAGCGTGAACACGATATTGCCGTAGAAATTGCACAGCGCTTAGCCATCAAGTTCGATAATATTCGCGCCCCAATTGCGAGCTTAAGCGGTGGCAACCAACAAAAAGCGTTAATCGCTCGCTGGTTGCTGCGCGATCTACCGATTCTATTATTCGATGAGCCAAGCCGAGGTGTAGATGCAAGAGCCAAAACTCGTATTCACGAATTAATTCGCGAACAGGCTCTAAAAGGCAAAGCGGTGATTGTGGTCTCTAGCGAAACCCAAGAACTGATGACCGTTTCTGATCGAATTATTGTTCTCTCAAACGGAAGAATGGCTGGAGAATTTGACCGTGCTAGCTTCTCTGAAGAGAAATTATTAGAGGCAAGTTTTAGGTTTTATAACAAATCCAGTCCTCAACACAAAACCAATGACAAAGAACAACAAGACGTTTCCCCAACTCATTAATCGTGAAAATACCTAGCCGAACAGGTTTATTGCTTAGGGAAGCTCAACAATAAATCTGTTACTAAAACCTTAAGCACACCAATACTATAAACACCAATACAATAAATTGCGGTACACACAATGCCAGGCTTAAAAAAACTACATCTACCATGGAATTCGCTCGGATTAATCGGCGTACTCATTGCGCTGATCTTATTTTTCAGCTTTATGAGCGACTACTTTTTCTCTACCGTTACCTTTCGAACCCTTGTTAACCAAATTCCTGCTCTTACCGTTATTTCCGTTGGTATGACCTACGTGTTATTAATCGGTGGTATCGACCTATCGGTGGGCTCGGTAATGGCGCTGTCTGCGGCGGTGGTTGGCGTTGCAATTGCCGATTTTCATCTGCCGGTACTTATAGCCATTGTCTGCGGTTTGGCGGTAGGTTTTATTTTTGGTGTTACCAGCGGTTTTGTAAGTTCACACTGGAAAATACCTTCCTTTGTGGTCACCTTGGGTATGCTCGAAATCGCTCGCGGCGGTTCTTATCTGGTAACACAATCGGAAACCAAATACATCGGCGATCCGGTAGCGTTTATTGGTGATCCCGTACCTGTTGTGGGAATTTCCGCGGCCTTAATTGCAGCGGTATCGGTGGTGATTGTTGCGCAATGGTTGTTGAGCAAAACCATATTTGGCCGTTACATGATTGCTATTGGTACCAACGAAGAAGCCGTTCGCCTGGCAGGTATTAATCCGGTGAGCTGGAAAATCGTGGTATTTGCCATCGCGGGTTTATTGGCAGGCTTGGGCGGCGTGTTCCAGTTAGGCTACTTACAATCCGCAGATCCAAACGCGGGCATTGGTTTAGAGTTATCGGCCATCGCTGCGGTTGTTATTGGCGGCACCAGTTTATCGGGGGGGCGCGGCTCTGTAGTGAACTCCTTTTTTGGTGTTTTAATCATCGCCGTAATGCAAACCGGCCTTGCGCAGCTGGGTGTTTCTGAATCGTCTAAACGGATTATTACCGGCTTAGTCATTATCGCCGCCGTATTATTTGATCAATACCGTGAGCCACTTGCTGCTCGTTTAAGCGGAAAAAACAAACGTATTCCTACCTTCGACGACAACTGATATGCACGGACCTAATCCGAACGATAAAGAACCCATGAAAGGATTTCCGCAAGTGGGTTTTTTAAAAAATCACATCACTCGCGACAATATAGTAGTTGGTGATTACACCTATTACGACGACCCAGATGGTGTTGAAAACTTCGAAAAAAACGTTCTTTATCATTTTCCATTTATTGGCGACACACTGATTATTGGTAAATTCTGCGCAATTGCCAAAGACGTAAAATTCATTATGAATGGCGCCAACCATCAAACATCAGGGTTTTCGACCTATCCGTTTTTTATCTTCGCAAACGGCTGGGAGAAGGTAATGCCGCAAGCAGGCGACCTACCTTACAAAGGTGATACCTGTGTCGGCAACGATGTTTGGATAGGTTACGACGCAACCATAATGCCCGGCGTTAAAATTGGCCATGGGGCCATTATTGCGTCGAAATCGGTGGTCACCAAAGACGTACCCGATTACGCCGTAGTAGGCGGCAACCCAGCGCAAATTATTAAATATCGATTTGACGAGAATACTATCGAGAAACTCTTGGAAATTGCTTGGTGGGATTGGAGTGCAGAGAAGATTACGCGCAACTTAGAAGCTATTACGCACAACAGTATTGACCATTTAACGTCTTGTGATTAATTAAAAACCCGGTAAATAATTGCGCAGCATTAAACAATAAGCGTCACGAACAGTAAAAAGATCTTCTCATTAGCGAAGATCTTTTTAACATACAAACTACCGCAATACAGATTCACAATGATCTGCAACCCAACTGGGATCACCACATTGCTCTGCCACCGATAAATTTCCTTCCCTTATTTTCTCAAATCGCTGTTTAATTTTAGGGCTTACGCTATTCCATGCATAATGCGATTCTTGGTATCCATTGATCTGTTTTAGGTTTTGATACCAAACAGCAATGTTGGTATCAAGCGTTAAAAATTCAGGAAAGTTTTTATCGATTTCCAAGGCAGAAATTTCACTAGCAAATAAAATAGCCGCCGCCGACGCAATGCCTGTTGTTAAAAACGGAAGTCTTAAAATAAATTGATCCAAATACGCAAATACACTTTTAACCGAATTTTTGCGCTCTTGCACGATACTCTCACTGGGTATTTGCCAACCTAAATACACAGGCATCAACAATACCGGAAGAAAATACTCTAGGAACCTCTGATTAACTCATCCTTGATTTAATCAGAGGGCAGAAATTGAAAATGTGATTTCCAATTTCTTCATAATTTCAATCACTTACAGTTCTTGAAATTGGCGACACATCCTTGTGTCGCGAGAAACTCTAGGTTAATCAGAGTTTCCTCTAATGTTACAACGCGTTTCAGATTTAAATGATACCAAGATAATCCTTGATTAATTATGGCTCTGTCTTACTGAGTTTTACCAAACCACTGACTTTCTTTACCACTTAAATCTGCGATGTAGCGCATGATAGCCGTCGCTTCGGATAAGCATAGATTCTCATGCTTTAAAGCGGGTACTTGATGAAGTGGATTTATTTTGAGAAAAGCTTCACCTAGATGTTGATTTCGCGATAACCAAATATGCTCTATTAAAAAATCAATATCGGCCTGTACACACAACCAGTGCACCGCTCGACAGGGCTCTGACGTAGGATCAAGATAAAGAGTTAGCTGATTCATAATTCAAGTATTTGTCTACTTAGCAAACTTATAAAAGACAACAATTTAACTCATCTAGATGCTGTCTCCATTTAAAAGCCCTTAATTTCAAGCCTTTAATAATTCCTTGACCAGTAAAATATAGTTTTGCATGGAGTGGTCACTTACGGATTCTTTGAGTTTTGCTTTGATGTCATCGGTATTGAGCGTCATTTTATCGAGTGCTTTATACCAACTCGGTGGATTCACTACACCTTCGCCAAGGTCGTTAAAATAAATTAAGGTGCCGCCGTGTTCGTAATCAAGCTTTAACGTGATCTCGTCATTTAACGAAAAGTTCGGTGTGGTGAAAGGTATGGTTGGCACTATGTCGCGGTTGTTCACCACTCGGAAATAACGATTAATTAATACCATATCCAAACGATTAGCGTAGTTCAGTGAACCAACTCGCGGTTGGCCAAAGGTGTATAGACCCGCGATATTTAAACTGCCTGCCCATTGTTGATCGTGCTCTAATTTACACTGTATTTTTTCTGCGGCCATAACGGCAAGTGCACCACCTAAACTGTGCCCCGAAATCCACAACGGAATGCTTTTTTCTTGCGTGAACAGTTTTGTTTGCTCAAATAATCCTTTAATGGAGTTCCAGTTATCTTCTATTGCTCGAGAAAAACCTTGGTGCAGTGTTATATCGAGAGTTTCTAGATCACTTCTACCCAAATACCAAGGAGATTTAATATTTTGAATGTTTAGGTCTGTTAAATAATCGTCAATGTTTTTTTCGGTACCGCGAAAAACCAGCACAGCAAAATTGATGTTATAAAATAAAAAGGCCTGCGTTCCAAATTTACCATATTCAAAACCAACAACTTCAAGCCCCCAAATCGCCGCCTGAGATTGTGCAACAGAAAGATTGGAATAAGTCAAATTTGCCAGTCGCGCGCACCACAGCATATTAACGGCGTTGTAACCAATAACAGTGCTATTAAACGATTGAATACTATTAAGGTCTAGTGCTTCGGTTACTGCTTCGGGTGTTGGTAATCTGCCTTGATTTAATTCTATGGGTTTGTTGGCGCTTGATGTATTTGCAGCGCCAGACACTTCTGTTTTGGAGCTTTCCATACCCAAGACAGATCTTACCGAGGTACGTGCCTTAACAAGACGATTTAACATGTCAAACCAAAATGGCGCGCCTAGCGATAATGCAACAGCGGTAATAAACCAACCAATAAGAGTTCCAATAACTGTTATCGAAGACTGTACAATCCCGCCGCCTTTCCCGGTGACAACCTCATAAATGGGCGTTTTATCAGACCAACCAACAACGGGAACAACATCAATGGCTAGGTCTTTTATATTTTTCTGACAATCTTTGAAACTATCTTTTTCGAGATTTTCACTAGCACAGGATTCAATCTTAATTTTACCGGATTCAACCAATTTTTCGGCCAGTGAGACCTGTTGCTCTCGAACCGTTGGGTTTTCCATGATTAAGCGCAAAATGTCGATGGTATTTGCGTTGACAAAAACAGCCAAACAAAATCCTATGGGTAGCAAAACCCACAGGCGCAGTCGTCGTTTAAACCAACCTTTTGATCGCTCTGCGGCGTCGTTAAACCAAACCGCAAGCAAGTGCTCAAATTGTTCAACATTTTGTCCCGATTGAATCCAATATTGAAACACCTGTGCTCGCCAGCGATTATCTCTGTGACTGCAATACACACCGTTTGCCATAGTCATGGCGTCTTCACATTTGTTGTGAAGCGCAGCATCTAGTTTGATGGTATTGGTTCTTAATTCAAAGTACCGATAATCGAGCAAAGAATCTAATAATACAAAAACGAAAGTATCGGCGGGAATTTGCGAAGGTACGTTGGTATGTCTCGGACGATGTTCGCTATCGAAAATTAATTTAAAATAAAGAACGCACAGTTGCTCGCGAAACCTGTACAACCAGGTAGCTTTCGGCTCTTTATCATCATCGGGTTTTGGACGCAAACTTTGTATGCGCTGATGTTTGAGCATCACGCTGCACTGTGCGTGGCTGGTCATGTTTGAAATAAGACGACACAGTATTTGCGAATGCAATCGCCAAATCTGCACAATAACTTCGCTTCCAGCCGTTACAATTAAACTTAGGGTAAAATAAATAGCAATAATACCAATGAAGGCATCAAGCATATCCAGCGCAGTCATGGTTCCTTCCCTTTATTCTGAGTTGCAAAAAACAGCCTAAATAACGGCGGCTATTATTGGAACCTCTGATTAACTCATCCATGATTTAATCAGAGGGCAGAAATTGACAATGTGATTTCTAATTCCTTCACAATTTCAATCACTTACATTTGTTAAAATTGGCAACATATCCTTGTGTCGCGAGAAACTCTAAATTAATCAAAGTTTCCTATTCATTATTATTTGCATCGTGATTATCGAATTGTGTCAGCGCTGCGTAGCTACACACTACAAAATCGAATTCCGTGCAATTTATCGGTGATGCTTCAAGTTGTCTTAACAGAGGTCATTAAAGATCTCACCGATATCTGTAAAAGTGTTGCGAAACCGTGAATGACTCAAGTTTCGCAATGGATTTTAGAATACCGTTTAATGTCTGAAACCAAAAGTCAAAAAGCCATCGCAGCCTCTGATTAAGGCATCCATAACTTAAGGACAGAACAGCAATTGAAAAGACGTTGATGGCACAACCTTGTGTTGCTGGAAATTATAGGTTCCTGAGCGAGGCCAGATTTCATAAAAAAGCCCACACAGAAACCTGTGCGGGCTTTATAAAACGACTATTGCTGGGTTAGCGTTACTGAATAAAACTACCCAGTTTTTTGGCAAGGTCGGTATTGTCTTGATTACCAGCAAATTTAGAGGCGGCGACACCTTTGGCCAGCACGGGAACATCCACCGCGGTGTGCCCATCGGTGGTCCAGCCCGTGTGGGTTTTTAGGTCGATGTAGTGCTTAACCCAAGCATAAAAAGCTTTGTCGTCTTTTGCAGTAATCGCTTCTAACGATTCTTTTTCGTCTTTGGTAAGTTCAACTTTTAATAATTTTTCGGCGCTTGCAGCGCGTTTTTTCGCGTCGTCAATTTTGCCCAATTCATCGGCAATGGTTTTTGGTGACTGATCAAGGGTGTGAATAAACTCAGGGCTCCAAATGTATTCCCCATCACGAGCGAGCGTTAAGCCTCCTGTGCTGTGATCGGCGGTTACCACCAATAGAGTATCCGGATGAGAGTCAACGTAAGCCTCTAGCCATTCTAGCGTGTCGGAGAGATCGGCCATTTCTACCATTGCGGCTGCGACATCATTGGCATGCCCAGCCCAGTCCACTTGGCTTGCTTCAATCATCAAAACAAAACCTTTGTCGTTTTCAAGCTGATGGACGGCTGCCTCAGCCAAAGGTAACAGGCGACGTTTTTGCGGATAATCCAGTGCCCAAGGCAAGCCGATTTCTGCAAATAACCCCAACAGTGGTGAACCCTGCTTTACCGATGGCAGTTGATCGATTTTATCAACGTAGGTGTAACCGGCGTCTTTAAACTGCTGAACGATATCGCGGTCTTTGCGCTGAAAATATAACCAACCACCGCCAAGCATAACGTCGGCGGTAAATTGACCATTTACGCGCTGATCAAAAATACTGTCTGCAATGGCATTGTAATTGCGACGGCTCTCGTTGTGAGTAAGAAACGCAGCCGGTGTTGCATGGTTAATTTGTGACGTTACAGCAACGCCGGTTTTATAACCGGCGGCCTTGGCTTTTTCTAATAGGGTTTGTACGGGTTGTTTATCGGCATCAACGCCAATTGCGCCGTTATAGGATTTAACGCCAGAAGAAAGCGCCGTAGCGGCAGCGGCAGAGTCGGTAACATAACCCGAAACCGGCGCAGGATAAGTACTTGCTGATCCGACATAAAGGCGGTCAAAGACGGTTTCTTCGACTTCTTTGGTGGCAGGGTCGTCGGCAAAATACCGGTAACCGGTTGTATATGCTGGCCCCATACCATCACTGATTACGAAAATAATGTTTTTTGGCGTTGTTTCAGCCCATACCGAGGCTGAAAAGAGACAGAGCCAAGCTGCTGCAAGTTTTTTCATAAATATCCTATAGATAAGGAACGTGGTCACATCAATTAAATCGGCTAACAACCGCATACGGTGTAGGTTGTTTTCTCGTAAAAGATTACGTACAAACATCGTTGCGCTGGTTAAAACTAAATATGTCTGTTATTTAAGCTAAGAATTAACTCTTTTTATAACATCATGAATTTATGAAGTTTTTACGAATACTTGTGGAAGTTACAAAGAAACATTCAAAAAATTCACGTTTGTATAAATCACTCATACACTTTAGATGAGATGATTTTTTCAAACACATGTCATCTGACAAACTTAACCCATAAAATTCAGTAATAACGAGCATTATCTCGGCAACCATAAAAAATAAAGATACCCGATATGTCTGATCCAGTAATTTTACTCGTCTCTGTGGGCCTCGCTTCAATCGCTTGCCAATTACTCGCTCACAAATTACGTATTCCCGCGATTTTACCGCTTTTAATATTGGGAATTCTTGTCGGCCCAGTTTTCGGACTACTCGACCCAGACGCATTGTTTGGCGATCTGCTCTTTCCGTTAATTTCCATTTCCGTGGCAATTATCCTGTTCGAAGGCTCTTTAACGCTCAAACTTAAAGAAATGGCTGAGCACGGTTCTGTGGTCAGAAACCTGTGTACAGTAGGTACGGTTATTACTTGGCTTGTGGCAACGCCTGCGGCGCATTACGGTTTAGGATTTTCTTGGCAGATGTCCGCACTGTTTGGCGCTATTGTCACGGTAACTGGGCCAACGGTAATTGTACCTATGTTAAGGTCGGTGCGTCCGGCGAAAAAAATTGCCGATATTTTACGCTGGGAAGGCATCATTATTGATCCAATCGGCGCACTTTTAGCGGTGCTCGTGTACGAGTTTATTATTTCGGTACAAGACGCTTGGACACACACCTTAGCGGTGTTTGGGTTAACGCTGGCCGTAGGGCTTGGATTTGGGCTTTTAATCGGCTTTTCTCTTGGCTGGTTATTAAAAAAACGTTTAATTCCGCACTATTTAGAAAACACCGCCGTGCTTACTCTTATGCTCGGCGCATTTGCCTTTTCGAATCACATCGCTCACGAATCCGGCCTATTAACCGTGACCATTATGGGTATGGTCATGGCTAATATGAAAAATATCGACCTCGATCCCATCATCGAATTTAAAGAAACCCTCAGCGTTTTACTGATCTCGGGCTTGTTTATATTGCTCGCCGCCAGACTGAACATTGACGCCATCACCAATTTAGGATTGGGTTCGATTTTGGTATTGCTGGCCATTATGTTTATCGCCCGACCCATTGCAGTGTTTGTCTCGTCTCTGGGCAGCGAATTAACCTTGAAAGACAAAGCGTTATTAAGCTGGATAGCGCCACGCGGTATTGTCGCAGCGGCAGTTTCATCGCTGTTTGCTATTAAGCTCGAAAGCAACGGCTTTGATGAAGCAAGTGCATTAGTGCCTATGGTTTTTTTGGTGATTATCGTAACGGTTGTGTTACAAAGCCTAAGCTCTGTAAAAGTGGCCAAGCTATTAAAATTGCGTTCGCCATCGGCGACTGGGATTCTTATCTTTGGCGCCAATGAATTTAACCGTCGCTTCGCCAAGGCTTTAAAAGAGCACGGAATCAGCGTCACCTTGGCCGATACCAACTGGGACTCGGTGAGCAAAGCGCGAATGGATAATCTCAATGCGTACTTTGGCAACCCAAGCTCTGCACACGCAGAAAATGTTCTCGATTTTAGCACCATAGGTCGAGTGCTAGTGATGTCGCCCTACAGACAACTTAACCCTGTAGTTACCTACCATTTTGAATATCTACTCGGAAAAGGACATGTGATTGGCTTATCGCATGCAGAACAAGATCAACGCGCCAGCCACAAGATTGCACAGGCCTACGCCGAGCGTTTATGTTTATTCGAAAAAAGCGCAACCTACGGACGCTTAGCCAGTATGACCGCGCGCGGAGCCGTTATTAAAACAACGCGATTAGGTGATAATTTTGATTTAAACAGTTACGAGTCTTTGTATAAAGGCCGTTCCTTTCCCTTGTGTGCGTTTGATAGCCACGGCAAAATGCATCTCTATACAACGCAGCCAAATTTTCAGCCTAGCAGTGGTTGGTTGATTGTAAGTCTGGTAGAACCAGAATCCGAGGTATCAAAACAGTTACCAGTTACCGATGACTTAAAATCCACCGTCAGCTTGCCAAAAGACGCTTAAATTTGGACAACATTTAGGAAACTCTGATTAACCCAGAGTTTCCGGTGACACAAGGATGTGTCGCCAATTTCAAGAACGGTAAGCGATTGAAATTGTGAAGAAATTGGAAATCGCATTTTCAATTTCTGACCTCTGATTAAATCATGGATGAGTTAATCAGAGATTCCTTTAAAATAAGTTTGGCTTTGATAAATTATTCATCCGTATTTTATCAAAGTCATTTTATATACAGATGCACAAAACCCTATGACACCGGCCATCAAACTCTTACAAAAGCTTAAAATAGCCCACACTATTCACGAATATCAGCACGACCCTGGTGCACAGTCCTATGGTTTAGAAGCTGCCGAAAAATTAGGATTAAACCCTGCGCAAGTTTTTAAAACCCTCGTTGTTCAGCTTGATAATAAAGAACTAGCTGTTGGTATTATTCCCGTCGAAGCCAAACTCAGCATGAAATTAATTGCCAAAGCCGCCAAAGCGAAAAAAGCCGCCATGGCCGATCCCGTATTGGTTGAGCGAACGACCGGTTACGTTTTAGGTGGCGTAAGTCCTTTAGGCCAAAAAAAGCGTTTGAAAACCGTTATTGATCAAAGTGCAGAAAGCTTTGATCGCATTTATGTGAGCGCGGGAAAACGAGGCATGGATTTAGAATTATCACCCAAAGATTTACAAACTGCGACCAGTGCAATATTTGCTGAGTTAATGCAAACATAATTGTCACTGGAGAACATG
The DNA here is from genome assembly GCF_054658275.1 of Sessilibacter sp. MAH3. Taxonomy (NCBI): domain Bacteria; kingdom Pseudomonadati; phylum Pseudomonadota; class Gammaproteobacteria; order Cellvibrionales; family Cellvibrionaceae; genus Sessilibacter; species Sessilibacter sp. MAH3. The sequence continues at coordinate 67,740 of NZ_BAAGIE010000004.1, read as the reverse complement.
GTAAATCAGTTCTAAGTTAAACATCTTACTTATAGGAACCTCTGATTAACTCATCCATGATTCAATCAGAGGTCAGAAATTGAAAGTGCGAATTACAATTTCCTCACAGCTTCAATCTTGTACCGTCTTTGAAATTGGCGACACTTCCTTATGTCACTAGAAATTCTCATTAAAAACCTTTTAGATACCGATATTAATTACAATTACTCGGAAATACCGACAGAAAGGTCGCGTAATCAGATGCAACTAATTCTGCGTAATTAAAGGCAATGCTGCGCACCAAGGCCCGAAATTCTGAATGTGAACCATCGGTGAGATTATCTACCTCGGTATCGAACGAATAATTAATAAAGTTTGCATTGCCGTCGCGATCTGATCGAGCGTGAGCATAGGCCAGCGCAGCTCCCCACTGCTCAGCTAAATTAATCATGCGAGTTTGAGAGGTTAAATCAGAAGTATCAAAGGTTTCTCGAAAAGCGGTACGCTCTCGCACCGAATAGGCTCCACCATTAAAACTCATCCAACCCACATGGTCATCGGTGCGGCGTGTTAAGGCATTAAATGCAATCGCATGACGTGACGCGTGATTAATAAATTGTGAATTGTATTGAGACTGAAAACTCGTTCCTAAAAAGCGATACGGAGTTGGCGACCGTTGTAATTTTACGTCTAAAATTCTATCGTCACTAGCGCTATTAGTGGGGCCTTCAATTAACACATAAAATCTCGGTGTTCCGAAGGAACCAATTCCTGCAAGTTTACGTTGGGCAATATCTTTTACTCGAAAATAACTGGTATTGTAGCTAAGCGCGCCACTAAGTGTATTTCCGTAATGACTCATCTGATTAATAATGGCATTGCGAGTAGTGCTAGAAATAGCCGATAAACGTTCATCCGTTAAATCAAAAATTCGCGACGAACTCGACAGGTTTGTCCATTGATCCAGCATTTTAACTCGGCTTTGTGATTGCTCCACATCTCGCAAAAAATCATCGAGTAAACCGTAGGTATTTGAGGCATTAAGCGTAATACTGGTTTCTGAGGAATTTCCACGAACATCGGCAATGGTGTCTAGATAATTTTCGGTAAAGGCATCAACAAATATTTCTTGATCACTATTACTGAAACCATCATTTTCGCGCGCAATTAATAAAATACTGGTCGCCATTCGCCAAATATCGTATTGATAATTCGCAAGAACCGACTCATCAAAATCATTTAACTCATAAACCACCGTACCTTTGTCATCATCAAAGGCACCGTAATTATTTGCGTGCAAATCACCTTGCAACCAAGTAACCGTTCGAGAACTGGAAAACTGATTTAAGCGCGGATCATTCGAAAAATCTTGCCAAAATAAATGATTAGAACCGCGATAAAAAGTGAAAGCAGATTCCGCCATACGGCAGTATTTTCCCTGCCGATCAACCGAAGAAAGTGGTGCATTCCATTGCTGAATTGCGTTAATAACATCCGTTGCTCTATCTGCTTGAACCGTTGCAGACAAACCCAACATCAACCCAAAAACAGCGACGAACTTCTTCATAACATTGACTCTTATAACATCACAAAAAATTGTGATCATTGAATAGGAGGCAACGTTTTAACGAGCTTTGGTGACAGAATAGTGATTGTTGTGTTTCAAAAATTTAACAAGTTTATTACACAGAATACCGTCAGCGGTAAAAGTATGAAAACGAATTAATTAAAAGTAACTTTATCCAGAATTTACCAGATATAAAAAAAGCCTCAAATGAGGCTTTTAAAAATAACGCTTAAATTTACGCTGATCTACATACTCAAATTCAGTGCTCATCAAACAACTGAACCGCGTAGCCGGTTTCCAGCGCTTCTTGAATTTGTTTATCTTTTCGTTTGAGCTGCAATACTTTGCCTTGTGGTAGTTGTTTTCTTTTTTCGATAATAACATCGTAAAAACCGGCTTTCATAACAAAGAGTTTCGCCAGCTGTTCTGCGCCAAATAAATCTTTAAAATCTATGTATACAATAAATGGCGCAGGGCTGTCTTTACTGAATCCTTCGATATCGGTTCGGGTTTTTGCGGTTACTGAAAAAATATACATAAGCTCGTTTTTTATCGCACGGTGAATTAGTTAAGCGTTAAATTTAAATAAGATCGTTAAGAACACTGATGAGCTTTTGTGTTTGCTCAAGCGTGCCAAAGGTAATTCTAAGTGCAGTTTTGCCTTGGTTATCTACTCTTGGTCTTACTAAAATTCCAGCCGTTTCTAACGCACGCTTAATGTTTTCTGGGTTATCGAAGTACACCAAAATATAGTTTGCGACAGATTTCCAAAAATTAATGCCTTTTTCTGCAAGAAAACTTTCAAGTAATGGCTTACTTTGCCCCATAACTTCTTGAATATATTGCTCGGTATATTCTGGATCATTTAAGGCGGCGCTCGCGGCCACCACGGCCAGCTGATTAATATCGTAAGGCCCGCGCATCACCAATATTGCATTGATATTTTCTTTACAGGTAATCACATAACCAAAACGCAGAGAGGGCATTCCCCAAGTTTTTGAGAAGGTGCGAGTAATGACAATGTTTTTGTAATTCTCGATTAACGACTTAGCGGTTAATCGCGTGTATTCATAATAACACTCGTCCACTAAGATAACGGCGTTAGGCGCAGCCACTGCAAGTCGCTCAATATCACTCAAACTAATGGGTGTACCACAAGGATTATTTGGGTTTGCAGCAACTATTAAGCGAGTTTTATCGGTGATCGCAGCGATTACTTCATCTATGGGATAACCGCCTTGTTGGGTGTATTCCGGTGAGACAATACTTAAGCCTTCGACCTTAGCAACTTGGCTGTAAATGGCGAAGGTTGGCCCAGGAATAATAGCCTGATCACCCTCACGGCATACACCGCGAATAGCAAGTTCAATTCCGTGGTCGGAACCGTTGGTAATGGCTACTTGATCGGAGGTGACTCCGCAGTACTCTGCCAACTGCCCGGTGATGTTGCCGTAATTGGGGTACTGCTGAATACGATCACTGTGAATAAAGTCGACCAATGCTTGTTTGATTGCCGGGCTAACTGGAATGGTTCGCTCGTTGAAATCTAGCAATACAAAACGCTGGCCGTCACGACCTTCTAGAGGTGGTTTGTAGGCTTCCATAGCGCTAATGTGATCTTTAAATATACTCACTTGATATTCTCTTCAGCAGTTTAAAGTAAACTAATTTTTTGCGACTAAAAATGATGTTTGTGTACAACCAGATTATCGCGATGAATAAGCTCGTCTTCGTCTTTATAGCCAAGCAATTCTTCAATGGATTCGGTGGGTTGACCTTTAATTTTTTCCACTTCCCGCGCACTGTAATTGACCAGCCCACGGGCAACTTCGATTCCTTCAAAATCGATACAGCGAACCATGTCTCCGCGAGTAAATTGACCAATCACATCTTTTACACCCACGGCTAATAGGCTGCGGCCCTGTTGCTTAAGCACTTTTACGGCACCTTCATCTAACACTAATGTGCCACGAGTTTGAAGGTGACCCGCAAGCCATTGTTTACGCGCTTGATCGGGCTGGCGATCGGCCACCATCAATGTGCCTAGGGTTTCTCCATCGGCGATTCGCGAAATTACCGATTCGATTCTGCCGCCAACAATAAAGGTATGAGTACCGGAGCGCGCCGCAAGACGTGCAGCACGAACCTTAGTTTGCATACCGCCGCGACCTAAAGCGCCACCGCCCCCGGCCATTGCATCTAAAGATGTATCACTGGCATTAGCTTCGGCAATGAGTTTCGCGTCAGGATTATTGCGAGGATCTGCGGTATACATGCCGTCTTGGTCGGTAAGAATGACGAGAATGTCGGCATCAACAAGATTTGCAACCAGTGCCGCAAGGCTGTCGTTATCACCAAAACGGATTTCATCGGTTACTACCGTGTCGTTTTCGTTAACGACCGGGATCACACCATAATGCAATAAAGTATTAAGAGTTGATCGACTGTTTAGATAGCGCTCACGACTGGATAAGTCATCATGATCAAGAAGTACTTGTGCGGTTTGAATAGAGTACTTCGAGAAGGCTTCTTGATAGGTCTGAATCAGACTCATCTGACCAACCGCCGCGGCTGCCTGTAGTTCGTGAATACGATCTGGGCGTTCGTTCCAACCCAAACGTTTCATGCCTGCGGCCACAGCGCCAGAGGAAACTAAAATGATTTCTTTATCGAGCTTTTGCAGTCGAGCAATTTGTTCAACCCAACGCTCGATTGCGGGTTTATCCAGTTTACGTCCGTTGTCGGTTAATAATGCACTGCCAATTTTTATAATCCAGCGTTTACGCTGGTGTAGGCTTTCCCTGATACTCATGATGACCACTCAACTCCCGAAATAATTATAGGCTCGTATGACTTGCGAACGCTTACTATCACAGCAAGCGCGCAAGTGTAACTCGCTCGGTTTTTTTTTGGGAGCCAACCATTACTCAGATCTATAGTTAATAAGTAAAACTTGAGAACCTAAATTAACTTATTGAAAAATATAGAAAAACTGATCAATGCTGACCAAAAATTTCAGCAGAGCTATATTTAAGTGCCGAGCTTTTTCACGTAAATCAAGCTATATACGTCCACCCGGCTGTCACTCTGCTTTGGGAATACCGACTAAGGTGCGTAGATAATCTCTACATCGTAATCGTCATCATCCCAGTCATCGTCGTCATCACTGAGGTTTTTGGCCATTCGCTCTGCCCGCTTGGACTCTCTTAGGGCTTCAATACGCTCGCGAGCTTCTTCTTGCATTTGCTTTTGAATATTGATTTCGCGCTCGCCAGCCTCTGGATCATCTTTCTCCAGTTGCCATAGCTCTTCGAGATGATTCAGCACCTGAGACGCTACCAGTGCGGTGCCATTTTTGTTGATTGCTGCAACTTTAACCACTCGACCTTGCCAGTTCAGGGCATCGACCACTTCTTGAGTACGAGACTCGACTTCATCGGGTGGTAATAGATCGATTTTATTCAACACCAACCACTGCTCGCGTTGAGACAATGTTGGGCTGAACTTCTCAAGTTCTGTCTGAATTTTTTGTATATTCTCAGCCGGAGTAGAACCGTCGTAGGGAAACATATCAACCAGATGCAGCATAATGCGGCAACGAGTTAAGTGCTTCAAAAACCGAATACCAAGGCCTGCGCCCTCAGAGGCACCTTCGATAAGGCCGGGAATATCCGCAATCACAAAGCTTCTGTGTTCGTTAACCTTTACCACACCAAGGTTAGGAACAAGCGTTGTAAAGGGATAGTCTGCCACTTTCGGTTTTGCAGCCGACACGGCGCGAATAAAAGTAGATTTACCCGCATTTGGCATACCCAACAAACCCACATCAGCCAAAACACGTAATTCAAGCTTGATATTACGTGCTTCACCTTCTGAACCAGGCGTTGTTTGGCGGGGAGCACGGTTAATACTCGATTTAAATCGCGTATTTCCCAAACCGTGGAAGCCTCCTTGAGCGACTTTCAGTTTTTGACCCGGCTCTTTTAAATCACCGAGCTGTTCTTCGGTATCTAAATCGATAACCGTGGTGCCAACCGGGACCTTAAGAAAAAGGTCTTCGCCTTTACTGCCGCGGCAATCTCGAGAACTTCCCGACTGCCCATTTTGGGCGCGATATTTAGGTTGGTATCGATAGTCGACCAACGTATTTAGGTTTTCATCCGCAAGCAGATAAACGCTGCCGCCATCACCGCCATCACCGCCATCTGGCCCACCGTTGGGGATAAACTTCTCACGGCGAAAGCTCATACAGCCATTACCACCGTCACCGGCTTTCACAAAAATCGGTGCTTCATCGACAAATTTCATCAACTACCTCTGTTTGGAGTTGTTCGGTCTTGGAAACCGCAACAGTTGAATCCCTTTGTTCGCGGCCTTATTACCATATCCAATTTACTTAATTTTATAATAAAAAAAACCCCATCGGAGTGATGGGGTTTTTCGAAGAACCTTACAAGAAGGTTGGCTTTAATCGCCCTGCTTATTGAACAACAGGAACAATACTTACGTATTTACGATTTTTTGGGCCTTTAACTTCAAATTTTACAGTGCCATCTTCTTTTGCAAACAAGGTATGGTCTTTACCAATACCAACGTTTACACCAGCATGGAACTTAGTACCGCGTTGGCGAACTAGAATGTTGCCAGCAAGTACTTCTTGACCGCCAAAGCGCTTAACCCCTAAGCGTTTACTTTCCGAGTCGCGGCCGTTACGTGTACTACCACCTGCCTTTTTATGAGCCATTAGATTATACCTCTTAGATTAGCCTTGGATGCCGGTGATTTTCACCTCAGTGTACCACTGACGGTGACCCTGGCGCTTCATGGAGTGCTTACGGCGACGGAATTTAACAATTTTCACTTTGTCAGCACGACCGTGGGCAACAACTTCAGCAGAAACTTTTGCACCATCAACAACTGGCGCACCAATTTTTACGTCGTCACCGTTGGCAACTAACAAAACTTTATCAAAATCAACGGTTTCACCGGTGGCAACTTCGATTTTTTCTAATCGAAGAACTTCACCTTCGGCGACACGGTGTTGCTTACCGCCACTAACAATAACTGCGTACATGCATTTGCTCCAATTAATGAAATCGGACGCCACGAAGTATGATGAATGCAAAAAATTACTTGTTCATCATTTTTTCAAGTCAACACGAATGAAAAACTTGCGACGTTTGTTTAAGGGTGGCGGATTTTATGGGAAATGAAGCAAAGATACAAGCGCCTATTTCATAACCAAATATTTTAACGCGAAACGGCAATCTTGGGCGCCACTGCAAGCTTGTTGGTCATCGAAGAGCAGATAATCGGTGTTAGCACGTCCTAGCGCGACGACTGTCTATTAATAGGATCTCTTATTTTAATCAGACCAAAGGATGAGCGAACTGAAAATGTGTAAAACAAGCGGCATACAATGATAACTAAAGCGTCACAACAGCTTGACGGTAGCAGCTCTCGTGCCTAGGATGCGCCTAACTTTATTTTTTGTAAAATGAATCACCGAATGCTCTCTTTTCATAATGTTGTCCGCACTGACTTTGAAGCGGTTAATCAACTTATCATCGATGAACTCTATTCCGACGTTACTCTTGTTGAGAATATTGGCCAATACCTTGTCGAAGCCGGCGGCAAACGCCTGCGACCACTTCTGGTTCTGCTCGGTGCAAACGCATTGGGCTATTCAGGCACAAACCATTTAAAACTTGCAGCTATTATTGAATTTATTCACACCGCAACATTACTGCATGATGATGTTGTCGACATGTCTGAACTGCGACGAGGCCGTCCTACAGCTAATGCCAACTGGGGTAATGCGCCAAGCGTCTTGGTTGGCGACTTCTTATACAGCCGAGCTTTTCAAATGATGGTCGCCATTGGCAATATGGACATCATGAGCATTCTTTCGAACACCACTAATGTGATTTCGGAAGGAGAAGTGCAGCAATTGGTTAACGCCAAAGACCCGAACGTTAGCGAAGAGAATTACTTTAAGGTTATCAACAAAAAGACCGCCGCACTGTTTGAAGCTGCTTGTGAAACCTCTATGGTTTTATGCAATGCAACCGATAAACAGCGACAAGCCTTTGCCGCGTACGGCTCCAGTCTTGGTCTTGCCTTCCAATTAGTCGACGACGCCTTAGATTACGAAGGTGACGCACAAGCGTTGGGCAAGAATGTCGGCGACGATCTCGCCGAAGGCAAACCAACATTACCTCTTATTTACACCATGAATCACGGCACCGCTGCCGAAAAAGATCTGGTGGCAAACGCGATTCGTAATGGTAGCGTTGAACATCTAAATGAAATCGTCGCGCTGGTAAAATCGACCGGCGGGCTAAAATATACTCATGAGCAGGCGGCACACCATGTGCAGAGAGCTAAAGATTCTCTTTTAGAACTGCCCAAAAGTGATTACAGAGATGCGATGGAGGACTTGGCTAATTTCGCCATAAACCGAGATCGCTAAAGAAGGACAAACCTTAAGCAAGGATAGCAGGCAAGGGATTACAGCGAACCATGACCAACAATCTAGATTCGAACACTTCAATTAAAGACCACTATTCTTACCCCAGCTGGGAAAAGCTAAAGTCTTTAGCGCTCAGCTGGGATGAAAATCTTACCAATCTATTTGCAAAAGATCCTAAACGAGCCGAGAAATACTCACTCTCAGTAGGACAAATCTTTCTGGATTTCTCGAAAAATCACATCAACGAGGACATTTTCGAGGCACTTTGCGAAATTGCCAACGACGCAAAACTGCCCGCTTGGATTCAAGCGTTGTATTCGGGTGATCTGGTCAACAATACCGAACACCGCCCTGCCCTGCATACGGCATTAAGAACGCCGGAACTTTGTCCCTCAGAAAAGCAAGCCGAGGTAAAAGCAGCGCTCGAAAAAGTTGAATCATTGGTTAATGAGGTTCATACCGGTCAATGGCTTGGTCACACCGGCAAAGCCATTACCGATGTAGTTAACATTGGTATCGGCGGATCGGATCTTGGCCCGAGAATGGTAGTTACGGCACTTAAGGCTTTTAAAAATAAATCCTTAGAGGTTCATTTTGCGGCAAACATTGATGGCGCCGACCTTGCCGACCAACTGGAAGCATTAAATCCAGAAACGACATTGTTCGTCATCGCGTCAAAATCATTCTCAACCTTAGAAACCCGTGAGAATGCTCTGGCTGCACGACGTTGGTTATTAAACTTCGGCTGCAAACACGAACAGCTACAACATCATTTTGTGGCCGTTAGCAGTAACATTTCAGCAGCCATTGAATTTGGCATTTCTGAAAACAACATTCTGCCAATGTGGAGTTGGGTTGGCGGACGCTATTCCTTATGGTCAGCCATCGGCTTGCCCATCGCGTTCGCACTGGGCTTTGATAATTTCAGACGTCTACTCGACGGCGCCGCCGTAATGGATCGGCACTTTCACGATGCTCCGCTCAAAGAAAATATGCCGGCCGTGCTCGCTTTACTGACGTTTTGGTACAGCTCGACACAAGGTTACGAGAGCCAAGCAATCCTGCCTTATGCTCAGCGCTTAAATCGCCTTCCTGCATACCTTCAACAGCTCGACATGGAAAGCCTCGGCAAGCGCGTAAACCATAATGGCAATCCTCTAGACTACAATTCGGGACTTATTCTTTGGGGTACTGAGGGAACCAACGGTCAGCACTCTTTCCACCAGTTACTGCACCAAGGCACTCGTAAGGTGTTAGTGGATTTTATTGCCAGCATAAAACCTATGAGTGGTCTAGACAGCCATCACCATTATTTATCGGCAAACTGTATTGGCCAATCCCAAGCATTACTTGCGGGAAAATCTTTTGAGCAGGCTTATGAAGAGCTTCTTGAAAGCGGCAAAACAGAAGATGAGGCGCGAAAAATAGCGCCTCACAAGGTTATCCCTGGCAATCGCCCCAGCAACACACTACTTCTAGAGCAACTCACGCCAGAGTCTTTGGGAAGCTTAATCGCGCTGTACGAACACAAAGTATATTGCCTAGGCGTGCTTTGGGATTTAAATCCTTTTGATCAATGGGGCGTTGAGCTTGGCAAGCAACTCGGGATGAAAATCTACCCAGCGCTCACCAGCGGGGAATGCCCAGACTCTTGGGACTCTTCGACCCGCTCTTTAATTGCAAAATTAGGGGCCACCGGCAAATAAAACACAAGCGTCGCCACGGAAGCACATGTATCGCTTGCGTACATCTCTCTTAATAATTGCTAAAACCATTAAGAGAGATGTCATCTTAGTTTTAGTCCAACAAACTCTTTAATCGCAATAACATTAGATCAATAATAGCCCGGTGCCCTATAAACCAAGTCTCCGGCGAATTCACAATTGCATTCTCAAGATAAATACACCGAAATACATTTTTCGAAACGCTGGTTACTCATTGTTACCGGCTGGATATCATTAACGCTGGGTATCTTGGGAATTTTCCTACCGTTACTGCCTACCACACCTTTTGTGTTGCTCTCGTCATGGTGTTTCGCTCGATCCAGTAAGAGATTTCATCAACTGCTGGTATCGAATCGATTTCTTGGGCCAATTATCACCGAATGGGAGGCTGGCCGGGGAATCTCATTAAAAGTGAGGAATCGAGCACTAATCACCTTGTGGATCACATTAGCGATATCGATGTTAATTGTGGGTAAATGGTGGTCGGTGCTTCTTCTGTCGAGCATCGGCACGGGAACAACAATCTACCTGTGCCGCTTGGCTCGAAAAGCGAAATCGGAACAACTTTGATGGAGCAAGATCATCTCGGAAAATCATCGAAATGATCAGTCGACAGACTATGGCAATGAGATTTCTTTCTCGTGACCAAACGACTCTCGAATCAATGAAAGGTATTTAGGCCAATTCCATAAGCGCCAATAGCTCATCCCTTTTTTCTTCCATCAATGCTTGATTAGCGCGAGTTTCAACATTTAGGCGAATAACGGGCTCGGTATTCGATCTGCGAAGATTAAAACGCCAATCATCGAACTCTATTGATACACCATCGGTGTAGTCTATGTGGTTGGCAGATGCCGAATAGAAAGCTTCGATACGATCAATGACTGCCTGAGAGTTTTCAACTACGCGATTAATTTCACCACTGCACGGATAAGCGCGCATACACTCATCCACCAATTTTGATAGAGGTTTACCCGTAACAGAAACAAGCTCGGCGACCAGTAACCACGGAATCATACCGCTGTCGCAGTATGCAAAGTCTCTAAAGTAATGATGGGCGCTCATCTCACCGCCATAAATAGCGTCTTCTTCGCGCATTCGTTCTTTAATAAACGCGTGGCCCGTTTTACTCATAACCGGCACACCGCCGTGTTGCTTGACGATACTTTGGGTATTCCAAGTCAAACGCGGATCATGAACAATTTTGCTGCCAGCCGATTTTTTAAGAAAAGCCTCTGCCAGCAAACCAACTAAATAATACCCTTCGATAAAACGACCATTTTCATCAAAAAAGAAACAACGATCAAAATCACCATCCCAAGCAATGCCAAAATCGGCCTGATTATCAATAACCGCACAAGAAGTACTGCTACGATTTTCTGGTAATAAAGGATTAGGAATGCCGTTTGGGAATTGGCCATCAGGCTCGTGCTGAATTTTTACGAATTTAACGGTTGGAAGGCGTTCCTCGATCGCATCTACGATAAGACCCGCTCCACCATTACCGGGATTGGCGACAATCTTAAGAGAAGAGAGCTTGCAAAGATCAACATAAGTCAGAAGATGATCAATGTACGAAGGTCTTGAATTTAAATGACTAACAGCGCCTTTTTTAACTTGATTAAAATCACCAGATTCTGCCAGGGCTTGGATGTCAAACAATCCGGTGTCACCACTGATTGGGCGAGAACCCCGTCGGACCAGCTTCATACCGTTGTAGTCAATGGGGTTGTGACTGGCGGTCACGCAAATACCGCCGTCTACATCTCGACTAAAACTCGCAAAGTAAACTTCTTCTGTTCCGCAAACACCAATGTGCAACACATCGGCGCCGCCGTCGGTAAGACCGTCGATAAGACTGTCTGTCAGGGCTGGGCTGGACAATCTAATGTCGTGCCCAACAACGACCTTTTTAGCCGATAAGTACTGAGCAAACGCACGACCTATACGGTAGGCGACATCTTCGTTTAACTGACCGGGAACCTGTCCGCGGATATCATAAGCTTTAAAACAGGATATTTTGTTATCCACGGAAGGGAACCCTTATTTCTTTACCAAGCGATACAGATTGGAGATTACATCTTATAAATGTTGTTGTAGACGTAGTTGGTTGCTTCTACGAAGCCATCCACACTACCGCAATCGAAACGAGTGCCTTTGAATTTGTAACCTAAAACGCAACCATTTTTGGCTTGTGTTAATAGAGCATCGGTCAGTTGAAGCTCGCCATTTTTACCGGGAGGCGTATTCTCGATGATTTCAAAAATATCTGGCGTCAAAATGTATCGACCGATAATCGCAAGGTTACTTGGTGCCTCTTCTACCGCAGGTTTTTCAACCATGTTGGTGACTTGGAAGATACCGTCTTTCAGTTTTTCACCGGCAATCACACCAAACTTACTGATCTGATCTTCTGGAACTTCTTGAATTGCGACAATGCTGCATCGGAACTGTTTGTACAACTGAACCATCTGAGCCAAAACACCATCACCACCTTCGGTGTTTAAACACAAGTCATCCGATAAAACCACGCCGAAGGGCTCGTCACCTATTAAGCGACGACCGTTTAAAATAGCGTCACCCAAACCACGCATTTCTTGCTGGCGAGTCATTGAGAAGGTAGCTTTGCTCATAACTTCGCGAATACTGCTCAAGAATTCTTCTTTAGACGTTCCCGCGATTTGATGCTCAAGTTCATAACTGACATCAAAATGGTCAGCAATTGCGCGCTTTCCACGACCAGTCACTAAACCGATTTCGGTTAGGCCGGCTTCAATTGCCTCTTCCACACCGTACTGAACCAAAGGTTTATTTACGATCGGTAGCATTTCTTTCGGCATGGATTTGGTTGCAGGAAGAAAACGGGTACCGTAGCCCGCCACCGGGAACAGACACTTCTTGATCATTTCATTTAATCCTTAAATTAATTGATTCTTTCAAACTTATGCTATCCAAGATTTGTGATCTTTGATGGTTTTATTCACACAAGTATCACCTTAACATAGTTTTTCTGAACGTGTTCTGTGATAAAAGTTGCAAATAACTCAACTCGCATATCTTGGAATTTATTTACAAATTCAAAGCAAATGGCCGTATTTTCAGACGTAAGTTTGATCTTTACGACCCTTGAAGCTGCACTAGAGATGTCATTATCATCTATCTGATTACCGAAATTCCAGCTCGCAAAAAATGTATGTATAGAAATAATTTCACTTCAAAAACCGCAGCTTCAAGAACCAACATTCCAACAAACACTAGTATTTAATCTGGACAAGAAGCCATCATCCATTAGAATGTGCCCCCTTCGCTAGCCAGCACATCGACTTTCGAACAATGGCTCATTCGTAACGAAAACTGTTAGAGTCAATTTATGGATTCTTTTATACCTAAAAACGCCTATAGCCGCGAAGAGCTAATTGATTGCGGACATGGAAAAATGTTCGGGCCTGATAACGCTCGCTTGCCTGTACCTAACATGTTGATGATCGATAGAATTACGCACATCAGCACTGAGGGCGGGGAGTTCGGCAAAGGCGAGATTATCGCTGAGCTGGATATCAATCCCGACTTGTGGTTTTTTGAATGTCATTTTCCGGGCGACCCGGTTATGCCCGGCTGCTTAGGCTTAGATGCCATGTGGCAATTGGTTGGCTTCTATCTAGGATGGCGAGGCAATCCTGGTAAAGGAAGAGCATTAGGCTCTGGGGAAGTAAAATTCTCCGGTCAAATTTTACCAACCGCTAAAAAAGTCACCTATCATATAAACCTAAAGCGTGTGGTAGAAAGACAACTGGTTATGGGTATTGCAAATGGCTCCGCATCGGTTGATGGCAAGCCAATTTACACAGCGAACGATTTGCGTGTTGGTCTATTTACAGACACCAGCAAGTTCTAATGTAATTGCAGTTCAGCTTTCAATATTGAGCACTACAAATTATATTGAATTTTCACAGTTATAACTTTTTAGCCAGTAAATGGCTCACCAGGTGGGGCAGCATATGAGACGCGTTGTAGTTACCGGAATGGGTATTGTTTCCTGTATTGGTAATGACCTAGATACGGTTCTCGAATCACTGAGAAATGGACGCTCTGGTATTCGCTTTCAGCCGCAATACAAAGAAATGGGCTTTAGAAGCCATATTGCCGGAAGTATAGACTTAGACCTAAAAGAGTTGATTGATCGCAAGATTTATCGCTTTATGAGTCCGGCGTCCGGATACGCATACCTATCTATGCAACAAGCTATTGCCGACTCCGGGCTTGAAGAGTCCGACGTTTCTAATGAGCGCTCCGGCATCATCATGGGTTCCGGTGGAGCATCTACAGCCAATCTAATCGAGACGGCGGATATTCTTCGCGAGAAAGGCGTAAAACGTGTTGGGCCTTATCGTGTAACCCAAACCATGGGTAGTACCACCTCAGCTTGTCTAGCAACACCGTTTAAAATTAAAGGTGTTAACTATTCAATCTCTTCTGCTTGCGCAACCAGCGCACATTGCATTGGTAACGGCGTTGAGCAAATCCAGCTGGGTAAGCAAGACATAGTCTTCGCAGGTGGTGGTGAGGAAGAGCATTGGTCGTTAACATGCATGTTCGATGCAATGGGCGCCTTATCCACCAAGTATAACGATACTCCCGAAAAAGCATCCCGCGCGTACGATGCCGACCGAGACGGCTTTGTCATTGCTGGTGGCGGCGGTTGTGTGGTGTTAGAAGAACTTGAGCATGCTAAGGCTCGTGGCGCAAAAATCTACGGTGAAATCATCGGTTACGGAGCTACCTCAGATGGTTACGACATGGTCGCGCCTTCTGGAGAAGGTGCAGTACGATGTATGAAGCAAGCCATGTCTACCGTTAATAGCAAAATTGATTACATCAATTCACACGGTACATCGACACCTGCGGGAGATATCCAAGAGCTTGGCGCCGTTAAGCAAGCCTTCGCTGGCGCTGTTCCTCCAGTTAGCTCTACAAAATCTCTAACCGGTCATTCCTTAGGCGCTACAAGTGTTCAGGAAGCTATTTACTGCATGCTTATGATGAAACATAGATTCATTGTTGCCTCTGCAAACATAGACCAGTTGGATGCCGGCGCAGATGGAGCCAACATTGTACAAACACGTATTGATGATGTTGATCTCAATACCGTGATGTCTAACAGCTTCGGTTTTGGTGGCACTAACGCAACCTTAATCATGAGCAAGTATCAAGACTGATCGACCCAGTAACATGCTCTCGACTGCGCAAAGCTTAGAGAGCATGATCCATTATCACCACCGCTAAACTCCCACTAAGTCCAACAATCGCCTCTCACCCGTAAACAACCTAGAACCTAATACCAATCTCGCTTATTAACAGCTAGTAACAAACTTATCATTGCAAGTTCCCAATACCTCTCTCGATTTCACTGACTAACTCCGTCAAGTGGCATGGTTTCTCGATCAGCTACTGTTCAGCCAATTTCTGTAAACTGAAATCTGCTTAATGCGATAACGCAGCTCCATAAATTACGTTGACTTGAACTAATAATGAAAATGAGGGGATTTAGTTATGCGACAGCTTAACAAAGCAACCCAAGAAAATGATAAAAACGCGCGCACTCATGTAAGAGGCGAGAACAAAAGATGGGGTAGGCTCAGCTCATCGGTAGCTGCTTTATTAATGGCTTTTACCCTGAGCCATTCTGCTCACGCTGAACTTAACCAAATCAAAAAAGAACATAGTTCAAAAAATTACCATGCCCAAGAGCATTCTGGGCACAAGTCTAACTATGAAAATCTAAAGAAAACTTACTCCAGTAAGCCGCAAAATCATAACAGTAATTGGAGTCACAACAGAGATAATCGCCAAACCAGTTACAATCGGAACAACAACTATTCCAATAACAATTATTCTCATAACAACAATTACTCTCACGGCGATAACAACAACTATCATCGAAATTACACAAACAACTACAACTACCGTAATCATCACACCAACGCTCATCACCGTTACGGACACGAAGTAAGATATTTGCCACGTGGATACAAGCGATTACGCTACAGTAGCTATCCACTGTATTACCACGGCGGCAACTACTACAGACCCAGTTCATACGGTTATGTTGTTGTCAGAGCGCCTTACGGGGTTCACGTGAGTCATCTACCCTATGGTTATGCAACCTTTGCTTTTGGCGCTCTCACCTACTTTGTGGTTAACGATATTTACTACCAAAAACATGGCGATGATTACGTGGTGGTAGAACCTCCTAAACAAACACAAGTGTCCTATAACGAAACCAGTTCAGATTACTCACGAGAATGGCTTATCTATCCGGCCGAAGGACAGACCGAATCTGAGCTTGAAGCAGATCGATACCAATGTCATCGCTGGGCTACCGACCAATCCGACTATGACCCAAGTAACAGCAACCGTAACAGAGGAAGTCGAGAAAACTATTATCGCGCACAGGCTGCGTGCTTAGAGGGCAGAGGTTATGTTGTTAAATAAATTACTAGTAAACAGCGCGAAGATTACAGGTATCTCGTTACTTGCTTTAGTTTCTGTTATCTCACACGCATCAGATCCGGATATTTTTACCTATCCAGCAGCAGGCCAAAGCCAAGAGCAGACGCAGAGAGATCGCTATGAATGCTATCGCTGGGCGGTTTCAGCGACAGGAGTAGATCCGTCAACTCTGCAGGAGCCAGCTGCCAACTATTCAACCAGAGTGGTAGCTAACCAAAATCGCGGCGATACAGCTAGAGGCACAATAATTGGGACTATCGCAGGAGCCGTTATCGGTTCAACCATAAAATCTGGCGGCGGATATCATCGCGGTGAACACAGAAATACTGCCGCAGGAGCAGTTGTGGGGGCAACGGTAGGAGCGATAATCGGCTCTCAAAATGAACAGTCGGGATATCGTAAGGCTCAGGAACAAGCTACCGTGCTCTCAGAAAAACAACAAAGGGAACAACAAGCCTATGAGCAAGGTATCAACGACTATATTCGTGCGTTCTCAGCCTGTATGACTGGAAGACATTACAGTGTTAGGTAAATAATGTGGGGCTATTGATCGCAGGATGTCTTGTGTTGTTGGTAATGATTAACCCACAAACCCAATTCTGTCGATAAACTTTGGCGCCACATTTTAGGCTGGATGCCAAAGTTATCCATTAGACGCTTATAACCCAATGCAGCACTCACAGGCTCGGAATCCATCTCTACAACATTGGCTGTGATGGTTCCGAGATCAAAACTAGACTGCAATTCGGACAAAACCTCACGGGCAAATTCCCCTTCGGTACAGGCGTCACTGGAACTGTAGTGAAAAGTACCCCAGTTTTCCGACCCACAACTGATCTGCTTAACCAATGCCAAAATAATACGAGCGACATCGTGGTGACCAACCGGTGAGCCTCTGCGCTCAGAAAAGATTGCAGCGTCATCGCCTGCAACAAACTTACTCGCAATCTCCGTCAGAAGATTAGTGCCACTGGCGCCAAGCACCCAACCCAGCCGTAAAATAAGATGCTTATCCAGAGCCTCGACGATCTTTTCAGAATTTAAATACACTTCGCCAATGTTATCTCTAGCGACTGGTTCGTCCGACTCGATAAAACCGGATTTTTTACCGCTGAATACTCGGTAATTCGACAACTGAATTAATGGTGAACCTATGTTCCGGCAACCATCGACAAGACACTGAGCAACTGCCAGATGATTTTCTAAATTCAAAGAATTTCCATTGTCACTCCAACCAAAATTGTTAATCACTAAGTTTGGAGCGTTTTTGGCAAGATAGGCCAACGTAAAATCGGGCTCGTGCCAACGTCCGGAGTCATCGGAGAGAATTGTTACGTCAAAGGAGCTTTCAAGCAGCTCTTTAACAATAACCGCACCAAGAGCACATTGAGTGTCGGTGATCAAGACGGAATAAAACAAAGACGAGCCCTTACTCTGAATAAAATCTTCAATTAAAACGGGATATCATCGTCGAAGGAATCGAAACTCGGCGGTTGCTGAGGTTGCTGCGGCGTTGAAGGAGCAGGCTTCTGAGCACTGGAGTTGTTAGGGCGACTGTTGTAGTTTCCACCTGATTGGCCGCCACCGTATCCGTCCATATCGGACTCATAAGCCGGAGCCTGATTTCGTTGATTTTGCATAGCCGCTTCGGTACGACCGCCTAACATTTGCATCTCCGACGCAACTATTTCGGTGGTGTATCGATCTTGGCCACCTTGATCTTGCCACTTGCGGGTGCGCAGAGATCCTTCAACATAAACTTGCGAACCTTTACGCAGGTATTCGCCAGCAATTTCGGCCAATCGGTTGAAAAAAACCACCCGATGCCACTCGGTTCGTTCTTGGGGCTGCCCAGTTTGCTTGTCTTTCCAAGTTTCACTGGTGGCAATACTGATATTCGTCACGGCCCCACCACTTGGCATATAACGAGTTTCTGGATCTTGACCACAATTGCCGACAAGAATCACTTTGTTTATGCCGCGAGCCATGTAAATCTCCTGAAAATTTTTAATTTCAACAATCACCACGACCAATTTCGTGGAAAAATAATAGTAACAAGAATAACACGTTACCGAATAGAAAGACCTAAACCAAGACCATCAATACTGTCTTGCTTAAATTTAGATTGATCAACCCTCATCAATATCTCTTGGCTATTTTCTTTAAAAGAAACTTCACAAACACCAGCTAATTGACGAAGTTTTGGTTCCAGCTCGCTAAAACAATGTTCATCAGCCGATAACACCAGTTCACGCAGCGGAAGCGGGACTTTCATAGATAGCGACAGAGAAAACCAGATCAATATCATTACAGCAGCAAACTCAAATACAGCTGCCGATCCGTAATTCTGCACTAGGAATCCGCCAACAACCCCACCACAAAACGCGCCCAAAAACTGGAAGGTCGAGAAAACTCCCGATGCTGTGCCTTTCGAACCAACAGGTGCCTGTTTGCTCATCAAACTGGGAAGTGTCGCTTCCAATAGGTTAAATCCCCAGAAAAACACAAACAAAGCAACTACCCATAACGCTGTATTGTGAATCAATTGTGAAAAGACAATCTGAGCCAGAAAAACAAAGGATATCGCCAACATAAATACCGGTTTCATTTTTTGCCTTTTCTCAGCAATGATGACCAAAGGCACCATAGCAATAAAAGAAACCAACATAACGGGCAAATAAATCATCCAGTGACTATCAACGGCCAAGGTAAGTTCATCGCGTAAAAAAGTCGGAATAACCACAAACATCGATGTCATTGCCATATGCAGAACAAACACTCCCACATCCAAACGCAACAGTTGACCGTGTCGTACGATACTTGAGATCTGATGAAACACAGGCTGTGACTTGTTTATTAAACTTTTTGGTGGGTTTGGAACTACACCTAGAGTTATCCAAACACCGGGAATAATTAACGCAGCAGATACCCAGAAAATTCCCGAAAGCCCCCAAGCAGAGGCGATCAAAGGACCAATCACTAAAGAAATAGCAAATGCAACACCAATAGAAACGCCCAACGAAGCCATTGCTTTGGTGCGATTTTTTTCACTGGTGAGATCGGTCAACAAGGCCATAATAGCAGCCGCTATTGCCCCAGCCCCCTGCAAGCCACGACCTAAAATAAGCATCCAAATAGAATTTGCTTCTGCAGCAATGACACTGCCTACCCCAAAAATGACTAAGCCAAAAATAATAACTGGCTTTCTGCCGACATGATCGGACAACAGTCCCAGAGGAATTTGCAGCAACGCTTGGGTCAGGCCATAAACACCAATAGCGATACCAATTAAGGCAGGTGTCGCTTGTGGATATTCTTGCCCTAAAACCGAGAGAACAGGCAAGACCATAAAAAGCCCCAACATCCTAAAGATGTATAGAGCTGCCAGAGCAGCAACGGTCTTTCGCTCGAGAGGTTGTGAATCGGCCACGCTACTTTCTTCCTAAAACTTTGCGGGCAACTATTTTAATGCCATGCTCATTGTCTGACCAGCTGAAGGGAAATTCAATTTAGTCGCATCTGGCAGTAACGACTGTCCCACCAAATGACACTGAAATTAAAAACGTACTACCATGCGCTCAGAGGCTTAACCGAAATTAGGCCTCCGAGCGCGCATTCACCCATCAGTTAGATCGTCCAATACCTATGTATTTAATGCCGATTTGAGACAGCCGAGACGGGCTGTACATATTTCGACCATCAACGATTAACGGGGTTTTTAAGCTAGATTTAATGAGCTCAAAATCGGGCGCCCAAAACGCTTTCCACTCCGTACAAATCAAGAGCGCGTCGGCTGCTAACAAACAGGATTCTTTGGTTCCCATCAGCTGAAGATCCTCTCGCTGCCCATAAATACGCTGCGCTTCGTGCATGGCTTCGGGGTCAAAAGCCTTAACCGAGGCACCACTGGCCCACAGAGACTCCAACAATACCCGAGAAGATGCTTCTCGCATGTCATCAGTGTTGGGTTTAAAAGCTAATCCCCAAACGGCGAAAGTCTTACCTTTCAGATCGCCTGAAAAATAGGCCGTCAATTTTTCAAACAATCTAGATTTCTGCCGGTGATTAACGGCTTCAACAGACTCTAGTAATTGTGCGTGATAACCAACCGACCTGGCTGTGGAAACTAGAGCTTTAACATCTTTTGGAAAGCAAGAGCCACCGTAACCACAACCGGGATAAATAAACTGGTAACCAATGCGCGGGTCCGACCCGATTCCCTGTCTCACTCGTTCAATATCAGCGCCCACGTATTCCGCAATATTAGCCACTTCATTTATAAAACTAATTTTGGTTGCCAACATGGCGTTAGCCGCATACTTTGTAAGCTCAGCCGAGCGAACATCCATAAACATGAGTCTATCGTGATTGCGATTAAAGGGCGCATACAACTCCTCCATTGAAGCCCGCACACGCTCGGAATCCGTACCAACAATAATTCGATCAGGCTTCATGAAGTCCGATACTGCGGCTCCCTCTTTCAAAAACTCTGGGTTAGAAGCGATGTGGTAAGCAATATCAACATTGCGAGCAGCTAAAACTTCAGCAACTTTTGCTCTCACTTTATCTGCGGTGCCAACAGGTACGGTAGACTTAGTGACCAAAATGACTTCGCGACTGACATATTCGGCGACTGTCTCGGCAACCTTCAGAACATACGATAAGTCTGCGGCGCCGTCTTCATCGGGCGGAGTACCAACCGCAATAAAAATGACCTGACCATGTTTGACAGCGTCTTCAGCGTTAGTGGTAAACGCTAAACGTCCGTGCGCAAAATTGGCTTTAACAACCGATTCCAACCCGGGCTCATAAATAGGAATTTGCCCGTTTTGCAAATTAAGAATCTTCTGTTCATCAACATCGACACAGACAACACTGTGGCCTACCTCTGCGAGACATGCACCGGTTACCAAACCGACATAACCCGTACCAAAAACTGTTACTTTCACTAACTTAAATTTCCTTTAATCACTCACAATGCCTAACTGAAAAGCCCTATCAAAAAGCCTCTCAAGCAATTCGATCATATCTGTAAATTAATCAGACATTATGCTCTAAGCGTTAATTCATTCCCATGATAATTAAACAAATAAGAGTCTTCTAATGGCTCTCAAAAACCTTGTTAAACCTAAATCACTGGAAGGAAAATCCACAAAAGATGATATTGACGCCAACAATTACAAAACTTAAATAAAAGGCAATTAATTTTACATTCAAAATACCCAAAACCACCTAAATGACCTTATTTGTCACCAAATTAATTTAAACAAATACTCTAATAATAATTTTCTCTCCACGGTAGTGAGAGAGACTGTAATAAGGCGGCACTACCTTTCTGTAGTTTTAGTGATATTAAGTTGGCGTTTCGTACACTTTTAACCGATTAAAGTCGTCAAAAACGTTAATTAAAAATGATTTTGATGACAACAACGCCAACAATCTCACAGTTCTTAACTTAATTTCACAAACTGAGCAGTTTTAACAGCTAGACCGATATAAGATCACCGGATAAGTCAAAAATTAATGGGTTAATTTACAATTGTAGAGCTTAAAAACCTCTATAAAAATGATTTAAACGCCAACTTATCCCTATTTTGCAACATAAAAAATCCAACGATACGAGCTTTTTGTTTTACCAGTTTTTGGAATCCATTGCGCACATTGTTCGTGACTCTATAGATTCAAAACAGACGCTCAAATCAGCCAACGCCAAACGAATTGAGAATAGTAAGGAAGTTCATGAATATCCCCGGACTACAAACGGGCCGTTATTTGGGCCACCAAACCATTTCACCTCTCGCGGTGAAAGAATCTTCCACCTCACTGCCATTAGTTTTTGTTTCTCAACATGGCGGTTTTGCGAGCAAATTCTTACCAGACATGCTGCAAAGAGAACTCGGTTGTGACTGTTCGCAAATTGGTATGGGAATGCCATTAAAGGAAGAAGTCGATCTTGTTGTTATTGATTGCCAAGAGACTGATTCCAAATCAATTAGTATTTGGTTGCAGAAAAACCTCCATCGCTGTCGAGCCATCGCACTCGTAAAAATGCCACACGAGACGAAATTTGAGAATCTTATTGAATGGCCGAAAGTAAACGGTATGTTTTATCTTGAAGCTACCGATGAACAGATCTCCCGCGGTATTCGACGAGTATTGCTGGGTGATTTTTGGCTGCCTCGCCGCTTGTTATCAGCGCACTTAGAGAAATCCCGTGAGTCACACCACGGTAAAATTGACGTCAAATTAACGCCCCGCGAAAAAGAAATTCTTCGTTTAATTAAACGCAGTGCAACCAATGCTGAGATTGGTGAAATTTTGAATCTGAGTGAGAATACTGTGAAGAGCCACCTGTATAAGGCATACAAAAAAATAGGCGTAGTAAACCGCCTAGACGCATGCAACTGGGGACGCTTAAACATCGACTAATCGATGTTTAAGCGTCATAGGGCAACACTTTGCTATTGGGTGCTGTCCTATTTTTTATCCAAAAGTGGTTTTAGAAAACGCCCTGTATGTGAATGTTTAATTTTTGCAACCTGCTCGGGTGTGCCTTGAGCAATAATTTCGCCGCCACCACTGCCGCCCTCAGGGCCCAAATCAACAATCCAATCCGCAGTTTTAATAACATCCAAGTTATGCTCAATAACAACCACCGTATTGCCATGATCGCGCAGTCGATGCAGCACGCTTAATAGCAATTCGATATCTTGAAAATGCAAACCCGTTGTTGGCTCATCGAGGATATACAGAGTTTTTCCTGTATCGCGCTTCGAAAGCTCTCTGGATAATTTCACCCGCTGTGCTTCACCACCCGACAAGGTCGTAGCCGCCTGTCCAAGCTTCAAATAACTGAGACCGACATCCATCAGAGTTTGTAATTTTTTGGCAACCGCAGGGATGGCATCAAAAAATTCACGAGCATCTTCAATTGTCATTTCTAAGACTTCATGAATGCTTTTTCCCTTGTATTTAACCTCTAATGTTTCACGGTTATAACGTTTACCGTGACAGACATCGCAAGGGACATAAATGTCTGGAAGGAAGTGCATTTCTACCTTAACCACGCCATCGCCCTGACAAGCCTCGCAACGCCCACCCTTGACGTTAAAACTGAAACGTCCGGCCTTGTAGCCCCGTGAACGAGCTTCTTGAGTACCCGCAAATAACTCTCGGACCGGCGTGAAAATACCCGTATAGGTAGCCGGGTTGGATCTGGGTGTGCGGCCAATAGGACTTTGATCGATATCGACACACTTATCCAAATGCTCAAAACCAGACACGCTCTCATATGGAGCAGGCTTCAACGTACTGGCTTTATTCAATTCTGTTGCGGCAATTGGATATAGCGTGGCGTTTATCAAAGTAGACTTACCGGAGCCAGACACGCCTGTGATACACGTCATTAGGCCAATTGGAAGAGAAAGAGTGACGTTTTGAAGATTGTTGCCAGTAGCACCGGTTAAAACTAGGCTCTTCTCAGGATCAGCAACACCTCTTTTCTCGGGAATCGCGATTTTTTTCTCACCCGATAGATATTTTCCGGTCACCGAATTTTTATTTTTCATGATTTGCGCAGGCGTTCCCTTAGCAACCACTTCGCCACCATGAACACCAGCACCTGGACCAATATCAACGACGTAATCCGCCAAACGAATTGCGTCTTCATCGTGCTCAACCACGATTACCGTATTACCCAATTCTTTTAAATGAGTAAGGGTATTGAGCAGCCTTTCGTTATCACGCTGATGTAAGCCGATCGAAGGTTCATCCAGAATATACATGACACCTACCAAACCAGCACCGATTTGACTGGCCAACCGAATTCGTTGAGCCTCACCACCGGAAAGAGTCTCGGCACTTCGACTGAGCGTCAGGTAATTCAAACCTACATCGACCAAAAACTTTAGCCGATCTCGAATTTCTTTGAGGATCTTATCGGCAATTTTTCCTTTGGCCCCTTCAAACTTGACCTCATGGAAATACTTAAAAGCATCTGCCACGGGCATCAAGGTGATATCGGGTAAGTTTTTATTATCTATAAAAACGTTTCTGGCATCGCGCCGCAGACGTGCACCCTGACATTCGGGGCAATTTTGGCTGGACATGTACTTAACCAGCTCTTCGCGCACCATATTAGAGTCGGTGTCGCGATAGCGTCTCTCCATGTTAGGAATCACACCTTCAAAGGTGTGCGTGCGAGAAATAACATCGCCACGATCATTAACATAACTAAAATTAATTTCTTCGCTTCCCGAGCCCTGAAGGATGACTTTTTTGTATTTTTTTGCGAGCTTGTTCCATGGCTGATCAACATCAAAACCATAGTGTTCAGCCAATGAGGCTAGCATGTGGTAGTAATAAACGTTACGTTTATCCCAGCCTCTTATTGCACCTTCAGATAAAGAAGCCGTCTCGAACTGAATAACTTTGTCTTCGTCGAAATATTGCTTAACCCCCAAACCGTCACAACTTGGGCAAGCACCGGCCGGATTGTTGAAAGAAAACAATCTGGGCTCTAGTTCTGCCAGAGCATAATCACAAATCGGACAGGCATGCTTGGATGAAAATGTTTTATCTTCTTTATCCCCATCCATAGAAGCGAGAATTACCGATCCCTCCCCAAGAACTAAAGCAGTTTCAAAAGATTCGGCTAACCGTTGTTGTAAGTCATCGCGAACCTTAAAACGGTCTACAACAACTTCAATAGAATGCTTCTTTCTCTTATCGAGGGATGGTGCTTCATCAAGATCAACAACCAACCCATCGATTCGTGCACGGATATAACCTTCGCGCTTAAGTTGCTCAAAAACATGCAGATGCTCACCTTTTCGATCACGGATCACAGGTGCAAGTAACATCAGCTTTTCGCCTTCAGGCATTGCCAATACCTGATCAACCATTTCGCTGACGGTTTGAGCACTGAGAGGCTCACCATGGATTGGACATCTCGGCTCTCCCACACGTGCAAATAGCAAACGCAAGTAGTCGTAGATTTCAGTGATAGTGCCAACAGTTGATCGAGGGTTGTGTGAAGTAGATTTTTGCTCAATAGAAATGGCTGGACTTAAGCCTTCGATATGATCCACATCGGGCTTTTCCATCATCGATAAAAACTGCCGAGCATAAGTAGAAAGCGACTCTACATAACGACGTTGCCCCTCGGCATAGAGCGTATCAAATGCAAGGGAAGACTTACCAGAACCCGAAAGTCCGGTAATTACAATCAATTTGTCGCGGGGTAAATCAAGGTCGATATTTTTGAGGTTGTGGGTTCTAGCGCCACGAACAATGATGGTATCCACAAAAGTCCTTGTTTTTAGGTTCGGAAAAATTAACGCATTAGTATACGCTGAACCTAAAAAATTGGCTGTCTTCCCTGACATACTTTTCGATTAAGCGACGTTGTTCAATAAAATAAAAAACGAAGATCAATCTGCCGATGACCTTCCATACTTATCTTCAAAACGAACAATATCATCCTCACCAAGATAACTTCCCGATTGCACCTCAATTAACTCAAGGGGAATACTCCCAGGGTTTTTAAGTTGATGGATTTGACCAATCGGAATATAGGTTGATTGATTTTCGGTCAAGATTGTTTCTGTGTCGCCATTTACGACCAATGCGGTGCCTGAGACAACTATCCAGTGCTCGGCGCGATGATGATGCATTTGTAACGACAGCTCGGCGCCTGGATTGACAACAATACGCTTTACTTGGAATCGATCACCGCTATCAATTGAGTCGTAATATCCCCAAGGCCGGTAGACTTTTCGATGCACAGTCGCTTCAGGACGATTCTGGGTTTTTAACATCGAGACAATTTTTTTAACGTCTTGTACTCGATTCTTGCTGGCAACCATTAGAGAGTCGTCTGTATCAACAATAACCAAATCGTCAACACCTACAATAGCGATGAGTTTGTTATCTGCCTGAACGAAGCATCCTGTAGCGTCTTCAGCAACCACATCGCCTTTTAATGTATTGCCGCTCGAATCTTTCTCAGAGACCTCCCAAAGAGCAGACCAAGATCCAACGTCACTCCAACCGGCATCCAAGGTAACCATAAGAGCGGATTCCGTTTTTTCCATAACAGCGTAGTCAATGGAATCCTCTGGACACTGCTCAAACAAACCTTTATCCACTCGGATAAAGTCCAAATCAGCTTGTGCCAATTCAAGAGCTTTTCGACAATACAAGACTATCTCGGGATTATGCTTTTCTAATTCTGCTAAATACCGTGAAGGCCTGAATAGAAACATGCCGCTGTTCCAGAAATAACTACCAGAACTTACATAATCTTTAGCGATTTCTATAGAAGGTTTCTCCACAAAACGATCAACTTTATACGCTGAATCTGAAAAGCCGCCCGCAGCTGTGCCTTTTTTTATGTAACCGTAACCCGTCTCGGGAGAACTAGGAACAATGCCAAATGTGACTAGGTACCCACTCAGCGCGCACTCCCGTGCAACCTCTATGGCTTTATGAAAAGCGCCTATGTCTTTTATGACATGATCTGCCGGTAAAATCAGCATAGGTGAATCATTACCAACGGATAACAACTGAAGAGCAGCCAAAGCAATTGCAGGAGCGGTGTTCTTCCCTACCGGCTCCAAAATAATGCCGGCTTGGCCCAGACCAATTTCTCTAAGTTGTTCAGCAACAGTAAATCGATGTTCTTTGTTACAAATGATCCAAGGCTCTTCAACAAACGACAATCCTTTCGTACGTAAAAGGGTTTCTTGAATCATGGTATGGTTAGATACTAAAGACAGAAATTGTTTAGGATGTAATGACCGCGAATAGGGCCATAGACGAGTTCCGGAGCCGCCGGACAAAATTATCGGTACCATGCCTGTTTAATATATACCTTATACACTGAGTATGAATTGATTATTTTGTAAGTTTGTTCAGCATAAAACAACTTCTATACAATAGGGCATGTCTTTTACGTAGATTTTTTAGAATTACTTCTGACAAAATTCATTTAGAGTAGATAAAAATGGAAATCCTAACAACAAAGCTTGAAGGTGTGGTAATCATAGAGCCAAAGATTTTTGGTGACGAAAGAGGTTTTTTCTTGGAAACCTTTCAGAAAGATCGATACAAAGATCTCGCTGGAATTCACCTAGAATTCGTTCAAGATAACCATTCACGATCGTCTAAAGGGGTATTACGCGGACTTCACTTTCAAAAGTCTAAGCCTCAAGGAAAACTGGTTCGAGTTGTGCGCGGCGAAGTTTACGACGTAGCCGTAGACATAAATCCAGCTTCACCTACTTACGGTCAATACGAAGGCGTCATATTGAGCGAAACCAATAAGCGACAATTCTGGGTTCCACCCGGCTACGCGCATGGTTTTGTTGTACTGAGCGACACCGCCGATTTCGAGTACAAATGCACAGATTATTATGACCCAAGTGACGAAGGTGGCATCATTTGGAACGACCCCGATGTCGGTATCGATTGGCCGATTCTCGATCCCAAGCTTTCAGAAAAAGATTCGATTCTACCGACGCTAAAAGAACTAAACGCTTAATTTAACGAAGGAATTAGAGTGAAAATTTTAATTTTTGGGGCAAAAGGACAAGTTGGAACCAGCTTAGTTAATGCATTAAAAGCCATCGAGGATTTATCTCTGTGTGCCCTGGATCGCGAAGACTGCGACTTTACAGACACACAAAAGATCAAAGAACAAATCTCTCTAATTCGTCCAGATCTTGTCATTAATTGCTGCGCTTACACTGCAGTTGATAAAGCAGAGAGTGATGAAATCACTGCAGACCTTGTTAATCACACAGCAATGGAAACTATCGGGAAAGAAACCCACAAGCTCGATGCTCCCGTCATCCATATTTCAACCGATTATGTGTATACCGGAGAAGCTAAGGAACCCTATCAAGAAACTGATGAAACAGGGCCTTTGAGTGTTTATGGAAAAACAAAATTACTCGGAGACCTGAGTTTAACAGCCTCAAACGCAAAGCATATTATCTTGAGAACCAGTTGGGTGTTTGGAGAGCATGGCGCCAATTTCGTTAAAACCATGCTGCGATTAAGCGAAGGTAGAGATGAGATTAATGTCGTCTCAGATCAAAGAGGAAGACCTACCTATTCCGGCGATATTGTCGCGAGCATTGTCTTTTTTGTTGAGAAAATACGCACAAAACAAGTCGTAAATTGGGGTATTTATCATTGCTCCAGCAATGGCGAAACCAATTGGTATGAGTTTGCCGTTGCGATTTTCGCTGCTGCCAAGGTTGACGGGCTAATAAATAAATCCATGAAGGTAAACCCGATTCCAACCTCTCAATACCCTACCCCTGCGCCAAGGCCTTTATACTCGGTTCTAAACACCCAAAAGCTCGAGAAAACTTTGGGACATAAAATTCCGCATTGGAATATCGGTTTAGAAAAAGTACTCTCGTTTATTAAAGCCGAAAAGTAGTTGTACCCCTCCTCTCGATGACAAAACTTGTCTCGTTAAGTCATCGAGAAAATATAACTCTCGCAAACATTATTAATTACGACACCACTTATTCCTCTATTACCGAGTTCTTTTCAACAACAAATGCGCAAAGACACTACCTTGGCATTTTGATAGCATAAACACCTTTTACCCTTCGTAAAAATAGTCATTCTCATTACACAACAGCAGAGGAAGTGATGTTTAACCTCTTGGATCAGCGTCCAATCAACATTAAAAATGACGTACTTTCTGGAATAACAGTTGCCCTTGCGTTAGTACCGGAAGCCGTAGCATTTGCATTTATTGCCGGTGTAGAGCCAATGGTTGGTCTCTACGCCGCCTTTATGATGGGATTAATTACATCGATTGTTGGTGGTCGGCCTGGAATGATCTCTGGAGCCACAGGAGCAACTGCTGTCGTTATGACATCACTGGTTGTTGTGAATGGTGTCGAATATCTATTTGCAACCGTTCTTCTCGCTGGAATATTGCAAATAATCGCCGGAACTTTAAAACTGGGAAAATTTATCAGAATTGTTCCACACCCGGTGATGCTCGGTTTTGTAAATGGGCTAGCGATTGTCATTTTTCTTTCTCAAAAAGATTTATTTAAGTTCGAATCGAGCGAAGACGTGTGGCAGTGGTTGCAAGGCACCGAGATGCTATTCATGGTCAGCCTTGTTGCGATTACCATGTTGATCATGCACTTTCTGCCTAAAATAACTAATGCTGTACCGGCAGGTCTCGTCGCAATTGTCTCCGTGTCCCTCGCCGTTTTAATGCTCGACCTACCGGCTAGAACAGTAATCGATTTTGTTGCCGACAAGCTACCCGAGTCCCTAGCCGACTCAGCTACGCTACAAGGAACACTTCCCAGTTTTAGCATCCCGCAAGTTCCTTATACCTTTGCAACTCTTTGGATCATTTTGCCTTACGCAGCCATTATTGCTGCCGTAGGTTTAATCGAATCTTTGTTAACACTCACCGTTATCGACGAACTGACTAACACGCGTGGAAAAGGCAATCGGGAATGTATTGGTCAAGGCGTTGCCAACTCCGTAAATGGCCTATTCGGCGCCATGGGTGGCTGTGCGATGATCGGCCAAAGCATGATTAACATCAACAATGGAGGGCGCGGTAGGTTATCGGGAATCACTGCAGCCTTGGTCTTGTTAGTATTTATCTTATTCGCCGCACCACTCATTGAGCAAATCCCATTGGCGGCATTAGTCGGCGTTATGTTCATGGTGGTGCTAGGCACATTTGAATGGTCTAGCTTCAGAATAATGCGCAAAATTCCAATCACAGACGCCTTTGTCATCGTGCTCGTGTCCGTCGTGACTGTATTTTTTGATCTAGCCATTGCTGTTATTACCGGAGTAATAGTCTCCGCTCTGGCATTCGCTTGGAAACATGCTCAACATATTTATGCAGATGTTTCCTATGATAGTTATGGCAGAAAAATCTACGATTTAAGAGGCCCTGTGTTTTTCGGGTCCGTTAGTAATTTTAAAGAGATCTTTGATATTGAAAACGATCCTCAAGAAGTGATCATCGAATTCAAAAGATCCAGAATCAGCGACCACTCTGGTATTGATGCACTGGATGCTATTGCCGAAAAATATCAGAACCTCGGTAAGACACTTCACATAAGACACATCAGTGAGGAATGTAGAGAGTTACTTTCTAAGGCAGGAGACTTGTGTGAAATCAATGTCTTGGAAGATCCAATCTATCACGTTGCCAGCGATAAGCTGGGATAGCGTTTAGCAGAGGTTAGTGAATAACGTTTTCGTTGTTAGACCTTTATAAAAAAGCCGAGCATTTGCCCGGCTTTTTGCTTTTTTTTAGTTAGTAAGCATTCTTGTTGATGAAACCTTTAAAGATAGTTAAGAAGATTATCTTGATATCCCATGCAACCGACCAGTTACGAATATAATGTAGGTCATACTCAACGCGCCGCTCCATCTTATCTAAGGTATCAGTTTCACCTCTAGCTCCGTTTACCTGCGCCCAACCAGTGATTCCAGGTTTAATCTTATGGCGTAACATATATCCCGATATTTTCTCACGATACATTTCGTTGTGAGCAACAGCATGAGGACGAGGGCCAACAATAGACATGTTGCCCTCAAGCACATTTAAGAACTGAGGTAGTTCGTCCAAAGAGGTTCTTCTTAAAAAAGCACCTAGCTTAGTGATACGTGTATCATTTTTCTGCGCTTGTTTAATTTGAGAAGAGTCATCTTCACACACGGTCATTGATCTAAATTTCCACATTTTAAACGGACGACCATCCAAGCCATATCGCGTCTGCCGGAAGAAAATTGGTCCCTTGGAAGTTAGTTTAACCGCTGCGGCGATAACCAGCATTGGACCACTGATAATCGCAAGAATTATCAACGCCAAAACGATATCTTCCATCCGTTTTAACATAGACATGGTGCCGCGATTAGGTTCACCAACAATACCAATAGCGGGAATACCGTTTAAGTTTACAGTTCGCGCATGAAGTAAATCGAACATAAACACATCCGGAATGATGTACACGGACGTCGCCGAAGTCGCCAGGCGTTTGGTGATCCAGCGGATTCTCTCCTCACCGCGCATTGGAATGGTTAGGTATACTTGATCAATTTTTCCTGCTCTAGCTTCGGCAATGAGATCAGAAAAATCCCCGCTGAGAGGGCATACGTGAGAAACGCCCGAATCAGTACGTTCTTTTTGATTGGGTTCCAAATCTCTTTTAACGGGGTTTTGTCTGTCGTCGTAAAACCCTCTGATTACATAACCGCCCCAAGTGCACTTCTGCAATCTGTGAGCAACTTCAAGCGCTAACTCACCGTTTCCGACAATAGCTACATTACGGGTGTTATAACCTTTATCACGCAGTTTCTGTACAAGGACACGAGCTGATAAACGCCAGCCCAACAACAATATAAGGGAGACAAAAAACCAGAGAGAAAACTGAGGCCATGCGAATAATGATGCCTCTAAATTGGTTAGGCTTCCTATTGCGAGTATTACAATGAAACTGGCTAACCAGCAGTAAGTAACTTGCTTAGCTTCAGCCCAGATGGTTTCGGACCGCCAAGAGCGATAAATTTCTGCAAATTCCGCAGCAAACTGAAGGCAAATAACGGCGCCTAAAGCTGCCAGTAAATAAGTTTGAGGTAGGGATTGCACAGTGATAAGCGATGTGATTACAACACCGGTAATTACGATTGCACAATCGACGACACGCGCTAACAACGCAAATAAAGAACTATGAGGCTTAACCACTCCTTTGGCGTTCATTCCCATAAATACATTCACTCCCTATGTGTCTGCCGCTTTGGTGAATTCATTACAAATTTGTAGAATATTCAAAAGCGCAGTCTGGAAACATTAACTAAATAAACACCTTATCACTTAATAATTTGAACAAACAAAAGTTCAATAACACATTTAAGTTTGAAGCTGTTCACAAATTACAATACAAAAGCGAGTTTTAAACAAACGAATTTTGTGGATTACAGCAAGATTTGACAATGATATTGCAATTAGTAAAAAAATAAATTCTAAACTAGACAGTGTCGAAATAATCTGCAAATTCTGAACCGTCTAGAATATTTTTATATCGCACATACAAAAACACCGAGCATAAGCTCGGTGTTTTGTAAAAACGTCTAAGAAAATATAAATTAATTTTCTTCAACCGCTTCAGCTTCAACTGGACGATCTACCAACTCAACGTAAGCCATTGGAGCTTTATCACCAGCACGGAAACCGCATTTTAAAATACGAATGTAACCACCTGGACGATTTTGGTAGCGAGGGCCTAATTCCGTGAAAAGTTTACCAACGACAGCGTCGTTTCTTACACGAGAAAAAGCCAATCGACGATTCGCAACACTGTCTTTCTTCGCAAGAGTAATTAACGGCTCAGCAACACGGCGAAGCTCTTTTGCTTTAGGCAACGTAGTTTTAATCAACTCGTGCTCAACAAGAGAAGCAGCCATATTGCTAAACATAGCCTTACGGTGAGAACTGTTACGATTCAGCTTACGGCCACTTTTACGATGACGCATGACTCTAAATCCTATTGATATTCTATTGCTATCACAGCAATGGTTAATTGGCGAACGATTTAATTAATCGTCATTTCGTAGGCTTGCTGGCGGCCAGTTTTCTAGGCGCATGCCCAATGACAAGCCACGTGTAGCCAAAATGTCTTTAATTTCAGTCAGAGACTTTTTACCCAAGTTAGGCGTTTTTAATAGCTCAACTTCAGTACGCTGAATAAGATCACCAATATAGTAGATATTCTCAGCTTTCAAGCAGTTTGCCGAACGAACAGTAAGTTCCAAGTCATCAACTGGACGAAGCAATACTGGATCGACTTCTTCTTGTTTCTCTTCAGGCTCAGATTGTTTCTCACCTTCGAAGTCAACAAATACAGCAAGCTGCTGCTGAAGAATGGTAGCCGCTCGACGGATAGCCTCTTCCGGATCGATCGTACCGTCTGTCTCCAAATCGAGCACAAGACGATCAAGGTTGGTGCGTTGTTCAACACGGGCACTCTCTACAGTGTAAGCTAAACGCTTTACGGGGCTGTAGGTTGCGTCCAATTGAAGACGACCAATTGCACGAGTTTCATCATCATCGCTAACACGAGCATCAGCTGGTTGATAGCCTCGACCACGAGCAACGGTAAGCTTCATATCAAGCTCAACATCACCTGTGATATTTGCAATTACATGCTCTGGGTTAACAACTTCTACTTCATGATCAAGCTGAATGTCGCCAGCAGTAACAACACCCGGACCTTTCTTACTTAAAGATAAAGTAGCAGTTTCTTTACCATGCATAACGATCGCAACACCCTTAAGGTTCAGTAAGATCTCGATAACATCTTCCTGAACGCCTTCGATCGCGCTGTATTCATGCAACACACCGGAAATTTCTGCTTCGATAATCGCACATCCTGGCATAGAGGACAGCAAAATACGACGCAGCGCATTTCCTAATGTGTGGCCAAAACCACGTTCTAAAGGCTCAAGTACAACCTTCGAGTGATTTTTGCTGATGTCGGTAACATCAATAGTTCTTGGAGTTAAAAAATCGTTTACAGCACTCTGCATAATCGTACCTTAGTTATTGGCTGGCGCTTACTTAGAGTAAAGCTCGACGATAAGGTTTTCGTTAATTTCTGCAGGTAAATCGCTACGATCAGGCTTACGCTTGAAAGTACCTTCTTTCTTCTCAGTATTAACGTCAACCCACTCAACGTCACTACGCTGGCTAGAAAGCTCTAAAGCGTTGTTGATGCGCAATTGATTTTTAGCACGTTCACGAACTGAAACTACATCGCCAACTGAAATTTGGTATGACGGAATATTAATTACTTGACCATTTACAAGTATAGACTTATGTGAAATCAACTGACGTGATTCCGCTCTGGTAGAGCCAAATCCCATACGGTATACCACATTGTCTAATCGACATTCCAACAACTGAAGAAGGTTCTCACCAGTAGCACCTTTGATACGGGCTGCTTCTTTATAATAAGAACGGAATTGCTTCTCCAAAAGGCCGTAGATACGACGTACTTTTTGCTTTTCACGCAACTGAACACCGTAGTCAGATAAACGACCACGACGAGCACCATGCTGACCAGGAGTTGTTTCAACTTTACACTTGGAGTCAAGTGGACGAGCACCGCTTTTTAGAAATAAGTCGGTGCCTTCACGACGCGCAAGCTTACATTTTGGACCAATATAACGAGCCATCTAAATCTATCCCCCTTATACTCGACGTTTCTTAGGTGGACGACAGCCGTTATGAGGAATCGGTGTCACATCAGTAATGTTAGTTACTTTAAAACCAACATTATTTAAAGCCCTAACTGCTGATTCACGACCAGGACCAGGACCTTTAACCTCAACATCGAGATTTTTTAAACCATATTCTTTAGCTGCTTCGCCAGCACGCTCTGCGGCTACCTGTGCAGCAAATGGAGTACTCTTACGAGAACCGCGGAAACCAGAACCACCAGCAGTAGCCCAGCTCAAGGTGTTTCCTTGACGATCCGTAATAGTAACAATTGTATTATTAAAAGACGCGTGAATGTGCGCAACGCCATCAACAACCGTCTTCTTCACTTTTTTACGAGTGGTTTTATTACTTGGCTTGGCCATGCAATTTATCCTTTCGGTTGATTATTTCTTGATGGGTTTGCGCGGACCCTTACGAGTTCTCGCGTTTGTCTTTGTACGCTGTCCACGAAGTGGAAGGTTACGGCGATGACGAATGCCGCGGAAGCAACCCAAGTCCATCAAACGTTTGATGTTCATAGAAACCTCACGTCGAAGATCACCTTCAACAGTAAGCTTTGCTACTTCTTCACGCACTGCGTCCATTTGCTCTTCTGAAAGCTCACCAATTTTGGTAGTTTCAGCAATTCCCGTAGCTGCACAAATACGTTGAGCGGTTGTTTTACCAACACCGTAAACGTATGTGAGGGAAATAACGGCATGTTTGTTATCTGGTATATTGACACCAGCAATACGAGCCATTCAACTTACTCCACTATATATTAAATTTCAGCACCAACAGCGATCAGTGGTATGACTACAATAATCAGAGACAATGAAAAACCAGTAAAAAGTTGTTTACCGCTCTAAAAAAGGTGCGCAATCATACTGACACTGTCACAAGAATGCAATAGCTTGGCGATTTCTCAACCAAACGACAGTTGGTGCCTCCTATCCAATAAGAAAAAGCGCAGCAAAGCTGCGCTTTTTCTTATGAATGCGCTTGGCTAAACTTAGCCTTGGCGTTGCTTGTGACGAGGTTCTGCACTACAGATCACACGTAACACACCGTTACGACGAACCATCTTACAGTTCCGGCACATTTTTTTAACAGACGCTCTTACTTTCATTTTAACTAACCTCACATTTAGCGAGCAACGCCGCTACCGTAGCCCTTTAAATTAGACTTTTTCATCAGCGAATCGTACTGACTAGACATCAGGTGAGACTGAACCTGAGCCATAAAGTCCATGACTACGACCACTGCAATTAACAAAGAGGTACCTCCTAAATAGAAAGGAACATCAGTTGCTAATATCAAAAACTGCGGCAATAAACAGACAGCTGCGATATATATTGAGCCAACAAGTGTCAAACGAGTTAATACTTTATCAATATATTTCGACGTATGATCACCAGGACGTATACCTGGGACATAAGCCCCTGATTTTTTGAGATTATCCGCGACTTCTTTCGGGTTAAACATCAAAGCCGTATAGAAGAAACAAAAGAAGATAATCAAAGCCACAAACAAAATAAGGTTCAAAGGCTGGCCAGGACCAATAAGCAAGGCAAATTCTTGCAGTAAATCGGAACCTGTACCGCCTGTACTATTACCAAACCATTGAGCAATAGATGCAGGGAAAAGTAATATCGTGCTTGCGAAAATTGCAGGAATAACACCAGCCATGTTCACTTTAAGCGGCAGATGGCTACTTTGGGCTGCAAAAACTTTACGACCACGTTGTTGCTTCGCATAATTTACTGTTATGCGTCGCTGACCACGCTCCATTCTCACAACAAACCAAATAACCGCAATCGCTATCGCACAAACAACCAAAAGAATGAATACATTCAAGTCGCCTTGGCGTGCCGATTCAAACGCTTGACCAACAGCAGCAGGAATACCAGCAACAATACCTGCGAAAATCAGCATAGAAATACCGTTACCGATACCTCTTTCAGTCACTTGTTCGCCAAGCCACATCATAAACACGGCACCGGTTACAAGCGAAACTACAGCGACAAAGTAAAAACTAAAATCCGCTGTGTACGCAAAACCCTGAGCCAAGCCTACCGACATACCAATGGCCTGCACAGTAGCCAACAACACAGTTAAATAACGTGTATATTGGTTTATCTTTCTCCGACCAGCATCACCTTCTTTCTTCAATTGCTCCAATGAAGGAGTCACAGCAGACATAAGCTGCATAATAATTGAAGCGGAGATGTAGGGCATTATCCCAAGAGCAAGAATACTCATACGCTCCAAAGCACCACCCGAGAACATATTAAATAGACCGAGGATTGTGCCTTGATTTTGGTTGAATAAATCTGAAACTCTATCGGGATCGATACCAGGAACAGGAATATGAGTACCTATTCGGTATACAATAATTGCGATAAAGAGAAAGCGAAGGCGAGCCCAGAGCTCGCCCAAACCTTTTTGATCTCCGAATCCTAATCCACCTGCGTTAGCCATTGGCTTCCCCCAAAAACGACTTAACCTAAACTAAGCCATGGATTATATTAATCTTCGATCTTTCCGCCAGCTGCTTCGATCGCTTCACGAGCGCCTTTAGTAGCTGTAATACCTTTCAACGTAACGGCTTTAGTAATTTCTCCAGAAAGAAAAACTTTTGCACGTTTGATAGAGGCATTAACGATACCCGCTTCACATAGAGCAGTTACATCAATGATCTCTGCGTCGACTTTATTCAATTCAGAAAGACGAACTTCTGCGCTCACACGTCCAATACGAGAAGTAAAACCGTATTTTGGAAGACGCTTTTGAAGTGGCATCTGACCGCCTTCGAAACCAGGCTTAACTGAACCACCTGAGCGAGACTTCAAACCTTTGTGACCGCGACCACCAGTTTTACCTAAACCGCTACCAATACCACGTCCTAGACGCTTCTTAGGAGATACCCGGCCAGGAGCTGGAGCTAGAGTATTAAGTTTCATATTACTCACCTTCAACCTTAACCAAGTAGCTTACTTTATTAATCATGCCACGAGTAGAAGGAGTATCTTCAACTTCTACGGAGTGACCAATACGGCGTAACCCTAAACCAAGTAAGCATGCCTGATGAGCTTTTAACCGACCTGCTTTGCTCTTAATCTGAGTTACTTTGACAGTTTTATTAGCCATAGTAATTCTACCTAGATTCTAAAACTTGCCCTAGAGCAAGTTCGAATTTTAACCCGTAATTTCTTCTACCGACTTACCGCGTTTAGCAGCTACAGACTCTGGAGATGCCATTTGTTGTAGTGCTTTAAAAGTTGCACGTACAACGTTAACGGGGTTAGTAGAACCGTAACATTTCGCCAAAACGTTCTGTACGCCAGCAATTTCAAGAACCGCACGCATTGCACCACCAGCAATAACGCCTGTACCTTGAGAAGCAGGTTGCATGTACACTTTAGAAGCTGAGTGACGACCTTTAGTTGGATACTGGATGGTATCACCATCCAAATCAACTTGAATCATGTTACGGCGTGCTGCTTCCATCGCTTTTTGAATAGCTTGTGGCACTTCACGAGCTTTTCCGCGACCGAAACCAACACGGCCATTACCGTCACCAACAACAGTTAAGGCGGTAAATGTAAAAATACGGCCACCTTTTACGGTTTTAGCAACACGGTTAACACCGACAAGCTTCTCTTGCAAACCTTCTTCTTGTTGACCGTTGTTGCGATCGTCTTTTTTCTCTTTAGCCATTGCTTAACCTTTAGAATTCCAGACCTGCTTCGCGCGCAGCGTCAGCTAACGCCTTGATACGACCATGGTATTTAAAACCGCTACGATCAAATGCTACTTCGGTAACGCCAGCAGCTTTAGCTCGTTCGGCAATCAACTTACCAACTGTAGCCGCGGCATCTGCGTTACCGGTTTTACCTTCACGTAGATCTTTCTCAACAGTTGACGCGCTGGCCAAGACTTTAGCACCATCGGCAGCAATAATTTGAGCATAAATGTGCTTCGGAGTACGAAATACACTTAAACGCGTAGCACCTAACTCACGAATTTTTGCTCGGGAGCGTCTTGCACGACGTAAACGAGATTCTTTTTTTGCATTCATAGTCTTAGGACCTACTTCTTCTTAGCTTCTTTACGACGAACAAGTTCGTCGGAATAGCGAACACCTTTACCTTTATAAGGCTCTGGCGGACGAAACGCTCGAATTTCCGAAGCAACCTGACCTAACAAATGCTTGTCAGCACTCTTAAGCAATACTTCTGTTTGACTTGGAGTCTCAACAGTAACACCCGCAGGTAGTTCATAATCTACCGGATGAGAGAACCCCAAAGTCAGGTTTACAGTATTGCCTGTAGCTTTAGCACGGTAACCAACGCCAACCAAGTCAAGTTTTTTCTCAAAACCCTGGGTAACACCGACTACCATATTGTTAACAAGGGCACGCATTGTACCCGCTAAAGCGACTGACTGCTTGGCTTGATCGCGAGGTTGGAACTTAAGAACGTTTTCCTCTTGAGTCACAGCAACATTACTGTGAATCTCCAAAGCCAAAGTACCCTTGCTGCCTTTAATAGAAAGTGATTGACCGTCTAGATCCACTTTCACACCAGCAGGTATTTCAACCGGACTTTTTGCAACTCGTGACATGTTTAAATTCCACTTAGAATACTGTGCAGAGTACTTCGCCACCGACGCCAGCTGCACGAGCCGCACGATCAGTCATCACACCTTTACTGGTGGATACAATGGCAATACCTAAACCACCACGGACAGATGGTAATTCATTTTTGCCCGCATAATTGCGCAATCCTGGACGACTAACGCGATCCAATTCTGCAATTACTGGCTTGCCTTCAAAGTACTTTAACTTAATAGAAAGAGTTGGTTTTGCATCACCTTCAATGCCGAAATCGGCAATGTAACCTTCATCTTTTAAAACAGTCGCTACGCTGACTTTTAATTTAGAAGAAGGCATGCTTACAGTGGTCTTACCAACCATCTGTGCGTTACGGATGCGTGTCAGCATATCTGACAAAGGATCCTGCATGCTCATAACTTTCGCTCCTGAATCTGTTTACCAGCTGGCTTTAACTAAGCCAGGCACATCACCGCGCATAGCTGCTTCACGTAACTTGTTACGGCATAGGCCGAACTTACGGTAAACAGCATGTGGACGACCAGTTACTCGACAACGACGCTGAATACGAGTCGCACTAGCATCGCGAGGCATTTGTTGCAATTTTACTTGCGCTTCCCAAACTTGGTCTTCAGAAGATTCAGGACTGGCAATAATTGCTTTTAATTCAGCTCTTTTAGCTGAGAATTTAGCAACGGCTTTCGCACGCTTTACATCACGTGCAATCATTGATTTCTTTGCCATAACAGTCTCTTAACCTTTGAATGGGAAGTTAAAGGCTCTCAACAATGCACGACCTTCATCGTCATTGCGGGCAGTGGTGGTAATACAAATATCCAAACCGCGAAGCTTGTCTACTTTGTCGTAATCAATTTCCGGGAAGATGATTTGTTCGGTAACACCCATAGAGAAATTACCGCGACCATCAAATTGCTTGGGGCTAATACCACGGAAATCGCGAATTCGTGGGATGGCGATAGAAACTAAACGCTCTAAGAATTCGTACATACGATCTTGACGCAAAGTCACTTTACAACCAATCGGCCAACCATCACGAATTTTAAAACCTGCAATTGATTTGCGAGCTTTAGTTACAACCACTTTTTGACCAGTGATCGCTTCTAAGTCACGAACTGCATTTTCTAAAACTTTTTTGTCACCAACCGCTTCACCAACACCCATGTTAACAGTGATCTTGGTGATGCGAGGAATTTCCATAACATTCTTAACGCCGAGCTCTTTTTGTAGCGCAGGCGCGATCTCAGATTTGTAGACTTCTTTTAACTTAGCCATTCTGCTCTCACCTTACGCGTCTACAGCTTCGCCGCTGGATTTGAAAACGCGAATTTTCTTTCCATCTTCAAGAATTTTAAAGCCAACACGATCAGCTTTACTGGTTGCACTATTGTAGATAGCTACATTAGACGCTTGAATCGGGGCTTCTTTTTCTACGATACCACCAGCTACACCCAATTGTGGGTTTGGCTTCTGGTGCTTCTTCACGATTTGCACGCCTGAGACAAGTAGACGATCATCAGCTAAAACTTTGATGACCTTACCACGTTTACCTTTGTCTCGACCGGCAATGACGATTACTTCATCGTCACGTTTAATCTTGCGCATTTGCCGTTCCTCTATAACTCTGACCGGTATACTGTAAGCCGTGACCTTACAG
Source organism: Sessilibacter sp. MAH3 (assembly GCF_054658275.1). NCBI lineage: Bacteria > Pseudomonadati > Pseudomonadota > Gammaproteobacteria > Cellvibrionales > Cellvibrionaceae > Sessilibacter > Sessilibacter sp. MAH3. Next base: position 26,930 of record NZ_BAAGIE010000004.1, on the reverse strand, counting down.
CACCTCTGGCGCCAAAGAGATAATTTTCATAAATTTTTCGCTACGTAACTCACGAGTTACGGGGCCAAAAATACGAGTGCCAATTGGCGCTTCGCTTGCGTTTAACAACACTGCTGCGTTGTCATCAAATTTGATCAATGAACCGTCTGGGCGACGCACACCTTTTCTGGTACGCACTACCACAGCCTTCATCACTTGACCTTTTTTGACCTTACCGCGTGGAATTGCTTCTTTCACGGTAACCTTAATGATGTCACCAACAGCTGCATATCGTCGGTGAGAACCACCAAGTACTTTGATACACATAACGCGGCGAGCACCTGAGTTGTCAGCTACCTCTAGATAACTTTGTGTCTGAATCATCGTCCGTCTCCGAAACTTTTAGAATGCTCTGTGTATCAAATTACGGTTGCGCGTTCTTCGATCTTAACCAAAGTCCAAGACTTGGTTTTAGAAAGAGGGCGAGTCTCAGCGATTGTAACTAAATCGCCTTCCTTACACTCATTGTTCTCATCGTGCGCTTTGATTTTAGAGGACTTACTTACGTATTTTCCGTATACAGGGTGCTTAACACGTCGCTCAATAAGAACAGTAACTGTCTTATCCATCTTGTCGCTAACGACTTTACCGGTTTGAGTACGAGCTTGGTTTTCTGCCTGAGCCATTATTCACCTGCCTTTTGCTTAAGCACTGTCTTTATACGGGCAATATCGCGTCGTGTTTGCTTCAACATGTGAGTTTGATTTAGCTGTTGAGTTGCAGATTGCATACGCAATCTAAACTGCGACTCTAACTTAACAACCAACTCTTTATTGAGCTCTTCAACTGTTTTTTCGCTAAGCTCTTTAGCATTCATCACATTACCGTCCGTTTAACAAAAGTGGTGCTTACAGGTAACTTCGCTGCTGCCAATTGGAAAGCTTCACGAGCCAACTCTTCGCTAACCCCCTCCATTTCATAGAGGACTTTTCCTGGCTGGATCTGACAGATCCAATATTCAACGTTACCCTTACCTTTACCTTGTCGAACTTCCAACGGTTTTTCGGTAATCGGTTTATCTGGAAATACTCGAATCCAAATTTTTCCGCCACGCTTAATGTGACGCGTCATTGTTCGACGTGCAGCTTCGATTTGACGTGCTGTAATGCGACCACGACCGGTTGCTTTCAAGCCATACTCACCGAAACTAACTTTAGAGCCGCGCTCTGCAAGACCGCGATTGCGGCCTTTTTGCATCTTTCTAAATTTGGTACGCTTTGGCTGTAACATTTATGCGTACTCCTTACTTAGTTCGTTTTTTCTTAGCAGAAGTGTCTTCAACTTGCTCGACACCACCGATAACTTCGCCTTTGAAGATCCAAACTTTTACACCGATGATTCCATAGGTGGTTGAAGCTTCAGCCGTTGCATAGTCAATGTCCGCACGTAAGGTGTGTAATGGTACACGACCTTCGCGGTACCATTCAGAACGGGCAATCTCTGCACCACCTAAACGGCCACCAACTTGCACTTTGATACCTTGAGCGCCTTGACGCATAGCGTTTTGTACAACTCGCTTCATAGCGCGACGGAACATTACGCGGCGCTCAAGCTGAGAAGCAACACTCTGCGCTACTAGCGTAGCATCGATGTCTGGCTTGCGAATTTCTTCAATATTGATATGAACTGGCACGCCCATTTTCTTGGCAAGCTCATTTCGTAGCTTCTCAACATCTTCACCTTTTTTACCGATAACGATACCAGGGCGAGCGGTGTGAATAGTTACGCGAGCAGTGTTTGCTGGACGTTCAATTTCAATACGACTTACAGAAGCGTGAGCTAAACTCTTTTGCAGATAGTCACGAACACTTAAATCTGTGTATAACTTGTCTGCGTAGGCGTCACTTCCAGCATACCATGTAGAAGTATGCTTCTTAACGATACCCAGACGAATGCCTGTCGGATGTACTTTCTGACCCATAACGCCTGTCTCTTATATTTCAGCTACTTTTACGGTGATGTGACAAGATCGTTTAAAGATACGATCTGCACGTCCCTTAGCTCGAGGGCGAATGCGCTTCATTGTCATTCCTTCATCTACGAAAATCGTAGAAACCTTGAGCTCGTCTACATCGGCACCTTCATTGTGCTCAGCGTTAGCTATTGCTGACTCAAGCACTTTCTTGATGATTGCGGCACCTTTTTTGGTACTAAAAGTCAAAATATCCAACGCTTCTTCGACATGCTTGCCACGGATTTGATCGGCAACCAAGCGGGCCTTTTGCGCTGATAGACGCGCACCGCTCAATTTTGCAGCTACTTCCATCATTAAACCCTCGAATTAGCGTTTCTTAGCTTTTTTGTCTGCCGCATGGCCGCGGTAGTTGCGAGTCAAAGAGAACTCACCCAACTTATGACCTACCATTTCTTCGTTAATCAACACAGGAACGTGTTGCTTGCCGTTGTGAACAGCAATGGTAAGACCGACCATTTCAGGCATAATCATCGAACGACGAGACCAAGTTTTGATTGGACGTCGATCATTTTTTTCGATCGCAGCTTCAACCTTCTTAATAAGATGAAGATCGATGTAAGGACCTTTCTTCAGTGAGCGTGGCACTGCAACTTCCTCTTCAGCTAGTTATTCGCGCGCTTATTTCTTATCGCGACGACGAACAATCATGTTATCGGTACGTTTGTTAGTGCGAGTCTTATACCCTTTAGTTGGGGTACCCCATGGACTCACAGGATGACGACCACCTGAGGTACGACCTTCACCACCACCGTGCGGATGATCTACCGGGTTCATGGCAACACCACGAACTGTCGGTCGAACGCCTCTCCAACGAGATGCACCGGCTTTACCGAGTGAACGAAGGTTATGCTCCGAATTCGAAACTTCACCGATAGTCGCACGACAATCAGATAGAACTCGACGCATTTCTCCACTGCGCAAACGAATTGTTGCGTAGTTACCTTCACGAGCCACCAACTGAACCGAAGTTCCAGCAGAACGCGCTAACTGAGCACCTTTACCAGGCTTCAATTCTACACAGTGAACAACAGAACCCACTGGCACATTACGAAGCGGTAAAGTGTTACCAACTTTAATCGGAGCTGAAACGCCAGTCTCAACTACGTCACCAACAGAAAGACCTTTTGGTGCAATAATGTAACGGCGCTCACCATCAGCGAAACAAACCAATGCAATGTAAGCAGTGCGGTTTGGATCATATTCAAGACGCTCTACTTTCGCAGGAATACCGTCTTTATTTCGCTTAAAGTCAACGATTCTGTAATGATGCTTGTGACCACCACCAACATGACGCGTCGTAATACGACCCGCGTTGTTACGGCCACCGGTTTTGGACTTCTTCTCTACCAAAGGTGCATATGGATCACCTTTGTGCAAATCTGGGTTTACAACGCTAACAACAAAGCGGCGACCCGGAGAAGTAGGTTTGCGTTTTACAATAGCCATTTCCCAGCTCCTCTTAGTCAGCTACTTGAAGATCAATTTCTTGACCTTCTTGAACTCGAACGTAAGCCTTTTTCCAATCATTGCGCTTACCGATACCATAACGAGTTCGCTTTGTTTTACCAGCAACGTTAAGAGTACGAACACCGACAACGGTCACATCGTACAACTTTTCAACTGCCGCTTTGATCTCAGCTTTTGACGCATCAGTGGTAACTTTAAAACCATACTGATTGCTCAACTCAGTAGCCATTGCTGACTTTTCAGACTGAATTGGGGCTAAAATTACTTTGTAAATTCGCTCTTGAATACTCATGCCAGCACCTCTTCAAACTTTTTAAGCGCAGCAACTGTCATCAATACTTTTTCACAGCGAATTAGTGAAACAGGGTTAACACCACTGACATCACACACATCAACTTTGTGTAGGTTACGTGAAGACAAGTACAGTGACTCGTTTACTTCTTCGGTAACAATCAACACATCGTTAAGATCAAACTGTGCAAGCTTTTGGACAAGAGCCTTAGTTTTTGGAGCATCAACTTCGAAGGATTCAACAACGATTAATCGTTCTTGACGAGCCAACTCAGAAAGAATGCAGCGCAGAGCACCACGGTACATCTTCTTGTTCAACTTTTGTTCGAAGTCGCGAGGCTTAGCCGCGAAAGTAGTACCACCACTTCTCCAAAGAGGGCTGCGAATGGTACCAGCGCGAGCACGACCAGTGCCCTTCTGACGGAATGGCTTTTTACCACCACCAGAAACTTCAGAGCGTGTTTTTTGAGCTTTTGTACCTTGACGAGCACCAGCCATGTAGGCAACTACTGCTTGATGCACCAAGTCTTGGTTAAATTCTTTACCAAAGGTCGCTTCAGAAACGTTTACTGTTCCTGCACTACCTTCTGGCGTAGCTATGGTTAATTCCATGAAACCCCCTGATCTCAGCCGCGAGCTTTAACTGCTGGACGAACAACAACTTGACCACCAGGAGCACCAGGAACAGCACCCTTGATAAGCAGCAATTTGCGCTCGGCATCAACACGAACAACTTCTAGGTTCTGAACAGTCTTGCGAACTGCACCTAAGTGACCTGCCATCTTCTTGCCTTTAAATACACGGCCAGGAGTTTGACATTGACCAATAGAACCAGGAGCACGGTGTGATAGAGAGTTACCATGTGTAGCGTCTTGCGTGCGGAAATTCCAACGCTTAACACCACCAGCAAAACCTTTACCTTTAGAAGTGCCAATCACATCAACTTTTTGGCCAGACTCAAAAACGTCTAAAGAAAGCTCAGCACCAACTTCGAAAGATTCTTCACCTTCCAAACGGAACTCAACCAAGCTAGAGCCAGCTTCAACATTCGCTTTCGCGTAGTGACCAGCTAAAGACTTAGAAACCTTAGATGCACGAACAGAACCTACAGCGACTTGAATAGCGCTATAACCGTCTGTTTCATCGTTTTTTACCTGAGCAACGCGATTGGATTCAATTTCAATCACGGTTACAGGAACAGACACACCCTCGTCAGTAAAGACGCGAGTCATGCCGCACTTGCGACCGACAATACCAATTGTCATTTTGTAGACCTCTTAGTGTACGGGGCTGTAACCCGCTATGGCCGCCCATTTCAGAGCGTTACACAAACCCAAACTTGGGATTCGGCGACTTGCGAGACTTTTCACCAGTTTTCAGCCAGGGCAATACGACTGAACACGATAAAAAGCAGGAGTTATTAACCAAGACTAATTTGAACTTCAACGCCAGCTGCTAAATCCAGCTTCATTAAAGCATCAACAGTCTTTTCAGTAGGCTCAACAATATCCAACAAGCGCTTGTGTGTACGAATTTCGTATTGATCACGCGCATCTTTGTTAACGTGCGGAGAAATCAATACAGTAAAACGCTCTTTGCGAGTTGGCAGCGGAATCGGACCGCGAACTTGTGCACCTGTGCGCTTTGCTGTTTCTACGATTTCTTGTGTAGAAGCATCAATCAATTTATGATCAAACGCCTTCAGGCGAATACGGATACGCTGATTCTGCATCGAGCCAAACTCCAATAAATTTTAAAGAACTTTTCCGTTAGGACTTTCTGACCGTGCAGGTCAAAAAGGAGGCGCAATTCTATAGACGGAAAATCATACTGTCAAACCTTTTCCTCAAGATATTTCGGGCAATCAGAGATATTTTTTACACCACTTGTTGGCGGCTATCCGCTCGCTACCTTTACACGAAGATAACTTCGCATTGGCCTCTTGTTGGCGTAAAATTATCCATCTAAGATGTCATGAATTTGTGTGTATTAAGCAATAATTCACATCAGTTATGTGCTGACCTTTGCAAATTAGATTCAATCTTAACTTTTGCTGGTTTTTCTTAGGCTCTTTGATAGTTGGCGCTCTGACTTTCAGTATTGGTAACAGAACATCACTATTTTCGATCTCCACACGTTTGGCTTTAGCCATCCATGTTTTGATCGGAGCCCAGAGTACTCTTGCCAAGCAACGGACAGCTGATTACACAATCAAGGAAATTTTCTGGCGATGGATGATGTATTACAACGCAACCCGGATAACGACTCTAGCGGCGACCATTGTTTCGCGACTCCAGAAAACTCCCAAACGATCCGCTGTTATACCCTAGCAGCTATTGAAACGCACACTCAAAAATTTCCGGAAAAAATAGCCGCAAGCTTTGAAGGTGAGTCGATTAGCTATCGCGAACTAGAACAACGGTCTCAAATACTAGCAAACGCTTTAATATCGAGCTTTGGCCCCAAACCTGTTTGCGCTTGCAGTGTACGTCCAAGCTTATTTAATCCAGTCATTCTGCTCGCAATTTTAAAATCAGGCGGAACCTATGTTCCAATTGATCCCGATTTTCCAGAAACGCGGATTATTTATATTTTAGAAACCACTGGCGCCAGCACTTGTTTTGTTAGCGATTCCGATCTTGCCAATTTTCCAAAACAAACTTCCAGACACTCTTTTTCTGTTATAGCCAGCTCCGCAATTGATACATTTTGCGAAAACGCATTAAAAGGCCAGCTCGACAATTCCGATGAAAAAAGCACTCAGCCTTTGTTTGGAAAAAATACAACACCTTCAGATATTGCGTATATCTTTTTTACGTCAGGAACCACTGGCAATCCAAAAGCTGTACAGGGCTCCTACTCAAACCTAAATTATTACGTTCAAAGTGCTATTCAAGAATTTCACTTGGATACTCAAACTCACATGGCTGTAATAGCCAAATTTAGCTTTAGCATTAGCCTATTTGACCTTTTATGCCCACTGGTTGCCGGTGGCACTATCGAAATATTACCTAGGGATTTAATCGTTAACGATGAGGCCATGTTGACGGTATTTACCAAGGTCAACACATTTCATATCGGACCTACGCTTCTTCGAAAAATATTAAAACTTTTAGATGCAACTAATCCTGCCAAAATCCCTTCGTTTGCGCACGTCCGTCATGCATCTTCGGGCGGAGATATAGTACCCGCCGATATTATGTTAAAACTCGGTCGCATTTTCCCCAACGCTGAAATATTTACTATTTATGGCTGCACAGAAATCGCATGCATGGGTTGTAGATACGAACTTAACCGAGAAAATCCGGCGGATATATCTCTCGTCGGCAAGGCGTTTCCCAACACTCAAGCCATTCTACTTGATGAAAATTTCACACCTGTTGATCAAGGCGAGAAAGGGGAAATATTTTTTTCTGGGCCGGGTGTTACTTCGGGATACATTAACAACGAACAGGAAAATACCTCAAAGTTTATTGACCTGAACGGCCAACGTTTTTATCGCACCGGCGATATTGGTGCCAAAGACAAGAACGGTAATATCGCGGTTTTGGGCCGAAAAGATTTTCAAGTAAAAATTAACGGTATTCGTGTTGAGCTTGCTGAAATAGAAACGCAAATAAAATCACTAACAAAAATTCATGACGCCGCCGTTATGAATTTCTTGGTAAACGACGAAACCAAAATCTACGGTTTTCTGGTCGGCGACATTATTCAGTCAGACATTAAAGAAATTCGCCTAGCACTTAAAGAAAAGCTACCTTCATTTATGGTTCCCAACGGCTTTGTCATTCTCGACAAATTACCGCTAAACAATAATATGAAGGTTGATCGAAAAGCCTTAACTTTACCGTCCCGAAATGAATTAGTCCGTGAAACTCAGTTTCAAGCCGCGATCACCGACACGCAAATTAGCTTGGTAAAAATCTGGCAGACAATTTTGAAAGAGGCTCAAGTCGGTATTGATGACGACTTTTTTGCGCTTGGCGGCGATTCTTTAGCCGCCGCACAGATGCTTTCAAGTATTCATTCCGAGCTTCTAGTTGCGCTTCCAATCCAGACTTTTTTGCAAAGACCAGTGCTGCGCGACATCGCAGAATTAATCGATTCTAAAGACAAACAATTGTCTTGCGAAAATACTGTAGAGCTTAAGTCTGGCGACTCAACCCCGCTGTTTTGTTTTTACGGAGTACTACTGTATCGCGATCTTGCAAATGCATTACCTGAACAGCAGCGCACCATTGGCGTTTTCTTACACGAAGAATTGGAATTACTCGCAAAAAATAATCTTGCCGATATGCTTACAGAGTTATCCAGCGTGCGAGTTATTGCGGAAAAATACATTAACGAGATAAAAAAATCACAACCCCAAGGCCCATACTTGTTCGCCGGGGAATCCTTTGGCGGCATTGTAGCACTTGAAGCAGCCTCTATTTTAAGTGACCAAGGCGAGACCGTGAGCTTGGTTGCAATGCTTGATTCTTGGCTACCGCATTCGGCTCAGGGTACAACGTTTAGAAGAAATCTTGAAAAAGCCGTCTATTTAGCATCGACTCCACAAAAACTTTATCAAAAAGTAAAATCACACATTTTAAATAACAAAAAAAATATTGCTACGAATACAACCGCATCTCCTCAATTTGATATAGCAGAAAAAGCCCGACTTATACTTACACAAAACTACATTCCACCTACGTATTCGGGCGAAGTAGTGTTTTATCAAGCGCGCGAAAGTGATCCTAGATCTACTTTTGAAAGCTCCAGAGGCTGGTCAAAATATCTGAAAAATTTAACAGTAAAGACCATTCCCGGCGACCATTTGGGTATTTTAAAACACCCCAATGTTGATGAATTAGCAAGAGATCTAGCTGGTCGATTAAAAAAATAATCCACCAGCTAAAGTTAGATTTAGGAAATGTTGGGACCCTTAGCAAAAACACTGTTTTTGATTGAGTCGGAAAGAAGATGTGGTGGATCTGTGTCTGTTTTACCCTGAATTTTTCGGCGTAATCGCCAAAGTGCGAAGCAGGCAATCCAAAATATGTCAGCAAAAGCCGCGTAGAAAACAGAATAATTTTTTGAAAAATAATAACGACGTGAATCAAATAAATATTTAGGCGTACGCTTAGGCTTAGTGTCGGCAGAATTCACTCCGGTACTGTCTCCAGCGATGTGCATTACTCGACTTTCTGGCACATACCAACATTCCCAACCCGCACGATTGGCTGCCAAGCAAAAATCCGTCTCTTCGTAATAAAGAAAATAGGTTTCATCCATAAGCCCGACCGTTTGGTAAACCTCTTTACGCACCAGCATGCTTGCACCCGGCAACCAATCAACCTGTTCGGCTTTATCAGACATTTCTCGCGGCACAATATGATTGTTGAGCAGTTTAGTAACCACACCCAACTTCAAGCCGCGATCAATTTCGCTCAATATGGAAGGAAAACGAAACGCGATTTGCCATAAAGAGCCGTCTGGATTTTCAAAACAACCACCGGCAATGCCTGCTTTTGGATGCGCTTCTAAAAAGTCTTTAAGAATAACGAGTGCGTTTTCGCGAACTTCGGTATCGGGATTTAATAAATGGAAATAATCTGGAGGAGAATCGCTTTCTAGTGCTTGGCGGATTGCGTAATTATTTCCATACGCATAGCCGCCATTTTTGGGCGCCTGCAAAGCAAATGCCCAATTCCAGCCCTGCGCTTTAATGTGTGAATCAATGATACTGCAAGAATCATCTTGGGAGTCGTTATCGACAACAACAACACATGTGTTTGGGATTTTATCCACTTCTTTGGATAATTCATTCAAGCAATCTATGGTGCGTAGCGGTGTTTTGTAATTGACAATTACCACCAAATAATCGCACTGGGTCCAATCCATAACTAACGTCCTAAATAGGTTGTTGAACAATTATTAGCGTTCGGCGCCAGCATTAACATGCAAGTAACCCAGAACCAAGCCTGTACAGAAGTTATTTTCGACTATACAGGATAGATTTCTCGCGCTCAATTCGGGAAAAATGACATAAAAAAAGCGAGGCAGAAACTACCTCGCTTTTAGCGGTTTGCAATGGGAAAAATGACTGACTTAAGCAGACAGCACTTTTTCACCACGAGCGATACCAGAAACGCCGCTTCGAACCACTTCGATCACCGCAACCTCACCCAAAGATTGAATAAACGCATCCAGTTTATCGCTGGTACCAATCAATTGAATGATATAAACACTTGGGGTTACATCCACAATTTGGCCGCGAAAAATATCGGTACAACGCTTAATCTCAGCTCGTGCTGCGCCGGTTGCTTTGACCTTAACCAGCATCATCTCGCGCTCAATGTGAAAACCTTCGCTTAAATCAACAAGCTTTACAACATCAATTAACTTGTTTAAATGCTTAGTGATTTGCTCAAGTTTATGATCATCACCCAGAGTCGTTAACGTCAAGCGCGACAGGGTTGGATCTTCGGTTGGTGCAACCGTTAGCGTTTCAATGTTATAGCCACGCTGTGAAAACAAGCCGACTACTCGTGACAGTGCACCTGGTGCGTTTTCCATCAAAATTGAAATAATTCTACGCATGATTAAGTTCGCTCCGTCTTGCTCAACAACATATCGCGCATGGAACCGTTAGGCGCGATCAACATTGGATAAACATGCTCAAGCGGATCTACGCTGACATCCATAAACACAACACGATCTTTCATAGCGAAGCATTCGCGCATTTTCTCTTCCAGCTCTTCACGCTTGGTAACTTTCATACCTACGTGGCCATAAGCTTCCATCAGTTTTACAAAATCAGGCAGCGATTCTTCGTATAGGCTCTCGGAATAACGGCTGCTGTACTGCATGTCTTGCCACTGTTTAACCATGCCAAGGGCTTGGTTGTTTAAACAGATGATTTTAACGGGCAGATGGTATTGAGTAAGCGTTGAAAGCTCCTGAATACACATTTGAATACTGCCTTCACCGGTAATACAAACAACGCATTCATCTCTAAAGGCAAGCTGCACCCCTAAGGCTGCTGGCAAACCGAAACCCATGGTTCCAAGGCCACCGGAGTTGATCCAGCGACGTGGTTTATCGAACAGATAATACTGAGCCGCGAACATTTGATGCTGACCCACGTCAGAACAAATGTAAGCATCGCCATTGGTGACCTTGTGCAGCATCTGCACAACTTCTTGCGGTTTAAGTTTGTCACCGCTGGTATCAAATCGATTAGCCGTATACAAACCGTGTCGTTCACGCCAGCCATCAATTTGCGCCCACCAATCTTTTAACGCCGGTTTTTGCGGTTCAACTTTCGACGACTCAATCAAGGTCAGCATTTCTGCCAATACACTTTCTACCGAACCCACGATTGGAATGTCGGCAGTGATGGTTTTAGAAATTGACGCAGGATCAACATCAATATGAATGATCTTTGCGTGCGGACAGAACTTGTTTGGCGTGTTGGTTACACGATCATCGAAGCGAGCGCCTACCGCAAAAATAACATCCGCGTGATGCATTGCGGTGTTGGCCTCGAAAGTACCGTGCATACCCAACATACCCACGAATTGACGATCTGTGCCGGGATAAGCACCTAAACCCATCAACGTATTAGTCACCGGGTAATTGAGCTTTTGCGCAATCGCAGTTAACAAACCGCTAGCATTACCTTGAATCACACCACCACCGGCGTAAATTACTGGGCGCTTTGCTTCCAACAAAAGCTGCACGGCTTTTTTGATTTGCCCGCTGTGACCACGAACCGCCGGGTTGTACGAACGAATTTTTACAGACTCAGGAAATTCGTACGGGAATTTGGTTGCTGGATCGGTCTTGTCTTTTGGAATATCGATAACAACCGGGCCAGGACGACCAGTACTGGCTATGTAATACGCCTTGCGAATAATTTCAGGAATTTCCGCTGGGTCTGTGATCACAAAACTGTGCTTAACGATTGGCCGAGACACACCAACCATGTCGGTCTCTTGGAACGCATCTTCACCAATTTTATCAGAGACAACCTGTGCAGACAGGACCACCATGGCGATCGAATCCATGTACGCTGTTGCAATACCGGTAATTGTGTTGGTTGCACCTGGGCCAGAAGTGACCAGGACTGTACCGACTTTACCCGTGGCGCGCGTGTAGGCATCAGCAGCATGGGCTGCTGCTTGCTCGTGGCGCACCAAAATGTGTTGCACATCTTGCTGTCTGAAAATTGCGTCGTAAATATGAAGAGCAGCTCCGCCTGGGTAGCCAAAGACGTGTTCAACGCCTTGGTCTTTCAAAGCGCGAACGAGCATATCTCCACCAGATAGCATCTCCACGTTAAGTCCTCTTTGTCGGTTAGGTTTGCATTCGGTCGGCTCTAACAAAGCGAGCCCACATTTCACCAATAGCGACTAGGCTGCGATCTCTTGCATACAAGAAACAGCCCCACTATTAATAATGAGATAATTAGTTTTTGCGAATGCTCTGAATGAAGACACGCGTTTTAGTCGTATCGACACACAGGCAACGTTGGTGAACGCGGCTCCGCATGAGGATGGTAAGGCGAGATTTTGACCCGCCCGGGGTAGGCACCTGTCTAGGTTGGCTGAAGAGCCTACACGCCATCATGAGAACCGGACATTTTGTGGATTTAACGGCCAAAGTCAAGGTCGGAGAGATAATTTCCAAAGCATCTTAGATTTCGTGTAATCGTCCGTACTTTTGTGCGACACAAAACGCTATAGTTAACTTTTAAATCTGCCATTTGATTAAACACTATGATCAGTTTTCGTCGATTTGCCTCAGACCCCACCGCATTCACTCTTAAATCCTCTAAAAACTTAACAAAGTTTTGTGCAGCAGTATCGTTTGCGTTGTTTGCAACCAGCTCGGTTTACGCCGCCACCTTATACAAGTGGACTGACAAAGACGGAGTTACTCATTATGCCGAACACCCGCCAACGAATGTGACCAATGCGGAGAAAATACGCTCGAATGTCGCGCCCGGTAATAGCCCTGTGCAATATCAATCGCCCACCGCCCAAGCCGAAGCTAAGCGTCAACAGGCGGCTCAGGATGAGTCTTTAAGCCCAGAAGAACAGGCCGCTAAAAAGGCTCGCTGTGATATCGCGCGTAAAAATCTAGAGTCGTTGAACACCTTTGTGCGTGTTCGAGAGAAAGATGAAAACGGGGAAATTCGCTTTTTAAGCGAAGAAGAAGTGAACGACCGCAAAGAGAAGTTTAAAAACGTACTCAATAAAGAGTGCGGCGGCGCTTAATTACATTCTTGGCAAAAAAAATAAAACTTGGTAAAAAAATAAAAAGCGCGGATCACCCCGCGCTTTTCAGGTTTGCGTCAAGCTAACTACAACCCTGTTACTCTCGGTCAAAAGAGAGCTTTTCGCCGTCTAAACCAACCCGAATGGTATCGCCTGCATAAAATTTCCCAGCCAACACATGTTGAGCAAGTGGGTTTTCAAGCAACTGCTGAATAGCTCGTTTCAGCGGCCTTGCACCATAAACCGGGTCAAAACCCGCGGCACAAAGCTTTTCCATCACAGGTTCGGCAATTTCGATGCCCAAATCTCGATCAGCCAAACGTTTGCGCAGTCTTTGCAATTGAATATCGGCAATACCGCGTATTTGATTCATCGATAGCGGATCAAATACCACAACCTCATCAATACGGTTGATAAACTCTGGGCGGAAATGATTGCCTACTACCTCTAGCACCGCACTTTTGATCAACTCTGGGTCTGAAGTCGCTGTCGATCGAGACATCTCCTGAATAACATCAGAACCCAAGTTCGACGTCATAATAATCACGGTGTTGCGGAAATCGACAGTGCGACCTTGGCCATCCGTTAAACGGCCATCTTCTAATACTTGCAGCAAAATGTTGAACACATCGGGATGCGCCTTTTCGACTTCATCCAACAACAATACCGAGTAAGGTTTACGGCGCACAGCTTCGGTTAAGTAACCACCCTCCTCGTAACCTACGTAGCCGGGCGGCGCACCAATGAGTCGAGCCACGGAATGTTTCTCCATAAACTCAGACATATCAATGCGAACCATGGCGTCTTCGGTATCAAACAAGAACTCCGCTAACGCTTTACAAAGCTCGGTTTTACCAACACCGGTTGGCCCCAAAAACAAGAACGAACCGTTGGGTCGATTTGGATCAGCCAGGCCCGCTCGACTGCGACGCACCGCGTTCGACACAGCTTCAACCGCTTGTTGCTGACCAATCACACGATTGTGCAAACCGTCTTCCATGCGAAGTAGCTTTTCGCGCTCACCTTCCAGCATTTTCGCCACGGGAATGCCCGTCCATTTCGAAACTACTTCCGCGATTTCTTCATCGGTGACCTTATTGCGCAGCAACTTCATTTCTTGGGTTTCAACTTGCGAGGCCATTCCCAACTGTTTTTCCAGATCTGGAATGATGCCGTACTGCAATTCGGACATTCTGCCCAAATCACCGGCGCGGCGCGCTGCTTCTAAATCCAATCGCGCCTGCTCCAACGCGCTTTTTATTTCTTGAGAGCCGTGTAACGCAGCCTTTTCTGCGCGCCAAACTTCTTCTAGATCGGCGTATTCACGTTCTATATGGCTAATATCATCATCGATTTTGGCTAGGCGTTTTTTCGAAGCTTCGTCTTCGTCTTTCTTAACGGCTTCGCGCTCGATTTTTAACTGAATCAAACGTCGTTCTAGACGATCCATGGATTCAGGTTTAGAGTCGATTTCCATTCGGATTCGACTGGCGGCCTCGTCGATAAGATCGATGGCCTTATCGGGCAACTGGCGATCGGTAATGTAGCGTTGCGACAACTTAACCGCGGCGACAATTGCCGGGTCGGTGATATCAACACCGTGGTGCAGCTCGTAACGTTCTTTTAAACCCCGCAAGATTGCAACCGTATCTTCTTCACTGGGTTCATCGACCAACACTTTTTGGAAGCGACGCTCCAGAGCGGCATCTTTTTCAATGTACTGGCGATATTCATCCAGCGTGGTCGCACCCACACAATGCAATTCACCGCGTGCCAACGCTGGCTTGAGCATGTTGCCAGCATCCATAGCGCCTTCGGCCTTACCAGCACCGACCATGGTATGGATTTCATCGATGAACAAGATCACCCGGCCTTCTTGCTTGCCAAGTTCGTTTAAAACCGACTTCAAGCGTTCTTCGAATTCACCGCGGAACTTGGCTCCGGCAAGCAACGCCCCCAAATCCAATGAAAGCAATCGTTTGTTCTTAAGACCTTCGGGCACTTCACCGTTGATAATACGTTGCGCCAGACCTTCAACAATGGCGGTTTTACCCACGCCGGGCTCACCAATTAGCACCGGATTATTTTTGGTACGACGCTGTAAAACCTGAATGGTACGGCGAATTTCATCGTCCCGTCCGATCACTGGATCAAGCTTGCCGGCCTCGGCGCGCGCGGTAAGATCAACCGTGAACTTTTCTAAAGACTGACGATTACCTTCTGCATCTGGATTATCCACAGTTTCCCCTGCACGAACCTTGGTAATCGCGTCTTTCAAACGCTGTTGCTGACCAAAGTTTTTCAGCGCCTTGCCCAAACTACTGTTGGCGTCGTCCAGAGCTGCAATCAGCAGGGATTCACTAGAAATAAATTTGTCGCCCGCTTTTTGCGCTTGTTTATCGGCAAGATTAAATAAGCGCACCAACTCAGGCGACATGTGAATATCACCGGTAGGATTTTGAATTCGAGCGAAGTTTTCGAGGTCTTTTAGTAACGCATTGCGCAAACCGGTTACGTCAAAACCAGCCTGGGCAAGCAGTGGTCGAACCGAGCCGCCTTGCTGGTCTAGCATGGCTAGCAAGGTGTGGGTGGGCTCAATTTGGTTGTGATCTCGACCGATCGCCAAAGATTGCGCATCGGCAAGAGCTGTTTGTAATTGGTTCGTTAAACGATCGATTCTCATAACATCCTCTAGCAGCCCGCTTAGGGCGAAATCTATAAATACAGCCGTTTAAGGCATCATTGATTCACTAAATGGGAGTTCAGTGGAGAGAATACAAGTTTGGGAATGGATATTTATTTGATTTGTAGCAAAAAATATAGTAAGCGAAAAACCTTGAAAATCAATGCTGCGTCCCAAAACCCTCCGCTTAGGCGCGCCATCGCGTCTTTCAGCCGAGTCGATAAAACGACGTGACGTAGTAAAGACTAACTTATTTTCCAAATTAGACTGGCAAATCGGCCACTTTGAGGATTCTGCCGATGGGAATACCAGCGATCGTCAGAGAAGGTACAATAATCTCCACCGTAGATCTGCTGAACGCCTAAAGCGGTCAATTGAGCTTTAGCGATCGCGTACAAATCGAGCTGAAATTTATTAGGCTTAAGATTCAAACTCGCCGTAAAACTACCTTCTAACGCATCGGCAAAGGAATTTTTGGTTTGTTCTGAACACGTTGATAAATATTGATGGCTAAATTGTTTGCCACGAGCCAATACCTGATCAATCACTTCTCCTCCAACCTCGTAATGCAATTGACTGATACCTGGGCCTAAATACGCGATTAAATCTTGGGCAGGTTGAACAAATGCATTAATGGCTCGACCGAGAATACCATCGGCTAAGCCGCGCCAACCAGCATGAACTGCTGCCACTTGAGACCCATCGGAGCTTGCCAAGAGTATCGGTAAACAATCTGCGGTTAAAACCGCACAAGCCTTATTCAGCGCAGCTGTTATGGAGCCGTCGGCCTCGATTTGATCTGCTTGAAAATCAGAAACCGCATCGAGATCGACAACTCTTAAACCATGCACCTGTTTCAACCACATAGGTTTAGAACCTACCAAGTATTGCTCTAAAGCGAATCGATTAGCTGCGACGGCTTTTGGGTCATCCTCTACATGAACCGCTAGATTAAATGACTCACATCCGCCGACGCTAACACCGCCCGATCGAGCGGTAACCAAGGCTCGAACATTGCTCGGCCAAGGCACGGCAGGCTCATAAACAAACGATGGCTTCACAGGTCTTGATTATATTCTTTGGTGTGTTTACGCAGTGCCTGCAATAGCAAATCAAAATCTTCCGGTAACGGTGCCTGCCATTGCATGTACTCCGCCGATTCAGGATGAATTAGGCCCAACTGTGCTGCGTGTAATGCTTGGCGAGGAAAACTCTTTAGAACTTCGATAAGTTCGTCGGTGGAGCCTTTAGGAATTTTGAATCGACCCGCGTAGGTATGATCACCCACCAATGGATGACGAATATGCGCCATATGAACACGAATCTGATGGGTACGACCGGTTTCGAGCTTCAATCGAAGATGCGTGTGTCCAACAAAACGCTCAACCAAACGATAGTGAGTAATCGCTTCTTTACCGTCACGAACAACTGCCATCATGGTTCTCTGTTTTGGATGGCGACCAATTGGCTCATCAACACAACCACCACCTGTCATGGTGCCAATAGCAATGGCTTCATATTCACGACTGACAGATCGCTCCTGTAACTGTGCGATTAGGTCGTTATGTGCTGCCAGAGTTTTGGCGACAACCATCAAACCCGTGGTGTCTTTATCAAGACGATGAACAATTCCCGCTCGCGGTAGCAGCTCTAAGTTTTTATTATGATTCAAAAGCGCATTCAATAAAGTACCCTGGTGATTACCTGCAGCAGGATGAACCACAAGACCAGCGGGTTTATTAATCACTAGCAGGTGATCATCCTCATAAACAATATCCAGATCGATCTCTTCGGCCTGCCACTCGCCTTTAGGCTTGAGTTCGGTTTCGAGAGAAAGCAATTCACCGCCAAACAGCTTGTCTTTGGCTTTTGCGGCTTTTTGATTGACTTGAAGCTCTCCAGACTTAATCCACTCTTGCAATTGCGAGCGTGAAAAGTCGGGAAACAGTTGTGCAGCCACCTGATCCAATCTGTAACCACGATGTTCGATTTGGGCAGTTGCCGCTTGAGAGATTTTTTCTGAGGACGTCATGGGATTACAACAAAGTTAAACGTGCCATAATAGCACTAAGTGATCTTTTTAACCCATTGCCTCTATTAGAAAGCATCGATTTGTGTCTAAGTCCAAGCGATGGGCTACAGAGCTTTTGCTCAGCTTTCTCTATGATATCACTGAATAGAAACCTGACTCGATGAGTCTTACTAAAAACCAAATCTCTGCTTGGGTCTTATCAAGCACTGTGATTAAATATTGCTCTGTGTGAACTTGGTCAAGGTTGACATACTCAAAGCATTTGATAAAACAGCCTAATAGAGTTCGTGATTTGAATACCAATCACGCACCTCAGTATAAATGCTTGTGGCTTAACACTTACTTTTTTGTTTTTGATGAAAGAATCTATGCGTATTACTTCAATTGTTGTGGCTTTTTCCTTGTTACTTTTAAGCGGATGTTCGCTGTTTGGTTCAAAAGAAGATAAAACCGAAAAAATCGGCGAAAATACCACCGAAAAACTGCTTTATGACGCAGCCCAACGATTTTTAAGATCAGGTCAATGGGACACGGCTATTCAAAACCTGCAACTGCTTGAAGAGAATTTTCCGTTTGGCAACTACGCAGAACAAGCTCAGCTTGAATTGATTTACGCCTATTACAAAAGCTACGAAGTAGAAGCTTCAATTGCTGCTGCCGATCGATTCATTCGCCTGCACCCGCAACACCGACAAGTTGACTATGCCTACTACATGAAAGGCTTAGCGACCTTTACAGAAGGCAAGGGTTTGTTTGAGCGCTTTGTACCAACCGATCTAACTCGTCGTGATCCCGGCCCGGCCCGCGAATCTTTCGCGCACTTTTCACAACTGTTGGCTAAATTCCCGAACAGCACCTACGCACCCGATGCCAAAAAGCGCATGATTTATTTGCGTAACCTTTTGGCGCGCTACGAAATTCACGTTGCTAACTACTACTTCGAGCGTGGTGCTTACTTAGCCGCCGCAAACCGTGGCCGCTATGTGGTTGAAAACTTCCAAAAAACCCCAGCGGTACCTGATGGCTTGGCGGTTATGGTTCAAGCCTATAAGTTTTTGGGTAAAGATGACTTGGCCGAGCAAAACCGCGAGGTTCTTGCACAAAACTATCCTGAGCATCCTGCTTTAAATAACGATGGCAGCTTCAAATACGCGGATTCAAGTGTTGATGATGATCGCTCTTGGTTGAGCACCTTAACATTAGGTCTGTTTGAAAAACCCGATACACCAGCCTACGACTCACGGGAAATTTACAACTCCGTTTATCTGGACAAACCCCAACAAGTTGCCAAACAAGATAACAAGCAAGCCGAACAATCTCGCTCTTGGGCAAGTAAACTGAGCTTCGGCCTGTTTAACTAAGGCTCAAAATCAACGTATAAAAAAAACCGGCTTTTGCCGGTTTTTTTATGTGTAAGATTTACAGCGCATACCTGCTCTTATTCACCAATTTTCCAACCGTTGGTAATTGGATAACGGCGATCGCGACCAAAGCCTCTTTGACTGATACGTGGCCCCACCGGTGCTTGACGTCGCTTGTACTCGTTGATGTCCACCAAGCGTAAAACTCTACGTACGGTGTCTCCGTCAAAACCCGCGGCAATGATAGTGTCCGAGCTTTCGTCCAGCTCTACGTAACGATACAAGATCTCATCCAACACCTCGTAGGGAGGAAGGCTGTCTTGGTCTTTTTGATCCGGTGCCAACTCCGCAGATGGTGGTCGCTCAATAACACTGACCGGAATAACCTCACTGATGGTATTACGGTATTTAGACAGCTCGAACACATCCACTTTAGGCACGTCTTTTAAGACATCAAAGCCGCCAGCCATATCGCCATAAAGAGTCGAATAACCTACAGCTACTTCACTTTTGTTACCGGTTGTAAGCACCAGATAGCGTTTCTTGTTGGAAATCGCCATCAAAATCACACCGCGAATACGCGCTTGCAGGTTTTCTTCGGTCGTATCTCGCTCAGTACCGGCAAACTCTTCGGCAAGGCTTGCCATAAAGCTGTCAAAGGTCGCTTCAATACTGATCGATTGATAACGAACACCTAAACGCTGAGCTTCATCAGCGGCGTCATTTTTGGAAAGATCACTGGTGTATCGAAAAGGCATCATCACCGCTTCGACACGATCTTTACCCAGTGCATCTACAGCAATTGCCAAGGTCAACGCCGAATCGATACCACCAGATAAACCAAGCACAATGCCTTTAAAACCATTCTTATTAACATAGTCGCGCACACCCAAAACCAGAGCGTTGTATATGGACTCTAGCTCATGCGGTACCGGTGATGATTCAGCGGGCGATGCCAACAGAGAGTCACCGCGTTGCAAACTCACGCAATACAAGCCTTCTTCAAAAAATGGTGCCTGATAAACCTTTGCACCCTTGGCATTGACCACCATGGAGCCGCCATCGAATACCAATTCGTCTTGAGCACCTACAAGATTGGTGTAGATCACCGGCATCGAACCTTCTAGAGCGCGCTGTTCAAGCAGGTTTTCTCGTTCGTTTGATTTTCCACGATGGAACGGTGACGCATTTAGGTTAAGCATAAACTCCGCCCCTGCGGCTTTCGCCTGAGCCATGGGTTCTGAAAACCAAATGTCTTCACAAACGCTCAGCGCAAACTTAGCGCCAAAAAGCTCGAACACACAAACTTCGCTTCCGGCGCTAAAGTAACGCTTCTCGTCAAACACACGGTAATTGGGTAAACATTGCTTGCGATATTGCGCAATTAACTCACCGTTAAAGATTACCCCAGCCATGTTATACAGATGACCATCGATCAGCTGTGGATAACCCACCACCAAAGCAATATCACCTGGAGCTTCGTTCTTTAGCGTTTCTAGGGCCTTAGAAATACGAGTTTCTAGGCTCGGGCGCAACAACAAGTCTTCTGGCGGATAGCCGATCAAAGACAGCTCCGGAAAGACAATAATATTGGCGTGGTGAAGATCGCGCGCACGTGTTACAGCGTTTAACGTCTTTTCGACATTTCCTGGAATATCACCTACCAGAAAATTCACCTGCGCCATCACTAGATTAATCGCTGCTTTGTTTTCTATCACTTAAACCACCATCACAACTAAATTACGACAAAACAGACCTAGTGAATTCAGAGCCCGCTTCGCTACGATCCATTCACACCCTCGAAAATAGCACTGGGGCGAACATTAAAACTGGAGTAATTGTAACACTTTGACGCTGGAACTCATTCTGCCATTGCACACAAGAAAATTAGAAACGGAGGAAAAATGTTTCAGATCTGGATCTACTGTTACAATCTGCGCCAACAGTAATAAGGCTCGCTAACTATGCATCGCTCTGATATCTCCAACAACAGCTACGGTTTATTGCGAATTTATACCTATTATCGTGTCGCGCTAGGCAGTTTATTTTTACTGCTATACACCACAGATTTACTGGATGATGTGCCGGGCGAATTTAACCGATCCCTATTTTTGTACGTCACCAGCGTCTACACTGGTCTCAACATACTTATCTTGTTACGACTTTGGATCGCTCGTATTGAACCTTCCACCGCACAGGTGATTTTTTATCTCATCATCGATGTGTTGGCATTGACCACCATGAGCTACGCCAGCGGCGGAATTCAAAGCGGTATTACCTATCTGCTGATCATTACTACAGCCACCGGCGCGATATTCTTGCGAGGACAGTGGTCGTTCAGTATCGCTGCCTTCGCAGCTCTTGCAACCTTAGCGGAAAGCATCATCTCTAACGTAACCAGCAAAGCCGATACCGCCGATTTATTCTCAGCAGGTGCTCTCGGTATTTTATTTTTTGCGACCGTTATTTTATTCCACTATTTAACGCAACGAATTCGCGAAAGCACGGCGGAAGCAAAAGACCAAGCACATCTTGCAGCGAAGGCCATCGATATTTCCCAACAAATCATTGCGAGAATGCGCACCGGAGTAATTGTTTTCGACGCCGAACACAACATTCAATTAATTAATATCGCCGCAGAAAAACTCCTTGGCCTCGACATTCATACACCCAACTTGGAAGAGGCCAACCTACAAACCCTTTCAGACATTCCTGTTGTTGCCACGCATTTTGAAAACTGGAAAAAATTTCCCAATCAACAATTAAAACCCATAGTCGTTGAAGATTCTAAAAGTGAAGTGCGAATTAATTTTGCCAAGCTGAGCGAACCAACCAATCCGGGCACCTTGGTATTTATTGAAGACCACCGCCAACTGGCCCAAGAAGCGCAAAGACTGAAACTCGGATCATTAGGACAGCTAACGGCCAGTATCGCCCACGAAATTCGCAATCCATTGGGCGCCATTAGTCACGCCGCACAACTATTAGCGGAAGCACCCGACCTCAATCCCGCCGATCAACGCCTGCTCGACATTATTGTCAACCACACCAGACGCGTGAATCTGATTATTGAAAACACCCTACAACTCTCGCGTCGCAGCCAGAGCCAAGCCGAGGTTGTTGATTTGGTCGAATGGCTGCCTAAATACATAGAAGATTACAAGCTCACCAACCAACAACAGGTTCGACCAGAAATTGACTTGGAAATCATACAGTTAGAAGAACAGTCTATACTCGCTAAAATAGACCTGAATCATCTGCGCCAAGTGCTCAATAACTTACTAGACAATGGTTTGAGATACAGCTTTAAAAAAACCGGTCACTATCATATGAAATTAATTTTAAGCACCCTGCATTCTAGCGAACTCGCTTGCTTAAAAATAATCGATGACGGCCCCGGAATTAATGATGAACACGTCGACCATATTTTCGAACCGTTTTACACCACCGAAAACAGCGGTTCGGGCCTTGGTTTATACATTTGTCGTGAGCTTTGTCAGTTAAACCAAGCAGCTTTGACCTATTACAAAAACGACGCCCAGCAAAGCTGTTTTCAAATCAATTTTGCTCACGCCCAACAGGTATTTTAATCTCAGGTAATACATATGCCCCACCACGCGCTGATTATTGACGACGAGCCAGACATTCTCGAACTACTCGATATCACCCTATCGCGTATGGGTATTGTCGCCTTTAAAGCTAAAGATATTCACGCCGCCGACGAACAGCTCGAAAAAAATCGTTTCGATTTATGCCTTACCGACATGAAATTGCCCGACGGCAACGGCATTGATTTGGTGAAAAAGCTGCAATTAACGCAACCAAAGCTGCCAGTAGCGGTATTTACCGCTCACGGCAATATGGATACCGCCATCGAAGCAATGAAAGCCGGTGCGTTCGATTTTATTAATAAACCTGTCGATTTAGAACAACTCCGAGCACTGGTCAATTCCGCACTGAGTTTATCAAGCGCCGAACCAGAAAGCGTTGTAAACGATAGCGAGCTTATTAAAGGACAATCTAAAGGCGTTATCGAGCTAAAAGGCAAAATCAAAAAGCTCTCAAGATCCCAAGCACCGGTATTTATCTCCGGCGAATCCGGCAGCGGTAAAGAATTGGTAGCCCGCTCTATACACCTGCAAGGCCCACGCGCTGAAAAACCGTTTATCGCCGTCAACTGCGGAGCAATTCCCAGCGATCTTGTAGAAAGTGAATTTTTTGGCTACAAAAAAGGCAGCTTTACCGGCGCCCAAACCGACAAACAAGGTTTATTTCAGGCGGCTAACGGAGGCACCTTATTTTTAGATGAAATTGCCGATCTCCCCTTAGATATGCAAGTTAAACTGTTGCGGGCAATTCAAGAAAAAGCCGTGCGAGCCATTGGCGATTCTGTCGAAACAAAAATTGACGTACGCATCTTAAGTGCAAGTCACAAAGATTTACCCAAAGCCATCCAAGACGGATTATTTCGAGCCGACTTGTATTATCGAGTAAACGTAATTGAAGTATCCGTACCACCGCTTCGCGAGCGGGAAGGCGATATTTTATTACTGACCGATTATTTTCTGAAAAGCTTCGCCGAAGAAATGCAGACTCCCCAAGCGAACTTATCAGATTCCGCCAAACAAGCATTGTTGAATTATGACTTTCCCGGAAATGTACGTGAACTCGAAAATATTCTAGAACGCGCTTTTACCCTGTGTGATAACAACGAAATTACCGAACAAGATTTGCAACTGTCACCCATCTACAAAGAACAGCTACCAAAATCCACAAAAAGAAGCGGCGATGCTGGACAAATTGCAGGCTACGATGGAAGTGTTTCGATCGACGAATATCTCGAAGAAATTGAAAAAGAAATATTGCTCAGCGCACTGGAAGAAAATCGTTGGAATCGAACCTCTACCGCAAAATCGCTCGGCATCACCTTTAGATCGTTACGTTATCGCCTAAAAAAACTGGGCTTAGATAACGACTAAATTATTTACCTGCCGGTAGATCAAATACTACCGGCACGTGCACAAAACTATACAGCCGCAGAGCTGAGATAATTCTGCTAACCGACGTAGGTGCCACGAATTGGATAATTGTTTTCAGGGTTACGAATAAAAGTAATTCCTCCAACAATCATACTCAGATCAGGACGCAAGAAAGGTGCATTAGAAATATCAACAAGATGAGTGCTGCCTTTTTCATTCACAACAAATAAACCGGGCTCAGCAAAAATGTGATCGGTTTCTTTTTCTGATCTAGGCTCAGAAATATACAGTCCCAACGCTTGCATTTGCTCAATGCTAAGACCATAACCAACGGGATATTCCGGGCTTACTAATTCCATTTGCATTTCTGCTTGTTCTTTAGAATCGGCAGAAACCACAGCTACAGACACTTTCAGTGCTTTTAATTCTTTAGTAAGACCGTTTAGTGTTTTTAAATAATTCGTGCAAATTGGGCAGTGCTTACCACGATAGACAACTATCAAAGACCAGTCGCATTCACCCTCCGCTTTACCAAGAGTTAACTCACCACCACCCAATTTAGCGACGGTAATTGAGGGGAAAGTATCACCGGCAGACATTTTTGTCATAATTCAAGTACCTGTTAATCAATTAAACGAAAAGTAATTAAGTTAATTTAGAAATAATCAACTTCAAAACGCCAAGTTGAACTCATAACACCCATCGGTGACAATCACAAGCCTTAGCTGTTGATGTTGAAATAGATTCAACATAAATGTGATAAACCCTAAAGAAATTAAGAGATAACACAACATACTCAGATATTTAAAATCAAAACGGCTATAAAAAACCAGTAGTTTTATCTATTTTTGATAGATTCAATAACACGCATTTTTATACAAGGCGTTTTTATAATGGCGCCGTTAAAAGATTGGAGAATTTAAAAAAGGAGAAATTTAAGAGAAGGGATAATTTAAAAAAAGAACAATTCTTTAATTATGTAACGGTACAAAATTAGGTAAAAATTCAAACAAAAGAAACACTACAAAAACGCAAAAATTGTCCCTAAAAACTGCGCCGTAATTGGAGTATAAAAAACTCTAATTAACTTAGAGTTTCCTTCAATACTAAGAATGGGTCATCAATTTCAAGAACATTAAGTGATTAAAATTGTGAAGAAATTGAACATTACATTTTCAATCTCTTCACAGCATTTAATTAACTTATTCTAAAAATGGTTTTGGACCAAAACAGCCGTGCACTCTTGGCTTAGTAAACTGACGAGCTGGTTCTTGCAATAAATCACCAGCAATCGGCCAAATCATTTGTACGCCGGCATAAACCCCGGTAGGCGCGTTTGCAAAGGTAGCTGCCGGAGAAGCACCGTAAAGCTGGCCGTCCCAGTGATAGAATCCAGCCACAAAACTGGTACACGAACTAGCACCGGTTTCACAAGCTCGGACAAGATCGTATGGCACTTCAAATTCTTTAAACGCACAACCTTCAGAGTTGGTAACCGCCACATTTGGTACACCGCCTAAAGGAATAACATAACCTGACTCTTCAGAACTCAGAGGTGAATAGGCACCGGCATCCCAGAAAGTATAGACAGCATCAGGGAACGCATCGCGAATGGTGATACGCACAACTGAGGTACCATCATCTTTAGATTTCACGGTTAATAAGCCATTAATTTGTTCCCATTGACCAACGGTTGGGTTTTCAACCAAACCTTCGCGACGAGTAGGCTCCGGCTCAGCAGGACCTTCAGGGAAAGAAGGAAGAACAACGCGATCATCAACGCTGCCAAATCCAAAAAAGTTATTGCCAATATTACCTAATGGTTGATTCACTAAGCTTTGGTCAATTGCACCACCAGGATTAAAGAAATCTAAAAAACCACTGGTTGTTGCGATTAAAGTACTGCGATCGGTTTCAGGGGTGATGATGCCAGCATCAATGGCGTCTGGATTTGGGTCTAAAAAGCCAACCTCACGAGGTGTTTGGAATAACTGTCCAATAGTTGGAGAAACACTGGAATAATCGCCAATTCGGCTACCGTTATAGAAATTCACGCCATGCGCAGCATAACCGGTAAAACTGGTTACCTGCGCCTGTACAGAAACTGCTGTAATTGCACTAAAAACACCTAAAGCTATTTTATTTAATTTCATGTAATGCACCTATTGCCATACTGCGTTAATTAAAAATATTTTTAAATACAAAATGATTTAACGTCACAAATTTTGGTAAAAAAACCTTGTTTAAATCATTAATAAATTAATCAAGGTTTATTAAAAACAGCCAACAAAGTTAGTAAGGTATTCAAATACCGACCTATTAAAAATACCCTTTCATTTAACTGATAGTTTCAAAATTAACGCCCTGAAACCAAACCGCACATGCTAAACTGGTGAGGACATTCATCTCAGTAGAAAAGGAGCAGCCCATGCCATTTATCAATGTAAAACTTATAAAAAATGAAAAAAATAAAGCTAAAAAAGCCGAACTTATTCGACGCTTGACCGAGGTGATGACCGAAGTTATGGATAAACCACCTGCATCCACACATGTCGTAATTGAAGAAATTGATGCGCAAGACTGGGGTGTAGCCGGAATACAGATTTCTGAACGCTAATCTAATATCCAATAATCTAATCTGGCCTGTTTTAACTTACATGTATTCATAAACAAACAGCCTCTGATTAATGTATTTCTGATTTAATCAGAGGCCAAGCTCGAAAAATACAACTCCAGATACGTTCAAAACCTTAATAGCGTATTGGAAACTCTGATTAACCAGAGTTTCTCGCGACACAAGGATGTGTCGCCAATTTCAAGAACGGTAAGTGATTGAAATT